>NZ_JAWQCX010000002.1:0-467163 GCF_036317945.1 Collinsella sp. CM84Y_54
TTGAAGAGCTGCTCGGAGAGGTCGGCCGCGGTCGAGCCCTCCTTCAGCGTGATCTGCTGGGCGGCGGCCCAGGTCTGCTGGGCGCCCTTGGCGTCGGTGCCGACGACGGAGCACGTGGCCGAGACCTGAGCGACAGGCGCGGGGTCGCCGTACTTCGAGTAGCACCAGACGACGGAGTCGCCGTCCTTGAGAGTGTAGCCGCCCGCGCCGACCTCGGAGGCGCTGCCGTTGACGAACAGCTGCCAGTACGCGCCGGTCGCCGAGTCGTAGCCGAGCTTGCGGTCCTTATCGAAAGGCGACGTGATCGTGTTGAGCGCCCAGCCCCAGGGGCCGTTGGGGTCGTAGTCGGCCTTGAGGCCGGCCCGCTTGAAGAGCTGCTCGGAGAGGTCGGCCGCGGTCGAGCCCTCCTTCAGCGTGATCTGCTGGGCGGCGGCCCAGGTCTGCTGGGCGCCCTTGGCGTCGGTGCCGACGACGGAGCACGTGGCCGAGACCTCTTGGCTTGCGGCTTCGGTAGGCTGAGATTCAGCCTCATCGGAAGCGGCTGCAACGCTTTTGACGTTCTGTTCGGATGAATCCGGCGAAGTAGTAGAAGCCTCGACTGCGGCAGAATCGTCCGACGCTACGCCGTTACTATCTGCGTCATTCGTCGAAGTGCCATCGTTGGCCGACGCATCGCTCGCGTTAGAGCCGGTTTCAGAAACGACACCGTCGGCAGCACCGTCCGCGGCCCCCGCGCCCTCACTCAACGTCGCAGCCTGAGCCACAGCCTCGGCAATGCCCTCGGCGCCCTCGGCCCACAGCTGAGCCGGTGTGGTGCTAAAGGCCATCGCGAAGGCCAGGAATGCCACCAGGCCGCGCTTGGCTACACCGCGTGCAATCGCGCCACGGCGATGCAACGAGGCGCGCTCACGCTCGTCCTCAAACATATCCATTTGTCCCCCATTGTCTGCACTTGGAGCATTGCCCAGCGGCTGCCCCACGTCATCGCGCACATTGCGCTCGAGTACCCCCATCGGGGTCCCCCTTCCCTCCAGAGCCCAACGCGTACCGGCGGCATGCGCCACGGTCGCGTGCAAGATGGGAGGCGATCCGACTTAACCTTACCGACCCGGGCGCGCCGTCCGATCTGCGACGTGACCATCCCGGGCCAAGAGGAATTACGGTTACTGGTACAGCCGGGGACTTGCACCCCGATTCTCCCAAACACGCAGGAAAACCGCGCATTCGTGCGTCTCCGCACCACCATCTAGGCCATCGATTATTACTGTCGATATGGTAGCACGCAAAAGGGCCCCGCACACAGGCGAAGCCCAAGGTAAAAGCTATGGTTTGCGATAGGGAGGACTGTCGTCGGACCTTGCAAGAACAGCTCGTTTCAAAACTATGCCGGATTACGGGGCTGATTCAGCACTTCGCAACCATATCAACCATTTTCGAAAATCAACGACTCATCTACCTGCGGTTTTAAAAGCGCGAATTTCGGTATGCTCGAGGTTCGGCACTCCAGCCCCGTAAACCGGCATAGTTTTGTTCGGACCAGCCCACGCCGGCGCGACGCAAGGCAAAATGATCCGTTTCCCCCGACCCCAGGAAATCGCTAACGCTTGCCGCCGTGGCTGTTGCGCCAGATCTCGCGGCCCAGCATAAGCGCCAGCACCAGCGCACTCACATAGCCCATAAAGCCAATGACCGGGATACCGAACACAACCGGCTCGATGCGCGCGTAGTACACCACCGACGAACCGATAAACAGGCCGGCAATCACAATTGCCATCGACATGCGGTCGATAATTCCGCCCAGCTGCCGCAGCGCCTTATCGCTGCTCATGATCTGCGTGTTTACCTTAAGCTGACCGCGCGTGAGCATGCGCGACGCCAAGCCCAGATACTCGGCCGCCTCGAGCGAGCCTTTTGCCGCGCGATAGCTGCTCGCGGCAAGATCGCGCCCCATTTCGCGGACGCGCGCATAGGCGCTCTTCTCGTTTTTGATGTGCGTCTGGATGATCTGGATCATGTTGACGTTGGGCATGTACTCGGTCAGTAGGCCCTCGAGCGTCACCATGCCGCGGGCGAACATCGTCACCACACTCGGCAGCTCAACGTCGTTTTTGCGCGCCAGGTTTAGCAGCGAGGTCAAAAACTCGCCGATATCCAGGTCCTTAAGATCGAGTCCTGCAAAGTCGGCTACGATAAAGTCCAAATCGGACAAAAAGGCCGAATGATCGAGCTCGGCCGAATCACCGCGCGTCACGGCAAAACGCATGAGCGAATCCTTGAGCTTGGGCACATCGCCCTCGGCCACGGCAAAGATCATATCCTTGACGATACCGCGGTCGTGGCTCGACATGCGCCCGACCATGCCCAGGTCAATAAAGTAGACAATGCCGTCCTTGAGGATGATGTTTCCCGCATGCGGGTCGGCATGGAAAAAGCCGTCGTCGAGCACCTGCGTCGAATAGTCCTCGACGATCGCCGAGCCGATCTTTTCCAGGTCATAGCCCTCGGCCACCAGGCGCTCGGGATCGGCAATGGAGATGCCGTCGATGTAGTCCATGACCACGACGTGCTCGGTGCACAGATCCAGATAGGACTTGGGACACGACACGCCATGCACGCTTTTGTGGAAGTCATAGAAATCGTTGAGGTTTTTGGCCTCGGCCAAAAAGTTGGTCTCCTCGCGAAACGAGGTCCACAGCTCCTCGACCACACCGTGCAGGTCAACAAACTGATCGGTGTTGACGAACTTGGAAACGATGCGCACCACCGAACGGATGATGTCGATGTCCTGCGCCATGACCTGTTGCGCGCCGGGGCGCTGCACCTTAACGGCCACGTCCTCGCCTGTCACCAGGCGGGCGCGGTGCACCTGCGCGAGCGATGCGCTTCCGAGCGGGTTGGGGTCGATCGCGTCGAACATCTGCCCCAGGCGCTGGCCGTATTCCTCTTCCAGACAGCGGAGCACTACCTCATACGGCACCGGCTCTACGTCGGAGCGCAGACGGCGCAGCTCGTCGCAAAACCGCTGCGGCAAGATCTCGGAGCGGTTGGCCAGAATCTGTCCCATTTTAACGAACATGGGGCCGAGCTCTTCGAGCAGACGACGCAGGCGCACCGGCGTGAGGTTATCCCATACGCGGTACTTCTTGATCAGGCGAACGATCTGCCCAATGCGCTCACGACGACCCGCCGGCGTGAGCTGGTATTCCTCGTCCGGCGCCATCGCGTCGGGCTCCTCGGGGACCATATCGACAGCACGCGGTTTCTTGCGAGCGCCCGAGACGGCGGCGTCGACCTCATCGACAACCGCCGTCTCGTCACCCAAGGGATCTAGATTGTTGTTATCGGTGGTGGAATCTGCCATCTGCGCTGCTACTCGGCCTCTTCGGTGCCCTCTGCATCGTCGGGCTCAACAGACTCGACGGGCACCGAGGTCACATTGTCCTCGACCGAATCGACGATGTCGCGCACATGTGCTAGGAAGGCCGTACGCTCAGGGGCGGTCATAACGCGGACGCGGGCCAGGATGAGCTCGTCGAGCACGCGCTGTGCCGCGGTCTCGCCCTGCATGCCCAGGCGCTCGGTGAGGTCGGAGATGGTGCCGCCGGCCTGCTCGAACATGTCGGACACGCTGCGGGCGATATCGGGGGTGCCGGCGTCCTTGCGCACCTGCTCGCCCTTGGTATTGAGGTCGTCGAGGACCTTCTTGCCGCCCTCGACGGCAACGGCAGCGGCGCCGAAGCCCACGTTGATGGCACCGTTAACAAGCTGATCGAATTTCATAACCATGGTTGGCTCCAATCGTGAACAACTGCAATGGCCTTCTTGTACCCAAGATTGGGCGAACGACACAAAATCGTTTGTCGCCGGGATAGAAATCGAGCGGGGCAAAGCCTTTGACGGCGTTTGTCCCGCTCGCTCGTTGCAAGGTTATCTTTACCTTACGTTGTCGTTCATCGCGAAAGAGTTCTTCATGGCACAGCTCGTGGTGTAGAGCACTTTGCCCAACAGGGCATCGGTCTCCACGCGCACGAGCTCGGCAAAGGCCTCGTTGGCGCGGGCGAGCTCGGCAGACACCTCGGCCTCGGGCAGCGAGGCTACGACAGCGTCAACGTCGTGAATCTGCTTGTGGCCCATGCCGCCGACCTTCTCCTGATAATCCTCGACCGCGCGGCCGCACTCATGGAAGCGAACATCGGCCAAGGCGCCGATCAGGCGATTTGCCCAATAGAAATTCTCGGACGTCACACGAGCCTGCGTGTCGGCATAGTACTCGGGCATGGTCTCGACGTTGGCGTACAGCGGCACAAGCGCGTTAAACGAGTTGGAGCCAAACGCCATCCACTGCACGGCGCGATACGCCGGCTGCGCATAGGGGCGCAGCTGCAGCACGGCGAGCTGACTGTTGCGGTTGATACCGATGGGACGATAGGCACCGCGCGTGGCGGGCGTGCCCTTGCTGCCGTAGCAATCGTACTCCGTGCCCTGGTAGTGGCTCGAAAGCACGTACTTGATGTCCTCGATAGTCACCTTGCGCTCGGGCACGCGGCTCCAGGGGATGTCGTCGCTCTCGGGCGTGTAGTCGGCGTCGGGACCGTCCCACACATCACTGGGGTTGAGGCAGCGCTGCATATACCAGGCGCGCGGCGTGTTGTAGACGTGGTCGCTGTCACTGTGCGAGCCAAAGGCCTCGCGCGGGTTAAAGACCGCGGCGGGACCGTCTCCCTCGACGCCCAGCGTCAGGTCCAGATGCCACTCGGCCATCCAGGAGCGCAGGTCGGCGGAGCACATGTGGTCTGCCTGGGCGCCCTCGGCATCGTCCAGGTCAAAGCTATCGATACCCAGCTGGTTAGGCATGGTCACATAGGCATCATCGGGCACGCGCTTGGCGATCCAATGGTGGCCGCCGATGGTCTCGAGCCACCAGATCTCGTCAACGTCACTAAAGGCGACGCCGTTGTTCTCGTAGGTGCCGTAACGCTCGAGCAGGTCGCCCAGGATACGCACGCCGTCGCGGGCGGACTTGGCGTACGGCAGCACCAGGGTCACCATATCCTCCTCGCCCAGTCCGCCAGGCTGGGCCGGGACATAGCCGTCCTCGCCCTCGTTGCCCTTGGCGGGCACGTAGTCCATGAGCGGATCGGCGCCGCGGACGCGCTCGTTGGTGGTGAGCGTCTCGGTTGCGGACATGCCAACATTGAGCTCGTTGAAGCCGGCCTCGGCCCAAATGCCATGACCCGGGACAACGTCGGGGACGCTTGTGTAACGCATGGGATTGTCGGGCAGCTCAACGGTCAGGTGGCTCAGGACACTCGTGTAGACGCGCGGCTGCTCGTCGGGATGCACCACGCGCATGCGCTTGGGCTCAAATACCCCGTTGGACGAGTCCTCGTTGCGGGCGACCAGCGTCGACCCGTCGTAGCTCGCGTTCTTACCAACCAAAATCGTTGTGCACGGCATGCGCATCCTCCTTGAGCGAAGAAATCAAACGGTAACAGTGTATCGCTTCGGCACAAATTGGGCGAAACCGCGACCTCGTCAACCCCAGTGGGCAAAAACGCCTATTTCGATGCGCGCTCTGCCGCCTCGATCACGTGCTTGGCGAGAATCGCCGTCGTTACAGCCCCCACGCCGCCCGGCACGGGAGTAATTGTGCCAACGATCGGTTCCGCAGCATCAAAATCCACGTCCCCGACCAGCTTGCCAGCGGCCTCGTCCCAATTAATGCCAACATCGATGATCGTCTGGCCCTCGCGAACCGCATCCGCGCCAATCGTGCGCGCGCGTCCAACGGCCGCAACCACAATATCAGCTGCACGGCACTCAGCAGCCAAGTCGCGCGTATGCGTATGGCACGTCGTCACCGTGGCATTGCGAGCCGTAAGCATGGCGGCTACGGGACGGCCAATCACCAGCGACCGACCGACGACCGCGACCTTGGCCCCATCCAGCTCAACGCCGTAATGATCAAGCAACGCCAACACGGCCTCGGCCGTGCAGGGAGCAAAGCCCTCGCCACGACCCGAAAGCGTGGTGAGCAGCGAGGCCGGCGTCATGGAGTCAACATCTTTGGCGGGATCGAGTGCCGCGGCAACCGCACCCTCGTCAAGCCCAGCGGGCAGCGGGCGAAACATCAGGCAGCCGTGAACAGCCAGGTCGGCATTGATGTCCTTAATAGCCGCCAGCAGCTCATCCTGCGAAACATCGGCAGGAAGCAAGACTCGGCGAGCCTCAATGCCAACCTTCTCGCAGCGCTTGAGGGCGCCGCGCTCGTAGGACAGGTCGTCCTCGCGCTCGCCCACGCGAACGATGACCAGCGTCGGCACGATGCCCTGTTCGCGCAGGGCGGCGCAGCGAGCAGCGAGTTCCTCGGTCAAAGCGCGGGCAACGGGAGCACCCTTGAGCAGCTCGGCCATGGCTATCCTCTCCTCCTTGCGGCGTCGGCAGCACGGCGCGCCAGCGCATCGGCGCGCGGCAGCCACGTATCCAGCAGCTCATCGCACGCCGCCTCGAGCTCCTCGGCGCGCGCCCGGTCTTTCATAGATGTGGTGTTGGCAAAGAGCGTCAGGCTCGCACCCTGCATGGCGGCGCGGCAGAACACGGCACCGCACGCCACGTCGGACAGCAGTTGGCGCGAGCCTTTGTCTGCCATGTCCTCGAGCAGCGCCAGTGCGCGCCCACAGGTGTCCATGATGCGATACGGCGGCATGGCGGCCACGTGCAACGCATCCTGAATCGCAACCGGTCGAGTCGGGTCCTCGCGCGGAATACCGTATGCCGCAGACACCTGGCCGTACGCACGAACATCCTCGGCAACCAGGCCCACTAGCTCCTGCGCCAACTCGTCTGCCTGGGCAAATGCACGCGTCAAATCGCCTGCGCGATCGGCAAGCGCGGGATTGGTCGCCCCGTAGCGCGCGACCATCCCGCAAAGCGAGGCGCCCAGCGCGCCTACAAAGGCGCTTGCGCTACCGCCGCCGGGAACCGGCTCGCGCGCGGCAAGCGCCTCGGCAAAACCGCGACAAGTCTTATCCATCATCTCTTGGCTCATACGCATGCACCCTCAATGCTTGCCAAGCTAATCGGACAGTCGGCGCCGCCCGAACGCATCGTATATTTCGTGGTGCCTAGTCTAGCCCATAAGAGCATTCGCGTCAGTGCGCCCAGTTATCGCTCTTTTCTATGGCGGGCGATAGGCGCAACATCGCTGCGTCTATCGCCAAGCGATCAATCCCGATCCCCTGTCAAGGTCAATCTTGCACCCAGCCCATTGGGCCATAGACACGCCAAGTGCCATCGCGCAAACCACACCGGCAAATCAAATGCATCTTTGTTGCGCAGTCCGATGCAACAAAGTTGCAGGTATGCGGAATAAAAATGCAAGAAGCGCGAGAAAGATTGGCGCACCGATACAGGCGCGAAATAGGGATTTAGTAATGTCAGAAGCGCTATAATATTTATGTTGATTTTATACTTTTGGACTGGAAGGAGTCTCAGCATGAAGTCGTTTTTGAAAACGGCCTCTCGTGCGGCCGCAGCGCTGTTTGCCGTTGCGCTCATCACGATGGGCGTTGCATCGCCTGCTTTTGCAGACGACGTTGCCGGACCGATTACTACCGTATCGATCACCATTGAACACGACGGTAAACCCACCGGTGTGACCTACAATGATATTAAGTCCGCTACCGCCGCGGCGCAGAGCGGCGACACCATTAAGCTCGGCAAGGGCAACTACACCCTCTACGGCGAGAAGTCTGAGGGTCTCACCAAGGGCAAGGACCTTACCTTTGAGGGTCTGGGCACGGACAAGACCGCATGGAACATCGGTGCAATTGTGCCCGATCCTGCAAACTATGGCACCGAGTATAATGGCGACTATTCGTTTGACGGTGCCGGTACCGTTACGTTCAGGAACATGACGATGCGTTCCGGCAGTGCCGACTACCTCGGCTTCATTCGCGCCAACAAGACCGTGCTCGACGGCTGCGTCGTCAACGGCAAGACGTTCTACTGGGGCTACGAGTCCGCCAAGTTCAAGAACACGACCTTCAACGCCCCAAACGGCGACTACGCCATCTGGACATACAGCTCGCCGACCATGACGTTTGATAGCTGCACCTTCAACGCCAGCGGCAAGGTTATCAACGTCTACACCGATTACGGCGCGGGCAGCCATGACATCTACGTCAACGTGAATAACTGCACGTTCAACTCGAATGATAGTAAGGGCAAGCAGGCTCTTAACATCAATGACTCCAATATGGGTTCATTCAAGTACATCATCAAGTTCAAGGGCGCCAACACTGTAACGGCCGGGCGTGATATCAAGACTTGTTCTCAGTTGTTTGGTTTTGGTGGCAAATCGACTTACAACTCTGGTCACTCTGATGTGTACTTCGACGACGAGTTGGTGTGGACTCTGGGCGCAATGAAGACCCATTCCTACACTGACGGTCAGAATGAGGATTATTTCGTAGACCAGAAAGATTGTGTCTGGACGCAGGAAGGCGGGGACTGGTATTGCACCGGCCACGCCAAGTGCGGCTACTGCGGTTGGCCGATCGAGGAGACCGTAAAGGCGACCTTCGTGGACAAGACCGATTGCACCGAGAAGGGCGAGAGGACCTACACCGCAACCTTTAAGCACAAGTGCTTTGAGCCTCAGACCATGACCAAATCCCTCGACCCCATCGGCCATGACTGGGGAAAGCCGAAGTACAGCTGGAACCAAGCAGGACGGCGAGTGGTTCTGCACCGCCAAGCGCGTCTGCAAGCGCGACGCGAGCCACGTCGAGGAGGAGACCGTGAAGGCCTCCGTCGAGACCACCCCGGCGACCTGCACCAAGGCCGGCAAGTCCGTCTACACCGCAGCCTTCGAGAACGAGGCCTTCGAGGCTCAGAAGCGTACCGTCGCCCTCGGCGTTCTCGGCCACGACTGGGGCGCGCCCGAGTACAGCTGGACCAAGCAGGACGGCGAGTGGTTCTGCACCGCCAAGCGCACCTGCAAGCGCGACGCGTCCCACGTCGAGAAGGAGACTGTAAAAGTAACGGTCGAGCATGCTATCAAGTCGACCTGCGATGTCCCCGGTAAGGACATCTACACCGCAACCTTTAGCAACAAGGCATTTGAGACCCAGACCAAGACCGTGATCCTCGGCGTTCTCGGCCATGACTGGGGAAAGCCGAAGTACAGCTGGACCAAGCAGGACGGCGAGTGGTTCTGCACCGCCAAGCGCGTCTGCAAGCGCGACGCGAGCCACGTCGAGGAGGAGACCGTGAAGGCCTCCGTCGAGACCACCCCGGCGACCTGCACCAAGGCCGGCAAGTCCGTCTACACCGCAGCCTTCGAGAACGAGGCCTTCGAGGCTCAGAAGCGTACCGTCGCCCTCGGCGTTCTCGGCCACGACTGGGGCGCGCCCGAGTATTCCTGGAACGAGAAGAGCGGCAACTGGTACTGCACCGCCAAGCGCGTCTGCAAGCGCGACGCCTCCCACGTCGACGAGCAGACCGTGAAGGCCACCGTAAAGACTACCCCGGCCACTTGCCTCGAGGAAGGCGAGTCGGTCTACACCGCCAAGTTCGACGGCGACGCCTTCGAGACCCAGACCAAGGCTGAGAAGATCGCCGCCCTCGGCCACGACTGGGCAGAGCCCGAGTACAGCTGGTCCCAGAAGGACGGCAGCTGGTACTGCACCGCCAAGCGCACCTGCAAGCGCGACACGTCCCACGTCGAGGAGGAGACCGTAAAGGCCGCCTACAAGGTGACCACCCCCGCCACGACCGAGAAGGAAGGCGAGGGCACCTACACCGCCACCTTCGAGAACGAGGCCTTCGAGACCCAGACCAAGACTGAGTCGATCGACAAGCTTCCCGTCAAGCCGCAGAAACCCGCAAAGCCCAAGGACGACAAGCCAAGCAAGTCTGACAAGACCAACAAGCAGACGCTCCCCGGAACGGGCGATTCCACCGCAAACGTCATCATGGCTATGCTTTCCATGACAGCCATCTGCTTCGCCGGCAGCGCGATCGCTTCTAAGATGCGCAAGTAATAGCGATCTTCTAGCGCACTCCTGCAACTAGGCCGCAGAGCAACAGGTCCCGCACCGCCACAGGTGCGGGACCTTCTTTTTGCCCAAAAGAATCCACGGAAGCCTTCGCGGCATTAGCGGGCAAAATACTCCGGTCCGACCCAATCGTCGACAAGCGCACCGTCCCCCGCCATCGCAAACATGGGACATATGGCCCACCTTTCGAGACTCCCGGGCAGCACAAGCTGGGGCATATCTATAAGTAAGGAACCCGTTGGGGCACGGCCGCGCAACGGCCACAAGCGATGAACGGAGGCATAAGCCGCACAGCACACAGAGACATCCGCCGCCAGCGTAATCAGTACCCCAACAGCATGCGGCGCCGTGATGTCATCGGCAGACAAGGAGGACGCCACCATGAAGAAAAAGACCCTATCGATCCTTTCCCTTTGCATCGCCCTCTTTGCCGCGTTTGCCCTTGTCGGCTGCGGCGGGATCGCATCGGGCGGAGGCGGCAGCACCTCAAAGAGCGAAGGCAAGGAAAAGGCCCCCGTCGCCGAAAAGACTGACTTTATCTGGTTTAAGGTCGAGATGCCCGAGGGCGTTGACGTAAGCGACTCCGCCGGCAAGAATGCCGACAGGGTCCAGCTCACTTTCCCCGAAGACGAGAACGGCTCGGCCGATCGCTTTATCCCCGTTTGGAAAAAGGCGCTGACAGCTGAGGAGTCCCACGCCGACCAGGCAGAAAAGAAAGGCGATACGTTCCAGTGGAAGGATGGCGGGTCCGTCGAGTATAACGGCAGGACGTGGCTCATCGGAACGTACGAGGACAACAGTGGCGTCTCAACACTCCTCTTTACCGACGTTGAGCCGGGAAGTGTCTACGTCCTCATCTCGAACTTCGATCTGCATAAGCAAGAAGCCGAGGCGCTCCTCAACTCCATCGAGTTCCCCGACGACATGACGGAAGCGGTTTCCGAGGCACGCGAAGTCGAGATTTCGAGCATCGAGATCAAGTAGCCGAATCCCGCACACGCCCGCGTACACGCGCCCCAATAAAACAACGGGCACCTCACCCCGGGGAGAGCCGGTAGCTCCGGCTCTCCCCTCTTTTGCGCCCGGACATATTGCCACTTAACGGCGCAAATCCGGCACCCAGAATGGGACACATGGCCCACCCTAGCGAGCCGTCCGCGCGTACAGTAAAGGCAGGTAATCCATGGGCGGTTACAGATCGAGGAGGACACGACCATGAAAAAGAAGGCCTTTGCGATTCTCACCCTCTGCATCAGTCTCTTTGCCGCGGTTGCCCTGGTGGGCTGTGGCGGAAGCGGCGGCGCTACCGGCAGTGGCGGTGGCAGCGGAGCAGAAAAGCCAGCCGTGGATATGAGGACCGACTTCATTTGGTTTAAGGTCGAGGTCCCCGAGGGCGTCGAGGTCACCGACGTCGCAGGCGATACCGCCGACAGGGCCCAGTTTAAGTTCACCGAGAGCGAGCACGCCAGCGATCGCTTCATCCCCGTCTTCGATCCTGACAAGAACGCCGACGAGCTGTTCGACTACGAGGCAAAGTGGAATGCCAGCTTTGAGTGGACCGAGAATGACCCCGTCAAGTACAACGGCAAGACTTGGCGCAACGCTTCCTATACACACTCGGGCGGCGTGACGACTGAGTACTTCACCGAAGCAGGCGGCGGCAGCGTCTACGTGCGCATCGACAACGTCGAGGAGCACAAGGATGCCGTCGAAACCATGATGAAGTCCCTGGAATTTGCCGACGACATCGCCGAGGCAAAGACCGAGGCCATGGACGTCAAGCTCGAGGATATCGAGATCAAGCGCTAAAGCTCCAACGGCATGCAGCAGCACCGTTTTAGCTCAGCCGGGATGCAAGGTGCGACTCCTTGCATCCCGGTTTTTTGTTCGAAAGCGCCCGGTCACATCACCATATTGAGCACGTTGACGAATTCCTGAGCCCGGGAGCGGCTGCTCAGGCTAAAGACACAGGCGGTCAACAGCCTGTTGCGAAGAAAAACATTGCGGCCCTTGATCCTGCTGACCCCCGTGATGTCCTTAAGGTAGACAATCTCGGTGTGCTTGCCGCCGAAAGTGCCCTTCTTGAGCACCTCGATACGGTTAGGGTAGATCTTGACGTCTTTAAACCCGCCCGAACCCTTGTCCTGGAACAGCAAAGTGTTGTTGTCCATACGCATCGCTCCCCATGGACTCGCGCAAACTACCTTTAACTCCTCATTTTAGTCATTCCGAGACCCCCACGCGAAGACGGTTGGAGGCATCTAGATTTGTGTCCGCGCGAGGCTTTATGGTTCAGTTAATAGATACGCCATTGCGGAGGAAGACAAATTCGACGCATCCTTAATCGCTCGACACAGGAGGAGTCATACATGGCAGAGGCATCAAAGGCAACGCTACGCGACTGTATTTACGGGCTTGCCGTCGGCGACGCGCTGGGCGTTCCTTACGAGTTCAGGCCCCGCGGCACGTTCGAATGCACGGACATGATCGGCTACGGCACGCATGGGCAGCCCGCCGGCACCTGGAGCGACGACACTTCTATGACGCTTGCTACCTGCGACTCGATTAGAGAGCTCGGGCATATCGACACCGCAGACATGCGCGACAAGTTCGTAAGCTGGATTGCCCGTGGCGAGTATACGATCGACGGCGTTTTCGATTACGGCGGCACGACCGCCCGCGCCTTGCGTACCGGCAAAAGAGGCTCCGGCGAGCGCGACAACGGCAACGGCTCGCTCATGCGCATCGCTCCCCTGGCGTTTGTCGACGCGACTGACGACGAGATCTGCGAGGTCTCCGCGATAACGCACGCTCACAGAACATCGACCGACGCATGCGTCATATTTGTCGAGCTGATGAGGAGCATGATGAACGGCACGCTTCCCTCATGGGTGCTCCAGCTGAAAGACGTGCCCGAGCACGAAATCAGGTCCGGCGGCTTCGTGCGCGACACTCTTAAGGCAGCCGCCTGGTGTTTCGTCAACACTAGCGGCTACGAAGATTGCGTGCTTACCGCCGTCAACCTGGGCGACGACACCGGCACCACCGCAGCCGTCGCAGGCGCCCTCGCCGGCACGGCATACGGCATCGACGCAATTCCACAGGAGTGGATCGATACCCTGCGCGGCAAAGAGCTGATGGAACGGTGTTTGTTTTAGGACACGCCTTCAACGAAGACAATGTCAGTCAACGCAAATGATTAAGGGACCGCATAAATGATGATTACAGAATGCGCCGTCATGGGTCCGTTCGTCACAGAGCAAAGCACCGTGGGGCCGTACACCGTGTTGGTATTCGAATCCCCGCTGCCGCAGAAAAGGGCCGGTTGCAGCCGACCCTTTAAGACAGTGGCACCTGCGTTGCCCGCGCTTCCAAAGTTGACCGACTGAGGAAAAGGTTCCGCGGCACATCCCGATTTCACCCGGTAGGGAGGCTCTCTTGCAGCCGTCCCACCGTTTATTTAGATCTACCACGACGAACAGCTCGCGCTACCGCGCGCTGTCCCGCACCGCTCCCCTACTTCCCAAAGATCACTGCGAACAATCCTTTGCGTTTGGGCTTTTCTTCTCGGTAGGAGCCCTCGACTGCCGCTGCCACCTGACGCGGCTGCTCTCCGCCTCCACGGCGCACGATCTGGTACAGGAACGGCGACTTAACGTATTTGACCTCGATGGGCGTGGCATGCACGGTGCTTTCTCCGGACAGATGCAGGCTCGGGTTGAGCGGCGCCACAACGTGCGTTTCGCGCTTGTCGCTAAACACCACCGCGGCCGCGCGACCCGTCTGGCCGTTCACGGCGATGCGCACCTGCTCGCCATCGTGGCTGTCCGTCGCCGGGCGATCGACAAAGTAGACCGGTACCATCACCAGGCCGTCCTTATGCTTGCGAGTCTTGCGCGCCCAGGTGCGGATGCTCTTTTTATTGAGCCCCAGCACCGCCTCGGCATCGTTGCCGGCAATGTCGAGCGCCAGCTTATCAATGACCACCTGGTCCTTGGTAGACGCATCGACGGAGACGACGCGGAAGTCGCCTTCCTGCATGGCCGGGTCAAACGGCCCAACCTTGGCAAAGTCCCACGGCTCCAGAATGCCCATAAGACGAACATCCAGGTAGTTTGCCCTGGGATACGCCCAGTCGAGCACCTCGTAGTAAACCAGGGTCTCCTTGCTCAGTCCCTTGCCCGGGAAGGACACCATCATGCGCAGGTCCGCGAGCGCCATAGGAAAATAGAAGAGCATCATGTCGTTTTGAATCGCGTCTTCCACGTCGTGCCCGGCAAAGGCGTCGGGGTACTGGCGCACCAGCTGCAGCGCGTTGGCACGTGCCTGCTGCGGTGAGATTTCGCAGGGAATACCCTGCTCGGGTACATACTCCGCGCCAACGCCCATGGTCAGGCGCTTGCTAAACGTCCCCGGCTTGAGCAGGTCGGCAACGCCGATCTTATTGCCGCAGGACGGGCACTCAAACACGCGCTGGGTCGATGACCCCTCAAAGGACGCGCCGCAGAAGGGGCACGGGATGCTCACGTGCGTAGCTTCTTGGAACTCCTGCGCCGTGCCGCGGTCTTCCCACAGCAGATGCTCCAGAACCGACTGGTTGCGCCAGTACGCATTAAAGAAATACCAGTCGGGGTCCACCGGGCGCTCAAGCTGCGACACGTGGGTGAGCTTAAGCAGCCCATCGACAACCGTCAGCGACGCATGGCGAATGCCCAGGGCGCTCTTGGGCTCCCCCGCATCGGCCTGCCACGGGATGACCGTGCCGCAATAGGCACACTCAAAGCGGCGTTTAGCCTGGTGCGAGTACATGGGGCCGCCGCAGTTTTGGCATTTAATGGCAAACATCTCGTCCATGGATACGTCCTCCTTTGCGCAGGGGCTGTCGACATTAAGTATGTCGGGCAGGCAGGCACATGCCCATACCCATGTGGCCCAAAATGGAGCACCCGGTCGGACAAGAAGCCCTGCCGTTAGCTCCAGCAGCCCATTGCTGCAATTTCTGAGCATCGGTGCACGGTGCGCCCATGCGAGCCGCACCATCCCCTTAAGCGAGGATGCGAGAAGATACGCCATGCTATTTGTAAATCGGCTGGTACATACGCTTATTCCCGGCAGCGAACGCGAGCCGGTCGATACAACTTGTCGCACCAACCGATAAAGTCCCAAGCCGTCTTGGCGGCCGGACCTTATTCGCTACTTGCGGGCATCTCCAACGTAGCGCTTAAACTTGCGAATCTGGTTCATATTTGTGATCCATCCCCAGAGCCTGTGCTCAAGTGTGTCCGCTTTACACAGAACGGGCGACTCATCCGCCTTGTCCGAAAGCGCATAGTCCTTATCGGCACAAGAAGCAGCATAGCGCTTGATGACGGCATCGGGAACCATCTTGAACGTAAATGCGCGCGACGCATGGGAGGGCTCGCCCTGGGTACCATACGTTGCCGTCGGCTCCGTTCCAAGGCATGCGGGGGCAATCCAGTGATCGACCATAACGCGCGGCAGATCGATACCCGCGAGCGAAAGGTACCACGAGTTGCGCCCCAGGCGGGCATTGACCTCAAGGAAACGATACGAGCCATCACGAGAGTCGTACATAACGTCAAAGTTGGCAAATCCCGTATAGTTGACCTTCTCGAGGAAGCGCTTCGCATCGTTTAGAAGATTGACCTTCCATGCGGGCATCTCCGTATCGCCCACGATCACGACCGGGTTGCCAATGGCAGAGGGTGCGTGGTCCTGCAGCAGCACGTGGCCCAAGACAGAGAACTCAACCTTGCCCTTCCAGGCAAAACAGGTAATGGAATAGAGCGACTCATCGAATCCGGGAATCATATCCTGAACCAGCAGGTCTTTGTCGTAGCACGAAGGGCGAAGCGCCGAGTAGACGCGGGCGAGTTCCTCCGCGGAGTCAACCGTCATGACCTTTGCTTTGCCGTCAAACTCGACATAATGCCAGGCAGCTGAATTCGAAGGTTTGGCAATGACCGGGAAGCTAAATGGGCAGGCATACGGGTCAACGGCCTCGACCGACTCGTCGCAAGGCATGGCATAGGTACCTGGATGGGCGATGCCCAGCTCGTCGCAAATACCCTGGAAGATACCTTTTTGCGTAATGGAATCAAACGTGTCGTAGTCGCAGTACGGCGTGGTAAAGCCCCAGGAGCGCAGCAGCTCCGCATTGCGAGCAAACGTGCGGGCATACCAGTCGCCCGTACCCAAAACGTGAAGCATCGGGTCACAGGGCGCAATGGCATCCGAGACGGCCTTGAGGGCGCCGAGCAGCGTGGGCTCGTCATCGGTACCGCGAACGTACATGATCTCGGCGAATTTGGTCGTCGTCACGATTTTGACGTTCTCCGCGATTAGAACAAGCGGCCTCACGCCATAGGACTCAAAGAACATTCGGCTCATCGAGTAGATAAACAGGTCGCCGCCAACGAGTACGGGAGCAAGCGGACGCGCGAACATCTCGCCCGTCGCGGACGACGCCGCTCCCGCGTTGCCCTTGCACCAGCTGCGGAGCTTGCCAACCTGATCATCGGTCAGCTCGTATCCGTTGATTTCAGGCGTAACGCTCGTCGCCATAGCTCCCCTTCCAATTAATCCGCGGCGCACGGTTTGCACATGCGGCACGGCTGCAGTCATAACTAGTGCAAATGGTAGCGCAGAAACGCGTTCCGCCCATCGACGAGCCGGGGAAACCATACTCGCCGGGCGATACGCACCCGCTCACCCCACGTCGCCCGTTAACGCGGGCAGACCATTGCTGCATTTTCTGAGCATCGGCGCACGGCGCGCCCGCGCAAGCTACACTATCCCCTTAACCATGATTGTGAGGACGATCGCCATGCTATTTGTAAATCGGCTGGTACATATGCTTGTTCCCGGCAGCGACGGCGAGCCGGTCGATACAACTTGCCGCACCAACGCAGGCTTTGCCGCAAGCCTCATCTGCATTGGCCTCAACATTACCCTGTGCCTAGCCAAGGGCATCGCGGGCCTGCTCGCCGGCTCCGTCTCGCTTATCGCCGATGCCTTCAACAACCTCTCCGATGCGTCGAGCAACATTGTGAGCCTGCTCGGATTCCGCCTTGCCAGTCGCCCGGCTGACGAAGGTCACCCCTATGGCCACGGCCGCTACGAATACCTCGCCGGCCTGTTTGTCGCCGTCCTCGTTTGTGCCGTCGGCATCAACCTGGTGCTCGAGTCCGTTACCAAGATCATCAAGCCCTCCCCCACCGCCTACACGCTCGTTTCCCTTGCGGCACTGGCTACATCCATGCTCGTTAAGCTCTGGATGGCCGCGTTCAACCGCACGCTGGGCGATCGCATCGACTCGGAGACGCTCATCGCCACGGCGCAGGACTCCAAAAACGACGTCATCACCTCGGGCTCGGTCTTGGTGGCGGCGCTTATTTCGCAGACGACCGGCTTTGACCTCGATGGCTGGGCGGGCCTGGGCGTGGGCATCTTCATCTGCATCAGCGGCCTGGGCCTGGTGCGCGACGCCATCAGCCCACTGCTGGGACAAGCGCCCGACCCCAAGCTCGTCCAGGAAATCCGCGACAGGATCATGTCGTACCCCCAGGTCCTGGGCACGCACGACCTCATGGTGCACGACTACGGCCCCGGCCGTCAGTTTGCCAGCGCACACGTGGAAATGCCCGGCGAGGGCGATGCCTTTGAGCACCACGAGATCCTGGACACCATCGAACACGATATCAAACGCCAGATGGGCATCGCCATCACGTTGCACTGCGACCCCATTGCAACAACCGGTGACGACCTGCGCGGCTGGGTCAAGCGCGGCGTAGCGCAGATCGACCCCGCACTCTCCATCCACGACTTGCACGAGCACGACGGCTTTGTTTCGTTTGACCTGGTGCGTCCCGACGGCTTTGACATATCCGACGAGGAGCTGCTGGGGCTCGTCACGCGCATCGTGCACGAGCGCAGGCCCGATGCATCATGCGTCGTCACGTTTGACTCCGGCTTTAGCTCGCCCGAGCGTCCGGCAGAGCAGCTGTAATCGACAGCAAAACGGGACGCAGGACCGCCGACCAGCGCGCCTATGCGCCCGGTCACGCGATCCTGCGTCCCGTTTTTGTTTGCACCGCTAAGGCTCTAGCCGCTCGGCCGCTAGTTTCCCTGTGCGCCCGAAATGCCGTTTTGTAGGGCGTTCCAGGCATCCGTCGCCATGTCTCCCAAGTTCTGCGCGGTATCGCCCAGGTTTTGTGCCGTATCGCCCAGCTCTTGCGCCTTGTCTCCCAATTCCTGCGCCTTATTGCTCAGGTCCTCCAGCGTGTTGGAGCTCGAGCTGTCCGTGGTGCCTTGATCGCCGGACGCATTGCCCGACGAGCCATCCTTGTGCGTAAGCTGAATTTCGAGGTTACCGTTGTCGTTATAGTAGGCAGAAGTAACAACCCAGTTGGCATCGACAACAGGCGTCGAGCCGTCGTCAGTCAGAATCACAGCATTCGAAAGATCGGCCCCGCGCGACTTGAGGAGCTTCTTGGCGTTGGACCAGTACTGCCCCGGGATATCGCTCAGATCGACAGTGCTAGACGAGGCGGACTCGGTTTGCTCGGCAGTGGTATCAGCCGTTGAACTCCCTCGCCTGTTGAGCATGCCCGACACGATGGCAAACACAATCGAGAGGGCAAAGAAGATCGCCAGCACAATGAGGATCTTCTTGATCACACTCGACGAACGCGACGGCGCCTCTTCCTCGTCCTCACCATACTGCGGAATCGATTTGGGATACTCGCGATGGGGCTGGCGCGCATACGGATCGCACGACTCATAACGAGGCTGGGACTGTGCCGTGCGCGGCATATACGTCGTTTGCTGAGGCTGCGGAATGGGATTTTGCGGCAGGTTGTTATAAGCGCCTGCCGCCGCATTGCCATACGGGTCCGGCGCCGCATTGCCATACGGATCCTGCGGTGCATAATCAAACGGATCCCGCGGTGTATCGCCATAGCCCATAACTCGTGTGGGTTCGGCGGACGCCTGCGTCGCGGCGGGGTCGGTATAACCGGGGTTGGGAACAACGCGGGTCGCATCGGCGCTATCGTCAGCCTGCGCGGAACCATATCCGCCCATCACGGTCGTCTTGTCCTGGTCCATGCAACGTTTCCTTTCCGTCGCCTGTAAGCATCAAGTTATCCATGCATTCTACCCGCGCAAAAGCCTATGATGGGCAAAGGCCGTCGGTATCTACAAGACATGCGCGTGCCTAAGGATCAAAAAGCCCCGCCAGGCCATGGGGGCGCGGCGGGGCGGGCAAGCGGCTATGAGCGGCAGGCTTAGAACAGGCCGGTGATGTTGCCGTCGTTGTCGACGTCGATGTTTTCGGCCGCGGGAACCTTGGGCAGGCCAGGCATGGTCAGAACGCTGCCGGTCAGCGCGACCACAAAGTGGGCACCGGCGGAAACCTTGAGCTCGCGCACGGTGATGCGGAAGCCCTCGGGAGCGCCCAGCGCCTTGGCGTTGTCGCTAAAGCTGTACTGCGTCTTGGCGACGCACACCGGCAGGTTGCCAAAGCCGTTCTCGCGCAGCTCGGCAAGCTGACGCTTGGCAGCCGGCGTAAAGTCGACGCCGTCGGCGCGGTAAACCTTGGTGGCAACGGCCTCGAGGGCATCGGCAACATCGGCGCCGTCCTCGTAGGCAAACTTGAGCTCGCTCGGCTGCTCAATCAGGCGCATGACCTCATCGGCCAGCTCGAGCGCGCCCTCGCCGCCCTTGGCCCAGACCTCGGAAAGCTTAACGTTAACGCCGAGCTTCTGGCACTCGGACTCGATGAGGGCGAGTTCAGCCTCGGTATCGGTCGGGAAGCGGTTAATGGCGACCACGCAGGGCAGACCGTAGACGTTCTGGATGTTGTCGACGTGACGGAGCAGGTTGGGCATACCGGCCTTGAGCGCCTCAAGGTTCTCCTCGTTGAGATCGGCCTTGGCAACGCCGCCGTTGTACTTAAGTGCACGGGCGGTGGCGACAATCACGACGGCGCTGGGGCGAACGCCCGTCATGCGGCACTTAATGTCGAGGAACTTCTCGGCACCCAAATCGGCGCCAAAGCCTGCCTCGGTAATGGCGACATCGCCAAAGCGCATAGCCATGCGCGTAGCCATGATGGAGTTGCAGCCGTGGGCGATGTTGGCGAAGGGGCCGCCGTGGACAAACGCGGGCGTACCCTCGAGCGTCTGCACCAGGTTGGGCTTGAGCGCATCCTTAAGCAGCGCAGCCATGGCGCCCTGAGCCTTGAGGTCGCGGGCGCGGACGGGCTCGCCGGCATAGCTGTAGCCGACGACGATCTCGCCCAAGCGCTCCTTGAGGTCGTTGATACTCGTGGACAGGCACAAGATCGCCATGACCTCGGAGGCAACGGTAATGTCAAAGCCGTCCTCGCGCGGCACGCCCTGAGCCTTGCCGCCAATGCCGTCGATAACGTGGCGCAGCTGGCGGTCGTTCATGTCGACAACGCGCTTCCAGGTGATGCGCTTAACGTCGATACCGAGCTGGTTGCCCTGCTGAATATGGTTGTCGAGCATGGCGGCCAGCAGGTTATTGGCGGCACCGATAGCGTGGAAGTCGCCGGTAAAGTGTAGGTTGATATCCTCCATGGGGATGACCTGGGCCCAACCGCCGCCGGCGGCACCGCCCTTTACGCCAAAGACGGGGCCGAGCGAAGGCTCTCGCAGGGCCACAGCGCTCTTGACGCCGCGACGACGCAGGCCGTCGGCCAGACCGATGGTCGTGGTGGTCTTGCCTTCGCCAGCGGGCGTGGGGTTGATGGCGGTCACGAGGACGAGCTTGGCCTGGTGATTGGTCGGCTCGTTGAGCAGCGAATAGTCGACCTTAGCCTTGTCGAAGCCGTACGGAATCAGGTGCTTTACGTCGACACCGGCGTTCTTAGCCACCTCGGTAATGGGCAGCGGCGTGACGGAACGTGCGATTTCGATGTCAGTAGGCATGGGCGGTCCTTTCGTTACCGGATGAGAAAAAGACCAATTCAGCATAGCACGGGCGCGCAATAGTAAAACACCCGTAACCGATGAATGGCGATATGTTTATTCAATGCTCAGCGATAGCCTACAGACCAGCCAAAACAAACCAGCCTCTAAACGGCTGGCTCGATGCCCAAATGTTCAAAGGTGCGAAGCGTTGCCTGACGGCCCTGGGGCGTGCGAATCATCAAGCCGCACTGCAGCAGATAGGGTTCGTAGACATCTTCGAGCGTACCCGGGTCCTCGCCCACCGCGCTGGCAAGGGTCGTCAGGCCTACAGCACGGCCGGAGAACGTCTTGGCAAGCGTCTCCAAGATACGAATGTCCATCCAGTCCAGACCAAGCTCATCGATCTCGAAGAACTCGAGCGCCTGACGGCAAATATCAAGCTCAATAGGCCCGTTACCGCGTACCTGCGCATAGTCGCGCACACGCTTGAGCAGACGGTTGGCCAAGCGCGGCGTACCACGCGAGCGCGAGCCGATCTCGAGCGCGCTGGGATGGTCGATCGTCACGCCCAGGATAGTCGCCGAGCGCGTCACAATCTGAGCGAGCTCCTCGACCGTGTAGTAGTCCAGGCGATACGAAATGCCAAAGCGATCGCGCAGCGGGCCGGTCAGCATACCCGAGCGGGTCGTTGCCGCTACCAGCGTAAACTTGGGGATATCCAGGCGAATCGAGCGAGCGGCCGGGCCTTTACCGATAACGATATCGAGCGCAAAGTCCTCCATAGCGGGATACAGGACCTCCTCGACCGAGCGGTTAAGGCGGTGGATCTCGTCGATAAACAGCACGTCACCCGGCTGCAAGTTAGTCAGGATGGCCGCCAGGTCACCGGTACGCGCAATAGCCGGGCCGCTCGTCGTCTTGATCTGAGCGCCCAGCTCGTTGGCGATAACCGTGGCCAACGTGGTCTTGCCCAGGCCCGGAGGGCCCGAGAAAATCACGTGGTCGAGCGTCTCGCCACGGCTCTGCGCCGCCTCGATCAGCACGCGAAGGCTCTGCTTGATATGCTCCTGACCGCAGTAGTCGTCCAAGCGCTGGGGACGCAGGGTACGGTCGACATCGAGGTCCTCGGGTGTCAGTTCCGAGCCCACCATACGCTCACCGTGCGCCATGGATGCCGCCGGCGAGCTGCCGGGCGTCGCCCACAGGTCCTGAGAGTCATCGGCTTCCCACATCACGCATCCATTCCGAGTCGCTTAAGCGCCGCGCCGAGCAGATCCTCGACACGCATGTCCTGCCCATCATACCCGCTCAGGGCAACCTCGGTCTCCTGCGGGCTAAAGCCCATGGAGAGAAGCGCCGCACGGGCGTCATCGATGGCCGAGGGAGCGGCGGCGGGGACCGGCATCGCAACCTGACCGGGAATTACGTCGACCGGAACAAAGCCCTTGTCCTTGGCAAAGGTACTCTTGAGCTCCAAGATAAGGCGCTGGGCGGTCTTTTTGCCCACACCGGGCACCTTGGCCATGCCCTTGTCGTCCTCGGCCATCACCAGGGAATACAGCTGTCCCACGGTATAGGTGGAAAGCACGGCAAGCGCCAGGCGCGGGCCAACACCCGACACGGACACGAGCCGGTCAAACATCGTGCGCTCGTCCTTGGAGGCAAAGCCAAAAAGTGTCATGGCGTCCTCGCGCACCTGCATACGGGTATAGAGGCGAACCTCGCCGCCGGGTGTAGGCAGCGTGGCGGCAGTGCTGCCCGAAATACCGAGCTCAAAGCCCACACCCGATACGTCAACGACGGCCGAGCTCATCGTGGCCTCGACAAGCGTTCCATGGAGCTGGGAAATCATCAGTATCCGGTTCCTCTCTGTTGATAGAACTCGCCGCCGGTAAGCGCCCGGGTGCGGCTGAGGTTAACGTGACAGATGGCGCAGGCCAGGGCATCGGCGGCATGGTCTGGGTGAGGGTCGTGATCGAGCTGCGTGAGCGTGCGCACCATGTAGGCAACCTGCCGTTTATCTGCGGCACCGGTGCCCACCACGGCCTGCTTGATCTGCATGGGCGTGTATTCGCCAATCTCGAGCGCGCACTCCGAAAGCGCCACGAGCGCGGCACCGCGGGCATGCGCCGTGGGGATGGCCGAGCGGACGTTAGCGCCAAAGTAGATGCTCTCGATAGCCGCGGTATCGGGACGGTAGCGTTCGACGACGCCCTTGAGGTCGCGGGCGATATGCGACAGGCGCACCGCGAGCGGGCTGCCCGCGCTGGTCTCGATACAACCGTAGGCACGGCAACGAACCTCGCCACGCCGCTCCTCGATAATCCCCCAGCCCGTATGGGCCAAACCGGGGTCGATACCCAAGATAACCAAGCCGACCTCCCCTCGTCACAAGTACAGCACAAGACAAGGCCCCGCGCACCATTCACGAACGTCTGTTCTAGAATAACACAACCTGGGAAGCATAAGCCAAGCAAGGTTGAATCGCAGGTTGAACATACGCCAGCGAGCGAGTCCCTGCCGTGGCAAGGTGTCGCGAAAGAGGAGTGCCGCGTACTTCTGTACGCAAGCGACGGTTTGAGCGGCAGATTGCCCGGCAGGGGCTCGCGCAGCGTCGACTCGTTACGCGGTTTGGCAAAACCGCGTAACCTTTTTAGTTCTGCGAGAAGAATGGGAACTGTCGGGGATCAACCGGCGGGTGCGGCATCGGACCTCCCTGCGGTCCACCCTGGCCGCCCATCATCTTATCGATGGCGTCCTGGACCTCGCCCTCAAACTTCTTCATACCCTCATGCAAACGACGCTGACCGTCCTCGGAGCGCAGCTCTTCCATCTGCTCGGGCGAAATACCCAACAGCTCGCCTAATAAGCCCATCATCTCGCCGCGCATACGGTCACTCGTATCGTCGTCGGCAAAACGGCGCACCTCGGCGCGCGCCAGCGAATCAACCGCCATGCGCTCCTTACCGTTGAGCCCCAGATCGGACCACGCAAGCATGTACGGCCAGGCGCGTTCGGCAAACGAACGGGCCGAAACGATCGGCGCCGTCGGTAGCATGCGACGAGCAGCCTCACCTTGGCGCACGAGCATCAGCAGCAGCGAGCAGGCCTCGGGCTTGGCGGCGGCCATCGGGATGTCATCAAAGGGGCGGTTGCGGTCCACGTGCGACTCGAGCGCACCATCGACCTCGCCCGGCTCAAGCCCGCCCAGCAGCTGCGCCGCGCGATCGAGCATATCAACCGGGCCGGCGAGCGCCGAGAGTGCCTGCGCCAGCACGCGATCCATGCAATCCTCTACCGCGTTGAGCGTCACGAGCTCTTGGGGCACCACGGCCGAGGTGCGGTTGCGCACGCGTGCCACAAACTCGAGCGTCGACAGATACACGTCGCCAAAGGGCGCAAAATCGCCCTGGTAGCCGCCGGACAGCGCGGGCGCCGCCAGTGCATACTCAGTCTTGGAAAGCGGGCTCAACGCCATGGCGCCCAGCTCGAGCGCCGTATCCTCGAGCATCAGGCCCAGCGCGCGCGAACGCAGGCGCTCGGCATCGCCCGCCGACACGTCGCGGTCGAGCACGCGCTCCGCATCCGGCGCATCGCGCTCGACGGTGCGAATGTGCAGACGCTCAGCGATTGAGCGAACAGCAGAACAGCGGGCGGCCTCGGCCTCCTCCTGCGCCGGCGTAAAGATGCGGTTGCGCCCCAGCACTAAGCCAATTACGTTACGAGGACCCAAGGCATCGACGGCAAGCGCCGCCAACAGGGACGACGGCAAATCGCCCTCGATCGCCACCACGGCATGCGACGTACCGTGGGCGCGGGCATTGTCGCGCACGGCAAGCACCAGCGCCTGCCACAACCACTCCTCGGAGCGAAACTGGGGCAGCTCATGGTCCTCCAGGGCATCGAGCATCACGCCGCGCTGAATCTCCTGAACCAGCAGGCTCTCCTCAAAACACGGCGCCTGGGCCACCACGCGACCGCAATCGTCGAGCACAAACGACCCGCCGGTATACACCGACTCGTCATAGGCGCCGACCGGCGCCATGCAGGCAAACCACACGCTGCGCTTGGAGGCGATCTTGCGGTAGGCACCGCTGCGCACGGCGGCGACGGCGGCGGTCTCGCGATCGGTCATGTCAAACGCGTTGAATTGGAAATAGGCAATGAGGTCGACACCGGTCGGCAGCATCTCGAGCTCGCGATCCAGGTCAAACACCACGGCGATGCGCACGCCGTCCACGTCAAACACCGGCGGTGCCCAACGTGTGTCGTTGTTCTCACCGCGCTGCAGGGCAATACTTGCGCGCGCAGGCACCACGCGACCATCCTTAAGCATCATATAGTCAAGCAGGGGCTGGCCCTCAAACGAAACCGCAGCGGGCACGATGCAGATCATATCGAGCTCTTGGATGCGCTCGGCAACGCCCGTCAGGCCCGTCAGCATATCGTGCTCAAAATCGGCAGCGCCCACCAGGCTGCCCGGCATGGCACCCATAAAGAGCGGGGCCGGAACGCACAGCACGCGCGCGCCGCGCTCATGGGCCAGGCGAGCCTGGTCCTCGATGCGGCCGCAAATGCCCTCGATGTCACCCAAGCGCATATCGATCTGTGCAAGTGCGAGCTTCATGGCCCAGCCCTTTCCGTCGTAAATCGTCGTTGTCGTAGTAAAAGCGCCGGCCGCATAATGCAGCCGGCGCTCGCATGTGCATATGCTAGCTATGATACCCCGAGCGGGGGCGCGCTCCTAGAACGTCGCGGACCACAGCCCATGCAGGTTGCAGTAGGCATAGACAGTACCGGTCTTGGAGCCGCCAGCGAAAAACGTCGTGGGCTTCATGCCGGGCTCAAGGTAATGGACCTCCAGGCGGCCCTCGGCCTCAAGCGCGATCCACTCGATGTAGTGCTCGGGCAGCATGGGGTGCTCCGTCGAGCCCACGCGCGCGCGAATGACGTGGCCGTCGCGCTCGATCTCGACAACAGGCACGTGCTTCTCGTGCGCCGCATCCTCGGTGTTTGCCGTCAGCTCCGTGCAGCCGGCAGGGGTCGCAACGCCGTCGCCAAGGGCGGCAACGAGCTTGCCGTCGGAGTCCTTAAAGAATTTCGCCATGATGTTCTCCTTTGCTGATGTGCCAATATTCCTGAGGCTTCTTATGCCCAAAGGTAGGCGAACCATCCACGGCATGGCAAATGAACACATATCGAGGGGCTCGGCAGAGTCCAGGGCGCTCAGGCAATTCCGAGTACCTGTCCTGGCACCCATCGGCATGCGCAAGTTAGCGACCGTCGCCACCGAGCAGTGCCAGAACATCCTCGCGCGTGAACAGTGCCGATGAGATGCCATCGCCGCCGAGCACGCTGTTAACCAGATCGCGCTTGGACTCCTGCATCTGCATAATGCGCTCCTCGATCGTGTCCTTGGCGATGAGCTTGTACACGGTCACGGTGTGCTGCTGGCCAATGCGGTGGGCGCGATCGGTCGCCTGGTCCTGCGCGGCCACGTTCCACCACGGGTCGTAGTGGATGACCACGTCGGCAGCCGTCAAATTAAGGCCAACACCGCCCGCCTTGAGCGAAATCAAGAACACCGGCACCTCGCCTGCCTGGAACTGCGCAACCATCTTGGCGCGGCTCTCCTTAGACGAAGCGCCCGTGAGCTTAAGGAAGGCGATGTCCTCCTTAGACAGGCGCTTGCCGATGATATCGAGCATACCCGTAAACTGGCTGAACAACAGGATGCGATGCCCGCCGTCGAGTGCGCCGTGCACGAGCTCCATGCACGTATCGAGCTTGGCGCTCCCCGCCTTGTAATCCTCGTAGTGTAGACGCGGGTCGCAGCAGATCTGGCGCAGCTTGGTGAGCTCGGCGAGCACCTTGAGCTTATCTTTCTTAAACTCCCCGGCCTCGCGGTGCTGCACCTGCTGGGCGATGCGGTCTTGGTTGGCCAGGTAGAGCTTGCGCTGTTCGCCGGCAAGCTGTGCCATCACCGTATCCTCGATCTTCTCGGGCAGATCGGCCACCACATCTTCCTTGACGCGACGCAGCACAAACGGCGACACGAGCGCCTGCAGACGAGCGGCACTGTCGCCCTCGGCATGCTCGACGGGGCTCTCAAAGCGCTTGGCAAATGAGTCGCGCGTGCCCAGAAGACCCGGCATCAAAAAGTCGAAGATACTCCAAAGCTCGGACAGGCGGTTTTCGATGGGCGTGCCCGTCAAGGCAAAGCGCACGCCGGCCGGCAGGCGCTTTGCAGCGCGAGCCACCTGGGTGAGCGGGTTTTTAATGTACTGGGCCTCGTCGAGCACTACGCGGGCAAAGTCCTGCTCGACATATTCGTCGATGTCGCGACGCATGAGGTCATACGACGTCACGACCACGTTGTGCTCGGCGGCACCGGCAATTTGCACGCGACGCTGGGCCTTGGCGCCCACGATGGCGCACACATCAATCGAGGGGGCGAAGCGCTCCAACTCGGCAGCCCAGTTGTACACGAGCGACGCGGGGCATACCACGAGCGTGGGCTTGGTGTCCCCCGCCTCCACGCGCGCCAGAATGTGCGCGATCATCTGCAGCGTTTTGCCCAGACCCATATCATCGGCCAAAATGCCGCCAAGGCCCAGATGCTCGAGCGAGCCGAGCCACTGGTAGCCGTCGACCTGATAGCCGCGCAGTGTGGCCTTGAGCGAGACCGGCACCGTAAAGTCCATCTTGCCGAGCGTATCCAAGCGCTCGACGGTGCGACGGAATGCAGCGTCGCGATCGGCTTCGAGCTCGGGCGTGCGCGCAAGCATGTTGTCGACGAACAGGGTACTCGATGCGGGAAGCGACACGCCGTCGAGCAGGTCGACGGCATCGACGCCCAGGTCCTCGGCAAGGCCAAACGCAGCGCGGGCACCTTCATCCAGGCGAACGATGTCGCCGGACGTAAGGCGCGCGAACGTCTGGTGGCGCTTATACGAGTCCAGATAGATGGCAAGGTCGCCCGCCGAAAGCCCGCTCGCACCCAGCTCGACGTCGAGCAAGTTGCTCTTGACGGTGGCGCGCACCGAGAGCTTGGGCGCAGGGCGGACCGAAATCTGGCGCAGGCGGTCGCTGAGCATGACCTCGCCCAGCTCGGACAGAGCAGACAGGCCCTCGGTCAACAAGTGGAACAGGCTCTCGTCATCGCGCTCCTCAAATGCCAGGCCGCCCTCGTAAAAGTCGAAATACAGGGCAGCCGTGTCCATAACGCGAAACTCCGCCACCGTATCGCGGGGCGGAACGCCGGGGCGTTGCTCTTCGAAAGGACTGCCCGGAGCACCAAGACTAAAGAGATCTGCTGACCAATCGCCGTAGGTCACCGCAATCTTGCAGGTCACAAGACCATCGTCGACGCCAATCGCCATGGCAAAACTTGGCTCGGGCGCCACGGCGTCGAGCGCGGCGGGAGCGGTCAGGTCGGTGTAGTCGCGCAAGATCGGCAGCGCCATGCGGCAGAACTCGCCCACCTGGTCGGCGGCGATATGGACCGGCATGCGGCAGGGCAACAAGTGCGATAGGAACGGCGCCGCATGCTGGGCAAACGCCGTGTCGGTACGGCGCGCGCGGCGCGTATCGACCAGATAGGCTGCGTCGCCTGCGACAAAGCAGTACGTATCGGCCGGCAGGCGCAAGTCGTAGCTGCCTCCCGCCGCCGGTGCAATCTTGGCGGCAAGGAGCGGCGGGCGCTTAGCCGGGACTTCGCCCTCCCCCTGAGGCGACGGCTCGACTGCCACCTCGTAGGCGCGATGCGTCGTCGTTCCCCGCGACCAAGCAGGCTCAAAGGACATGGTCCTGCCGCGCAGCAGGTCCAGCACGGACACGATGGAATGCTCGGATACCGGCAACTGACGCTCGGCGACAAAACCGTTGCGGACAAAGTCATACGACGCCGAGCGCGAGCTCGTAATATCGCCTAGGTAGGCGACCGTCATTGCGACAAAGTCGAGCAGCTTTGTCGACACGTCATCGAAAGCCTCGGGCACATGGGCAAACGTAAGCTTCTTGCCATAGGAGAACGTACCGCCGCGCACATAGGCATCGGCCATGCCGTCGATATCCTTAACCACGTAGGACACCGAACCGCTACGAATGCGAAACTCGAGCGCCCAGTTAAAACGATCGGCAAACAGCGGATTGTAGTACGGCACCAGCGAGGGCTCCAGCACCGCTTTGGGCGCATCGGGGTCAATGGTGCTGGCGAGCTTGCGGCGCATGACCGCGAGCTCGTCCATGCGCGCGTCCGAAAGATCGGAAAGCGCCGCCACAAGGCTCGGGCTCGTGGGGACGGGCGCCGGGAAGGGAAAGTTGGGGTTGACCGCAGATGCGGTGGGCGCGGGGCGCGTGGGCTGCTTGGACTGTGCGGGCGGTACTGTAAACGTGCGGACCGGTGTGCGCAGGCCCTCGACGGGCTCGGCGCCGCTGGCATCCAGATACGCCAGCGCCGTGGCGATGGCGTGCTTGCACATGCCGGAATAGCGAAAGGCGGCCGGGCAATCGCAGTCGTAGTCGATAACCTCGTGCTCGTCCATGTCGAGCGCCACGTGCGTCTTGTACAGGTCGCCGCGCGAGCCGCGCACCGAGCCCTCGATGTTCACGTTTTTGGAGAAGCGCGAGCCGGAGTCCTCAAACGACAGCACGGCGCCGTTGAGCATGAGCGAGCGCCCCTTCATAAAGGTACTGCTGAGCGCCGCCTCCTTACGAAGCGCCTGCACAAACGTCCCCTGCGCCATCACTTCCTCCAATCTCGCGCGGACCAGCAAGGTCGCCCTTAGATCACCGTCACGCGACCCTGGTTACCCACGATGGCTTTTGCCTCTGCCAACAGCGGAATCGAGCGTGCGTTGACCTTGGCCGGCACCTCGGCACGCAGCACACGCCCGTCCACCTGCTCGATAAAGATCTCCACGCGGTCGCCGCCCGGGTTGGCGGTAAGCACCGTGGCAAGACGCGCCATATTGCCCTGGCTAAAGCGGCTGTTGGGCACCATGACCTCAAACACCTTGGGCTTGTTGTTCTCCTCATTAAGCTCCAGTGGCACGATCTCCTGCGCGATGATCTGATCGCCGCGGTCCGAGCGCTCAAGCTTGCCCTTAATGCGCACAAACGCATCGGACAGCTGCGCGCCGGTCTCGGGATCGACCTCGCCGTACAGGTACCCCTCGGCCTCCTTGTAGGTCTTGGGGAACACCACGACCGTGGCCTCACCTTCCATGTCCTCGAGCTGCACGATGCCCATGGGGTCACCGTTTTTGGTCACGCGCTTGGACACGCTCGAGACCATACCGGCCCACCACAGCGCCTTGCCCTCGGGAATCTCCTGGTTGATGGTACCGCCCGTGGGGTTTTGCACCTCGTAACCGGTGTCGATCTGCGAGAACGAGAAGTCGCGCGCCTTGGCTAGCGCATACTCAAACGGGCGCAACGGGTGGTCCGAGACATAGATGCCCAGAACCTCCTTCTCCTGGCTCAGCTTAAGGTGGCGGTCCCACTCCTGGCCGTCCGGATCGGGCACGCTCACCTCAAAGCCCGAGCCCTCAACGTCGCCGAACATATCGAAGAACGACGTCTGGCCGCTCGCGCGATCCTTTTGGCGCTTCACGGCGGCATCGATGATGTTCTCGGGGTTGTTCTTATCCACAAAGTGCATCATCTGGCGACGCGGATACCCCGTGGAGTCGAAGGCGCCTGCCTTGATGAGCGATTCGATCACGCGACGGTTGGCCTGGCTCGAGTCCACGCGCTCGACAAAGTCGTGCAGCGTCTTAAACGGGCCGCCCGCCTCACGCTCGGCGATAATCGCCTGCGCCACGCCAGTGCCCACGCCGCGAATGCCGGCCAGACCAAAGCGCACGCCCTCCTTGGTAGCCGTGAACTCGGTACCGGACTCGTTGACATCTGGCGACAGCACGGGGATGCCGTCGTGGCGGCACGCCGAGACGTAATGAACGATCTTGTCGGTCTTGCCCGTGTAGGACGTCAGAACGGCCGCCATGTACTCGTGCGGATAGTGCGCCTTGAGCCACGCCGTCTGCATAACCAGGATGGCGTAGCCGGCGGAGTGCGACTTGTTAAAGGCGTAAGACGCGAACTCGAGAACATCGTCCCAAATCTTCTGGGCGACCTCGCGCGTGTAGTTGTTCTTGATAGCACCGTTCATCCAGTGGTCGTAGGTGGTCTCGTCCGAGCCATCCTCCCAGTGGAGCACCGTCGACGTGAGCAGCTTGATCTTTTTCTTAGCCACGGGCTTACGGATACGCGAGTCCGATTCGCCCTTGGAGAAGCCGCACATCTCGACGGAGATGAGCATAACCTGCTCCTGGTAGACCATGGTGCCGTAGGTTTCGCCCAGGATGTCGTCCAGGCGGTCGTCGTAGGAGACGGCCGGCTCCTTGCCGTTCATACGGTTGATGTAGGACGAAACCATGCCGGCGCCCAGCGGGCCCGGGCGGTACAGAGCGATCAATGCCACGACGTGCTTGTATTCGGTGGGTTTCATGTTCTTGATCGTGGCCGTCATGCCGGCGGACTCGACCTGGAAGACGCCGGCGGTGTGGCCGGAGCCCATGAGCTTAAAGATCTCGGGATCGTCAAAGGGAATCTCTTCCTCTTTGATGTCGATGCCGAAGTTCTTCTTGATGTTTGCCTTAGCCTTGGAGATAACCGTCAGCGTGCGCAGGCCCAGGAAGTCCATCTTGAGCAGGCCCATGTCGGCAACGGTATGGCCCTCGTACTGGGTAATCTCGACGCCGCCCTTGGTGTCGAGCTTGGTGGGCACATGCTCGTTGACGGGGTCGCGGCAGATCAGAACGGCGCACGCGTGCACGCCCTCGCCACGGGTGAGGCCCTCAATCGAGAGCGCCGTGTCGATGATGCGGCGGGCGTCGTCGTCCTTTTTATAGGCCTCGGCAAAGTCGGGGTTAAACAGATCCTCTTTGCCGGGTTGTTTTTCGAGCACCTGCTTGAGCTTGACCTTGGGGTCGCTCGAGACCATCTTGGACAGGCGCTGGCCCATGTAGACCGGGTAGTCCAGGACGCGCGCGGCGTCGTTGATGGCCTGCTTGGCCTTAATGGTCGAGTAGGTGATGACGTGGGTGACCTTCTCGGGGCCGTAGAGCTGGCGAACGTGCTCCACGACCTCGAGGCGCCGCTCGTCGTCGAAGTCCATATCGATATCGGGCATCTCGGTACGCTGCGGGGACAGGAACCTCTCGAACATCAGGCCGTTCTCGAGCGGGTCGAACGCGGTGATGTTCATGGCGTAGGCGACGATAGCGCCGGCGGCCGAGCCACGGCCGGGGCCGACGCCGATGCCGTTGTCCTTGGCCCATTGCACGTACTCGGCAACGATCAAGAAGTAGGCAGCAAAGCCCTTGTCGCAGATGACCTTGTATTCGTACTCAAAGCGCTCTTTGATGTTGACGCCACCGATCTCGCGCGTGGCCCAGTCGTCGCCGTAGTGCTGGCGCAGGCCCTTCTCGCACTCGCGGCGGAACTGGCTCTCGTGCGTCTCGCCGGGATCGAGCAACGGGAAGCGCGGCAGGATGATGGAGTCCCAGTCCAGCTCGACGTAGCACTTGTCGGCAATCTCGAGCGTGTTGTCGCAGGCCTCGGGGCAATACGGGAACATCGCCCGCATCTCCTCCTCGGTCTTCATGTAGAACTCCGAGCCGGTCATGCGCATGCGGTTAGGGTCGTCGACCTTGGCGTTCATGCCGATGCACATGATAACGTCCTGCACGGGCGCATCCTCGCGGCGCAGGTAGTGGAAGTCGTTGGTGGCGATAACCTTGACGCCCACCTGCTTGGCGATGTCGATGAGCGTGCGGTCCATCTGCTCGTCGGTCAAGCCGTTATCGGTGGTAATGCCGTGTTCCTGGATCTCGATATAAAAGTCGCCGGGGTCGAAGGTGTCGCGGAAGGTCTCGGCCCACTTGATGGCGCCCTCCATGTCACCGCGGTCGATGTACTTGGGGATGATGCCCGCGATGCAGGCGCTCGTGCAGATCATGCCCTTGGCGTGGCGACGCAGGTTGTCGAGCGTCACGCGCGGCTTGTAGTAAAAGCCCTGCACGGCGGCCTCGGAGACCGTCTGCATCAGGTTGACGTAGCCCTCCTGGTCCTTGGCCAGAAGGATCATGTGGTAGAGCTCGGGCTTATGGTCGCGGGCGAGCGTCTCGTCCGGCGTAAAGTAGACCTCGCAACCAAAGATGGGCTTGATGACCAGGGGCGGCTTGAGCTCGTCGATGTTGCCCTTCTCGTCCCACATGGCCATGTCCTTCACATACTGGGCATGCTCGCGCGGGTTTGCCTCGGGATCGGGCTCCACCAGCTCGTCGCGGCGGTCCTTTTCCAAGAAGGCCTTGTCGTGGCTCCACGTCTTGTACTCGGGCGTGTTGTGGTTGACGGCGTCGCAGGCCAGCGCCAGGTCGGGCACGCCATACATGTAGCCGTGGTCGGTAATGGCCACGGCGGGCATGCCCAGCTCAACGGCACGGTTAACCATATCCTGGATACGGGTTGCGCCGTCGAGCATGGAAAAAACAGTGTGATTGTGCAGATGGACGAATGCCATGTGATGAGCTCCGATGCGGGTTCGTGTTCTGACTGAACGATTTTACCGCACGGTGCGGACTGCACCCGAACCTAGCCAAACCAACACGGCTCCTCTTGCAGTTGCGGTGGAATAGTTCCCGCTTGGGCCACCTGGGCCGCAATACAGGAACTATTCCACCGCAAGTTATCTGAGGGGCTAAAGGTTGTAGGTGACTACTTGAGGCTCGGCGGGTTCGACGAAGATGGTTGGATCCGGCTGCCCCACGCGGACGAACTTGACGGTCACGGCCTCAAAGCCTGCCTTGTGCAGAACATCAGCGTAGACGCGCGCCTGCAGGGCGTGCTTCTCGAGCAGCTGGTCCGGCGTCTCATCCGGCGTGCCACCCGTCTTGTAATCGATGACCAGTGCGCGCGACGGATCGGCCGGGTCGGTCGCCAGTGCATCGATGGCGCCCTCGGCATAGGCGCCGTAGCGGGCGATGTCCTCGTCCTCGCAGCCCAGCGAGAAGAACGGCACCTCGGCACGGATGCACGGCCACGCGAGCAGCTCGGCACGAACCGACGACTTGAGCCATCGATCCAGAGCGACATCGAAGCGCTCGCGCTGTTCTGGCGTCAGGTGCCACAGGCGAGCCAGGGCGTCGGCACGCTCAGCGGGCAGTGCATCGGCACCCATCTCGATGAGCCACTGGCAGGCGGCATGGAACGCCGAGCCCAGCGCCATGGGGTTGCCGGCGGGCTCAACGGCAGCCACGTCCGCATCCGTCATCTCCGAGCCATCCGACTCCGCATCATCGCCGGCCTCGTCCATGGGAACACGCGCCTCGGCGGAACGATCTTCCGCCTCGGCATGGAGCGCCGCGGCGATTGACGAGTAGCTATACGAATCACGCATCGGATACGGACAGATGCCCATGCGCACGCCCACTGCCTGGGGATACACAAGCTCAAACGAATCGGGCTTGGGGTCGGCAGGACCGGGCACAGTTGAGTGCGCAGCATTATCAGCGACATCGACATCGCCGCGAACAAGCCTGCCCTCGGCATCCAGCGAAGCGTTAGCCTCAAACGCCTGCTCGTCAAACGTAAAGTCCGCCAGCGAGATGAGCTCGTAGTCGCCCGGCTTGGAGTTGTCGAACACCAAACGGTCGCTATCGAGCTGCGGCATGTCCAGACTGTCAGTCGGCAGGATGCGGCGCAGCACGTCGTAGGTCAGATCGGTCTCGACGTCGAAGGTCGGCGCCGTCACCTTGCCGCGGCTCACACCGGCATCCATCGCCAAGATCACCAGCTCGCCCGCTCGCGTCATGGCAACATAGAGCAAGCGGGCCCGCTCCTCGAGCGAAAGCTGCAGGTCGTCGTTGCGCAGGCGAGCAAATGCCTCGGCGGGAGAACCCGTCGCACAGACGTCCTCCATGAGCTCCGGCGGCAGCCACAGCGACGTACCCTTGCCCTTAAACGCATGCTCAAACTGCTTTTTGACGTCATCGCCCTTCACGAAGGTTCCGTCGGCAAGCTTAACGCCATCGAAGCGCGCCGGCAGCGCCACGACTTGCGCTCCGCCCTCGACGCGACCCATCTGTGCCGCACCGGACGATTTGCGCACGCCAAAACACTCGGCAACCGCCACGACCGGATACTCCAGGCCCTTGGACGCATGCACGGTCATGATGCGCACCGCGCCGTCGCCCTCCTCGTTGAGGGCGCCCGGGGCCTCCTTGCCCGCCAAGAAGCGGTCGAAGGCGAGCGCGATGGAGCGCGGAGAATTGCCGAGCTCGGCCTCTGCCTCGGCCACGGCGTCGAGCGCCTTGAGCACGTTGGCGGCAATGGCCTTGCCCTCGGGGCCGCGCTGCGCCAGACGCACGAACCAGCCGGAGGCATTGACCACATCGCGCGCGATGGCGGCGAACGAATCTCGTCCCACGCGACGAAGCGCGTAGCGCAGCACCTCGCGGGCACGCGTCACGAGCGGCAGGCTCTGCAAACCCGGCACATCGGAATCGCTCATGATGCCCACATCGATATTGCGGCGCGACGTCTCGCCCGTTTGCTCGTCGAGCTTGGTCGCCAGCGCCAGGAACTCCTGGGCGCCGAGTGCAAACATCGGCGAGGCCAGCAACGGCATAAGGCCTTGGGCCGTATCGGCCGGATTGGCGAGCGCGCAGACCAGGGCACGCACCGTCTGCACCTCGGCCGCCTGGGCAAAGACCGAGCCGCCTGCGATGACGCAGTCGAGTCCTTGGTCGCGGAAGGCCTGCGCGTAGACGTCGGCATTGGTCATGCGACCCAGCAGCAGCACCATGCCGCCCTGGGGCTGGCCGGCATCGGCAAGCGCATGGAATCGCTCGGCGATCGCACGGGCCTTGGCCTGCGTGCGCTCCTGCATACTGCCGCCGGCAACGAACAGCGCCTGGCGGCGCGAAGCCTTTGCCTTGAGCTTGTCCTTGCGTTTGTCGCTCGGTTCAAGATCCAAGAACCCCTGCATCAAACCACCGGTGTCGCCGTCAAAGACGCGCGCCACATAGCGCAGCACCTCGTCGTGGCTGCGGAAGTTGCGCACGAGTTTGACGAGCTCGCCGGCGGGAGCATCGGACGTGGTGACCGTCTCGGACGCCGTCGTCGAACCCACCTTGCGCTCCTGGCGGCGAAACACCTCGACCTCGGCACCACGGAAGCGGTAAATCGACTGCTGCGCATCGCCCACGGTGCACAGCGCGCGCTCCCCCGCGCCCGTCAGATAGCGAATCAAATCGACCTGCATCTGGTCGGTATCTTGGAACTCGTCGATCATGACCATCTTAAAGCGGCCCTCATAGGCAGCTCGAATAGCCGGGTAGTCGCGCAGCGCCTCGTACGCCATGCGCAGCAGGTCATTGTTATCGAGCGCGGACTGGTCGGCCTTGAGCGCACGGTACTCCGCCTCTACGGCACGGGCAAGCCCCACCAGCGCATCGAGCGCCGGGCCGCCGCAGGCAAGCACGATATTGATAAACGCATCGGCGGCCTCGGCCTTGAGTAGCTCCACCTGCTCCTTAGGAAACGCCTTGCTCGCTCGAGGCATACTGCACGACATCATGAGTCGCGCCGCATCCCCCATGGTTTTGCCGCTCGCCTCAAACGCGTCGATGGCCTCGAGCGCCACCTGCGTCTTTTCGGTCGCCGCCTTGCTCGCGCCGAGCGCCGCGCGATAGGCGTCTGCCAGGGCCGAGGTATCGGCCTGACCGCGCGCCACGCACACGTCGTCCATGCCGCCCGGCAGCTGGCTCGACAGCTCCAATAGGTTGCGCACCAGACCTTTGATGGTGGTGCCGCTGCCAAAGGGACTGCCCTCACCCGCCATGGGATACCAGGCATAGAGTGCTTTGAGCGAAGCCGCGAGCTCGGGAGCGGCATCGGGCGCTGTCGCGCGGCCCAGCACATGCTCGACAGCCTGATCCATAAGCTCATCGGTATCGGTAAGCACCGTGAACTCGGGATCGATGCCCAGCTCCAATGCATGCGCGCGCAGGATACGCGAGCACATGCCGTGGATGGTCGAGATCCAAGCGTCGTCGACCGTCAGAGCCTCTTCGTCCATACCCTCTTCGATAAGCGCACGGCGCACACGGTCGCGAATCTCAGCCGCGGCGTCTTTGGTAAAGGTAATGGCGAGCACCTGATCCAGATGCTCGACAAACGGACCGGATTCGGGCGAGAGTGCGTAGACGATGCGGCGCGTAAGGGTAAAGGTCTTGCCCGAGCCGGCACCCGCCGAGACAAACAGCGGGCGGTCGAGCGTTTTGACGACTTGCAGCTGTTGCGGCATCAAAGTCGAAAGATCCATGGTCTACACGTCCCTCCTTACAAACGTTCCTTCGTGGTTATACGAGCAGCGCGCATGCGCGGCCTGAGCCGACGTCGGGTCGACGGCGGTAATGTTGCCTGCCTCGAGCTCGCACAGGCGCTCGGCGATGCCGGCCTCCACGCGGTCGAGCAGCGCATCGAAGTCCATGTTGCCGCCCTCGCCCGGAAAGCCCTTCTTGAGGCCCGGGATGCGACCGTCGCCGCGCTCTTCCTCGAGCAACTCGGCACTTGCGGCACCACGCAGCGCGGGCTTGCCGCCCTTGGTGGAAAAGTAAAGCGCCGCACGGGTATTCAGATCCAGCGCCCGGCGCATGGCCTGCGCGTAGATGAGTGTCTGGGTATGCGGCGGCAGCCAGCGCGGGTCGTCGATGGGGGCCTCGCCCGATTCCTCGTCGCGCACCGTGGGGTCGGCGAGCTTAAACTCCTCGACACCCGAACGATGCTTGTAGTCGATTACCACGGCGCGGTTCTCGGCATCCACGTCCACGCGGTCGATGCGCCCGCCGAGCGGCCAACCGGCATACTCGACCTGGAGCTCGTTGAACGCAAACTCCAGGTAGCGCGGAGCGAAGGGGGCGAGTGCCTCGGACTCGTAGGCAAGCACGCCCTCCAGCTGCGGCAAGATCTCGGCCACCTGACGCTCCTCCACCGGGGAGAGCGGCACCAGCGGGCCCTCGGTACCGCGCTTGCCGGCGTGCTCGGCCAGGGTCTCGGCAAAGACCTCGCGCAGCAGCTCCTGAGCGCGCGGCAGATTCATGGGCGTCACGCGCTCCATGCCCTCCTGGGGCAGGCGGGCATGGAGGTGCTCCAACACATCGTGGACGAAGTTACCCTTCTCCATGTTGCCAAAGCCCGCATCGATGGACTGGGGCTTGACGCGATACGATACGAACCAGCACAGCGGGCAGGTAGAATAGGCCTCGATCTGCGAGGCGGACGTCAGGCGCGGCACGAGCGGCGCGTCCTCGCCCTCGCCATCGCGACGGCGCAGGACCAAATACGGCACGGCCTCGGCACTCAGATGCTGAGGGGCTTCACAGGTCACGCGCTCGCGCTTGAGACCTTCGCCTGCCGCGGGATCGAAGTCCCTTACGATATCGCCCTCACCCACGCACGTCGCCTTGTCGGCGCCAGCGACCTTAGCGTTGCCAGTGGCCTTAGCGTCGTCAGCGGCCTTGTCGGTGTCAGTGGCCTTAGCGTCGTCAGCGGCCTTGGCGTGCGCACGCAACTCGGTCCACACGGCCGCCGGATAGCACTCGCGCGCCTGACGATCATGGGTCACACGGGCGAGCGTAACCGGACCACGCGACGCTTGCATCGCGTGACCAAAGCGCACGCGCAGCAGGGCCGCGGGCTCAAGCGTCACGCCCTCGCGACCAAGGCTCGCCGTCAGCGTAGCCAGCGGTCCCTCCTCGTGCGAGAGTGGATAGCTGTCCAGATCGACATCGGCAAACAGCACGGCATCGTAGCTGCCGGGGCGCAGAGCCGCCGCGTCGGCAAGCGAAGCAAAACGAACCTGGGCACGTGGCGCACGGTCAACCTCGTGGGTCTCGTAATCGTAGGCGGTGCTACGCTTGTCCACCCTGGTGCGAATGCCATCGAGCACGGGCACGGTCGCGACCTGCGACACGTCGAGCGCGCGGGCGCCGTTCATAAGGATGTCGATGGCGTGGCGCAGCAGGGCTACCTCCGCCTGGCGACGGGCCTGGCCATCCAAGCTGCCCAGCGAGCGATCGGGCAACGCCTCGGCAACGGCAAGCATGGCCTTAAGCGCCGTCACGGGCTTGTCACGCCACAGCGCCTGGAACACGTCCGAGACCACACACGGTACGTTCTTAAACCAGTTCTCGTCGCTCGCCGCCTTGCGCGCGCCCCTCACCTGGCCCTGAACGCTCTGTAGCAGGCTCTTTACGCCCGCGGTAGTCTTGCTGCGCGAGAGACGCATATTCTTATCGAAGGTACGGGCATTGACGGCATCAGCGCCCGAAAGCGGACTGTAGATCCAGTCGGTAAGCTCCGGCGCGGGCCACCACTCGGTCTTTGACGCCATGCCCTCATCGGCGGCCTTCATGCGCTCGATCAGGCCGGCAAGCGCCGCAAACTGCCTGCCCGCAATGGATTGGGAAAACGCCGTGAACTCAACCGTCTCGGCAGCGATATGACGAGCCGCCAGACGAGAGGCGAGCTCACCGAACAGCTGGGGTGCCCGGGCAGAAACAACGAGCACGCGCACGGGGTCGGCGGGCGTTGCCGTAACTTTATCGGCCCTGGACTCCTTGTGCGCTTTCACCAACTTATCGATGGCGTCCGCATAGACATGAGCACGGGCATGGGGGCCGGCGACCTCAATAAAGACAGGCTGAGCGGCGGTCCCGCAAGCGACATCAGACGCGACGGCGTCCTCCCCCAGCGGCGCGATCTCAAACAGCACACCGCGGGCATCAAATGCCGTGGCAAGCTCCTCGCGCATCGCCGCCTGCTCGCGGGCAAGCAGCACGACGACCTCTCCCCCATTGTTCGCCACGGCAGACAGCAGCTCGAGCAGGCCGTGCGTAAACGACGTGATACCGCGCACGCATACGGCGCGGGTGCACGCCGGCAGGTTATCGGCCAGGGCACCGGCCATAATGTCAGCTGCCTCGCAGGGCTCGACCATATCTCGACGGTCCAAACCGCCCGCGTAGGCACGCAAAAGCTCGAACACACGAGCCTCGGCATCGCTTTTTGGCTCCGGTTGGCAGTTGTCGCCACGGCATCGTTCGGCCGTCGTCCCCGCCACACCCGGCAGCACGTCGCGGGCCATGCGCGCGAGCATGCGCACCGTGCCCTGGCTGCGCGAAAGTGGCTGCAGGTCGGCATCGACGAGACGCGTGACCATGTCCGAGAACAGCATCTGGCGCTGCAGGTTGTCGACAAAACCTCGCCCGTCGCCCAAAAGCTCCCAAAGCGAGCGAAGCCACGATGTAGGCGTCTTGTAGTCAATACCCAGCGAAATCCCGGCTTCCGCCGCATCATGACGGCACAGGTCGAGCTCGGCAAACGTAGGTGCCAGCAACACGGCACGCCCGTGGCGGGCAATAAGATCGGCAAGCAACGCCGACTCGGCATCGCTCAAATCCGTGCCGGCATTGGTGGTATAGATTCGAACAGGCATGGTCCTCCGCTCAAACTGTTCGCAATAATCAATGCATCCATCCTACCCGCCCAAGCGGACAGATTTGCCCCACGCCAACAGATTTGGTCCCTTGGGGACGGAGGAAAACGGATCATCGAGGGGGTCAGTCTAAACCGGTGATCCGTTTTCCTCCGTCCCCAAGGGATCAAAAAACCGCCCCCGGAGGAGCGGTTTTACACAATCCGTTTTGCCGCGGCCTACTCGCCATCCTCCAGCTTAATGAGGATCTTGCGGTAGCCACCGTACTCGCCGTTGAGCGCCTTGGACACACGGCTCACCGTGGTGGACGAAGCGCCGGTACGCGCCTGAACCTCGACATAGGGCTCGCCCTCGTCCAGGTAACGCGCGACCTGCAGACGCTGCGATAGATCGCAAATCTCGCGCGGCGTGCAGATATCGGTCAAAAACGCTTGGATATCTTTCTCGTCGTCCAAAAGGCTAAATGCGTGGACCAGCTGCTTGACATCAGGCTTGTCAAACATGTTCTCGATATTCATCGATCACCGCCAAACCCGCCAAAAGGCATCGAAGTTGGTACTGACATCGGGCATCGTTCGCCCGTTCTATGCAATAGGGCAACGCCTGTGGCTTTTGCCCGTAGCAGTGTAGCACACCACCAAACTAAAGCGGCAAGACTCTCTGCCAGCGGCGCGTTTTCTAGGACGAACGCCGTTTTGAAACCGAATGCGCACGCAAGCTCCATGAATATCTGAGACAATGGGCAGCCAAACAAGGCGGCACGCCCGCGCGGCCGTCCATGCTGCCGCAGCAAGCCACTTCACGCGATACCAACACACCCTGCGCAAGAAAGGATCTCCGCCATGCGCTTTATGCTTAACTGGCTCTTTACCTCGATCGCCGTCGCGATTGCCACGTTTCTCGTTCCCGGCATCCAACCCTTCGGTTTTGCCGAGGCCTGGGTCTGTTTCGCCTTCGTGGGGCTGTTCCTGAACATCGTCGATTCGTTCGTCAAGCCATTCCTGACGGTCATCTCGCTGCCGCTCACGATCATTACGCTGGGCATTTTCCAGCTTGTCGTCAACAGCTTTATGCTCGAACTCGCAAGTTACCTGTCGGTCAACCTGTTGGGCGTCGGCATCTCCATCGCAAGCTTTGGCTCGGCCTTTATGGGCAGCATCCTGGTGTCCATCACTCGAAGTATCCTCGACAGCATCGCCGAGAACTAAAACAGCCATTCCGACCGCGTCTGTCTCAACAGCCCAAAACGAAGGCCGCCCATCGCAAAAATGGGCGGCCTTCTTATTTGTCAAGCCTTAAAGGGCGAGAGAATCTACCATTTCTACCCCGTCCCCAAATGGCAGGCGTGGGTTAGATGACGTAGTCGTAGCCATGGTTGGGAGCGACAAGTTGATCGAGCGTCACACCGTCGAGGTAGTCGTTGATGAGCTTGTCCAGGTTCTTCCACACGTCGAGCGTGGGGCACTCATCCGAACGCGAGCAGCCCTTGCAGTCGCCATCCAGGCAGGCGACCGGCGCCAGACTACCCTCAGTCAGGCGCAGGATCTCGCCCACCGTGTACTGCTCGGGCGGGCGCGTGAGCACGTAGCCGCCACCCTTGCCACGCATACCCGAAAGCATGTTGGCGCGCACGAGCGTAGCCAAGATGTTCTCGAGATATTTCTCGGAAATCCCCTGTCGCGCCGCGATCTCTTTGAGCGGGATGCGACCGGCCGCCTGGTGCTCGGCCAGATCGACCATAACGCGCAGGGCATATCTGCCCTTTGTGGAAACCAACATATATATTGCTGCCTTTCGGTCTTTTAATTCGTAGAAATTCTAGCCGAAAAATTGGTTTTGAAAATACCTATTCCCGTCAAGCTGGTTAATCGACTCGTAATAATCTTCTATTTCCTATTGCGTTACTAGGCTTTACTGTCTACTATGCTTGCCAACAGCAAAAAGAACAACCCATAAGGTTTATGGGTTTCGCTGCTACACACACCGTAAACCCACACGGTATCCAGTCGTTTGAACACTTTGGAGGTTCACCATGAGCAATGTTTACACGTCCATCGATCAGCTTATCGGCCACACCCCGCTTCTGGAGCTCACTCACTTTGAGGCCGATGAGGACCTCAAGGCCCGCGTACTCGTCAAGCTGGAATACTTCAACCCCGCCGGCTCCGTCAAAGACCGCGTCGCCAAGAACATGATCGACGAGGCCGAGAAGGCCGGCAAGCTCGTGCGCGGCGGTGACTACACCATCATCGAGCCCACGAGCGGCAACACCGGCGTCGGCATCGCCTCGGTGGCGGCGGCTCGCGGCTACAAGGTGATCATCACCATGCCCGAGACCATGTCCGTCGAGCGCCGCAAACTTATGCAGGCATACGGCGCACAGCTCGTGCTCACCGACGGCTCCAAGGGCATGAAGGGTGCCATCGCCAAGGCCGAGGAGCTGCAGAAGGAGACGCCCAACAGCATTATCGCCGGCCAGTTTGTGAACCCCGCCAACCCCGCCATCCACAAGGCCACGACCGGCCCCGAGATCTGGGATGACACCGACGGCGAGGTCGACATCTTCGTCGCCGGCGTTGGCACCGGTGGTACCGTGACCGGCGTGGGCGAGTTCCTCAAGGAGCAGAACCCCGAGATTCAGGTCGTCGCCGTCGAGCCCGCCACCTCCCCGGTGCTCTCCAAGGGCCAGGCCGGCCCGCACAAGATCCAGGGTATCGGCGCCGGCTTTGTGCCCGACGTCCTCGACACCCAGGTCTACGACGAGATCATCCCCGTCGAGAACGACGACGCCTTTTCCACCGGCCGCGCCGTGGGCCACAAGGAGGGCGTGCTCGTGGGCATTTCGTCCGGCGCCGCCGTGTGGGCTGCGCTGCAGCTGGCCAAGCGCCCCGAGAACGAGGGCAAGACCATCGTGGCGCTGCTCGCCGATACCGGTGAGCGCTACCTGTCCACGGCACTCTTCAAGGACTAAGGCCTGTCGCCCATAGGTTGAGCCCAGGGACGAGCCGGTCTCCTCTCTCTCCCGGCAGTCGGAGCCCATCCCATCAGGGCGCCCCACGAAACGTCCGAACTTGCTACAATGTCTGCGGCGCGGAACCAGCCTCCCGCGCCGCTTTTCTTTTTTGGCCACATGCCACCAAGGAGAACCTCCCCATGCACAACAAGCGCGTGCTCGTCGCCATGAGCGGCGGCGTCGATTCCAGCGTGACTGCCTACCTGCTCAAACGCCATGGCTACGAATGTGTCGGTGCCACCATGTGCCTCACCTGCCCCGCGCCCGATCCCGTTACGAGCATGAGTAAGGTCGACCGCGACATCGCCGATGCAAAGGCCGTCGCCGAGCGCCTGGGGATACCCCACCATGTGCTCGACCTGCAGCAGACCTTCGACCGCAACGTTATCGAGCGATTTGTGACTGCCTATCAGGAGGGGCTGACGCCCAACCCGTGCATCATCTGCAACCGCCATATTAAGTTTGGCGCGCTGCTCGATGCGGCACTCGATATGGGCTGCGACTACATCGCCACAGGCCACTACGCCAAAACGAGTCAGGCGCCCGACGGCACCTGGCAGCTGCACCGCGGCGAGGACTCCAAAAAGGACCAGAGCTACTTTTTGTATTCGCTCACGCAGGAGCGACTGTCGCGCACGATCTTTCCGCTGGCAGGCTTGGACAAAGAGCGCGACGTGCGCCGCATTGCCGCCGAGCAGGGCTTCATAAACGCCAAGAAAGCCGAGAGCGAGGATATCTGCTTTATCGCGGACGGCGACTATGCGGGCTATATCGAGCGCCGCTGCGGACATGCCGCCGAGCCGGGCGATATTGTATGGCGCGACGGCAGCGTGGTCGGACGCCATAACGGCGCGCTGCGCTATACCATCGGCCAGCGCAAGGGCCTGGGCGTCGCGATGGCGCATCCCGTGTACGTAACGGGCGTCGACGCCGCCAACAACATTGTGCACCTGGGCGAGGTCGACGACCTGACGGCCACAGCGCTCACGGCCAATGACTGGATCTGGAGTGCCCCTGCCGACCACATGGAGGCAGAGCTCACGTCCGGCGGCATTCGCGTGGGCGCCAAGTACCGCTACCGTCAAAAGGACCAGGCAGCAACCCTTACACGTGGCGCCGACGGGCAAATGCTGCTGACTTTTGACGAGCCGCAGCGAGCCATCGCCCCCGGCCAGGCAGTCGTTATCTACCGCGGCGACGTCGTATTGGGTGGCGGCACCGTTACGGCAGCCATCAAGTAGCCCCATCCCCTTCATAAGTTGCGGTGAAATAGGGACTGTTTAAGCGTTTCAAGCCGCTAAATAGTCCCTATTTCACCGCAACTTTGTTAAGTATTATGATGTTTGTGCTTGCTATATTTAACGATTAAAATGCTTAACGAGGTGATGCAGTAGATGAATACTTCCAACTATATAACCATGGGTGACGCCGCGCGCCTGCTGGGCGTTACGAAGGCCCGTATATCGCAACTGGCTGCATCGGGAACGCTCGCGTGCGATATCGTCGGTGGGCGGAAAATGGTTCAGTACGATTCCGCGATTGGTTATCAAAAGGTCCGTAAGCGTGGGCGCCGTCCCGCAGCTGACGTAGGGCGCAAGTTCACGTTGATGTCAGCCGACCACGAGGTCGCGCATGTCTCGTTTGATCCAACGCGCGAGTTTTCCTTTGAAATTGCCGACATACTCGATGCACGAAGGATGCCGTTTGGCACGTGCTCGAGTTCTTCTCCAACGGTGAATAAACGAGCACTCAACACGTGGTGGAGTCACCGGTCGGTGCCCGACGTCCGCCCCGGACTCATCTCGCGCTATCGCGAGCTGGGAATTGACAGCGGTATTGAAGTGCCCGTTCGTTGCCTGGGTTTTTCGCTTTCGGATTGCTATTGGCTAAGACCGGTCGACTGCGACGAGCTCAATTGGCAGCACCTCAATTACTTCGAAAACAATTTTGAACGGTCGGCACCCGAGCATCGTTCAGGCTGGCTTGAGGGCATCGGACTCAAAAATCCTGACAATACGTCCGAGGGCGAGCTCCCCAAATCCTGGATGATCCGCAATGGCGTTCGCATCCTGGTTAAAGGATGCGGAATGGACGATCAGCGACCGTTTAACGAGGCGGTTGCAACAGCTCTACATCGGCGTCTGCTATCCAAAGGTGAGTTTGTTCCCTATACGGTCGAGCGCATGTTCGACGGGCCCGTATGCCTATGCGATGACTTTCTTAATGGCCGTGAGGAATACGTGCCGGCCGCTTATATCAGGGACGCACTCGGTGGCCAGCGAGGAAACTCAACATACGATCGATACTGTCGCTTTCTTGGCAGACACGGGGCTGACGAAGCCACGGTAAGAAAATCCATGTCGCAGATGATTGTCTGCGATGCCCTCCTGGCCAACAGCGACCGCCACTGGCGAAACTTCGGCATCATCCGCAATGTCGACACGCTGGAAATGCGGCCTGCACCGCTGTTCGATAGTGGCAATTGCCTGTGGTACAACGTGCCAACCGCCGTGCTCGTTGCCGGGGAGTTTGGATTTGCCGCCAAACCGTTTGGTCCGGACCCTTCCACTCAGCTAGCATTTGCTGACTCGCTCGATTGGTTCGATGCGTCGCATCTCGATGGGTTCGTCGACGAGGCAGTCGAAATCCTCTCACAAAGCGCATGGGCAACAGCAGGCAATCGCCTCAAGGCCATCCGCCGCGGTCTCGAGCGCCGCACGATAGAGGTAAGCGCCGCCGTTGAGGTGCTACGGCACGTGCAGAGATAACAGCACTGCCCCTAAGTTGCGGTGAAATAGGGACTGTTTGGCGGTTTTAAACGCTTATGCCTTCTACCAGCAAAAACAGACACTATTTCACCGCAACTTACAGTGGGCGGCCTCGGTCGGTACTGCTGTGCCAGCCGAGGCCGCTGCTCCCCTAGCGCTGCACGTAGGCGAGGACGAGCTCGTAGGTGTTGCGCACGCCGTCGATGTGGCTGCGCTCGTAGTTGTGGCTCGCGTACACGCCGGGGCCGATCAGGCCATGGCGAATGTCGTAACCGGCCGAAAGCGCGGCCTCGACGTCGGAACCGTAATGCGGGTACACGTCGATGGCGTAATCGAGCTCCAACTCGCGCGCGATATTAGACAGCGTGGTCACCAGGTCGTAGTTGTAGGGGCCGCCCGAATCCTTGGCGCAAATCGACACCATGCGCTCGGTGCAGCCCAGGTCGTCTCCCACGCAACCCATGTCAACGCTGATCATCTCGCGCGTGTCGGCCGGCACAAAGGCGCCGCCGTGGCCGACTTCCTCGTACACGGTAAAGAGCAGCGACACCTTGCGCGAAAGCGACACCTCGCCGTCAGCAACGGCGCGGGCCAGACCCAGCAGGATCGACGCCGACAGCTTGTCATCCAGGAAGCGGCTCTTAATGTAGCCGCTCTCCGTCACCGTGGTACGCGGATCCATAGCGATGATGTCGCCGGTCTGAATACCCAGCTCGAGCACATCGTCCTTGCTGTCAACGTTCTCGTCGAGTAGGATTTCCATATTCTTCTCGACGGTCTTGACCGGCTCGTCGGCCACATGCGCCGAAGGCTCGGTATTGAGGACCACGCCCGTGTACACATTGCCGTCACGCGTGTAGACGGTGCAGTTCTCGCCATCGGCCGTAGACCACTGATGCCCACCAAGCGTCGTGGGACGCAGGCGACCATTGTCCTTAATGGAGCGCACCATGGCGCCCAGGGTATCGACATGGCTCGCCAACACAAGCGGCTCACCCTCGCCGCCAAGCTCAACCAGCACGTTGCCCTTATTGGAACGCTCAGGGCCAAAGCCCATATCGCGCAACGTTTCCATTAGATAATCAGTCGCCGCACGGGTATAGCCCGTAGGCGAGGCAATAGAAGTCAGCGTCTTAAGCTGGTCAGTAATGAAACCAAGCGTAGAATCCATTTGGGACACCATCCACAACTCCAAAGTCAACATCCCGTAATCAGTAAAAGCCCCAACAACGATACCATCACGCACAAATATTTACCCAGCGAGATGACCCATCGAGCTCTTCCGAACAGTGCCCGCCACGACAACGAGCCGGCGGGGCCCGCCGAACCAGGTTAAGCAGCCGGGCAGATCTTCTTGAAGAGCTCGATGACGTCGTCGAGCGTTGCCTCGCGCGGGTTACCCGGGAAGCAGGCGTCGGCCATGGCGTCCTTGGCCAGGACCTCGATCTCGTCAGCCTTCATGGCCTCGCAGACGTGCGGGATGTTCACGTCGGCGGAAAGCTGCTTAACGGCGGCGATAGCGGCGTCGGCAGCCTCGTCGGTGCTCATGCCCGTGGTGTCAACGCCCATGGCGACGGCAACCTTGGCCAGGCGCTCGGCGCAAACCGGCTTGTTGAACTCCATGGCGATCGGCAGCAGCATGGCGCAAGCAACGCCGTGCGGGGTGTCGTAGTGAGCGGACAGGGTGTGAGCCATGGCGTGGTCGATGCCCAGGCCGACGTTGGAGAAGCCCATGCCGGCGACATACTGGCCAAGAGCCATGCCCTCGCGGCCGGAGCCGGGCTGACCGGACTTGGCCTCGGCGACAGAGTCGCGCAGGTTCTCGCTGATCAGCTTAATAGCCTCAAAGTGGAACATGTCGGAGAGCTCCCAAGCGCCCTTGGTGGTGTAGCCCTCGATGGCGTGGGTCAGAGCGTCCATGCCAGTGGAGGCGGTCAGGCCGGCGGGCATGGAAGCCATCATGTCGGGGTCGACGACGGCGACCTCGGGGGCGTCGTTGGTGTCGACGCACACGAACTTGCGAACCTTCTCGGGGTCGGTGATGACGTAGTTGATGGTCACCTCGGCGGCGGTACCGGCGGTCGTCGGCACGGCGATGGTGAACACGGCGTGGTTCTTAGTGGGAGCAACGCCCTCGAGGCTGCGGACATCGGCGAACTCGGGGTTGTTGATGATGATGCCGATAGCCTTGGCGGTGTCCATGGAGGAGCCACCACCAATGGTCACGATAGCGTCAGCCTCGGCGGCCTTGAAGGCCTCGACGCCGTCCTTGACGTTCTGGATAGTGGGGTTGGGCTTGATCTCGGAGTAGAGGCTCCAAGCGATGCCGGCGGCGTCGAGCTCGTCGGTCACCTTAGCGGTAACGCCAAACTTGACCAGGTCGGGGTCGGAGCAGACGAAGATCTTCTTGTAGCCGCGACGCTGGAGCTCGCCGGGGATCTCCTTGATGGCGCCGGAACCATGATAAGAGATGGTGTTGAGAACGAAACGATTAGCCATTGATAGCCTCCCATCGTGTGCGGGGCATCCATTACGCCCCGCGCTATAAGTCCCATCCTAACGCTTTTGAAACAAAAAGCACGTGAGAACGTCAAAGGTGTTAAAGCGTTTCAACAACTGGTATCGTCACCGCCTGACCACTAAACAAAAAAGGGGCGGCCGAGATGGCCGTCCCCTCCCCATTATCGATCTATCTGACAAGGGAACTGCCCCCTGCCATATCCTGCCGTTATTTTTGGCAGGCGTCTTTCCAATCTTCGCAGGCGCGCTTCCAGCGAAAGCGCAAATCGCGCTCGCGGTCGATAAACATAATGCCAAACGCGACAAACAGCAGCACGCTCGCCACCGCAATGGCGTGCAAGCCCATGCGCTCAATGCACCAATTGCCCAGCACGGCGCCAAACACAAAGGTGAAGATCACGCCAAAGTACAGCAGGCCGTTTTCCAAAAAGCCACGCCTATGGGTGATGATGTAGTCGTCCACGTTTTGCAAGGCATTACGCAGGTTGCCGATACACATCGTCGTGGCAATGCCGTGACCGTGAATCTTGCGGAAGCTCTCGACCTGCATACCGCAGGCAAACGACGTGAGACAGTTGGCGAGCAGGTTGTAACCGCCACCCGGGATAAAGCTCACGCCCAACAAGATGACGGCTTCAAAAAACACCGTCACCTGACGCCAGTGGATCACGCTACCAAAACGCTCGTGTACCAGGTCGGCAAGCATAATGCCCACAGCAAACGACACCACGGGGAAGAAATAGCGTCCCGCCAGCGCCCAGTTGCCCTCCGAGATGCTCACGCCCACGAGCAAGATGTTGCCCGTCTGCGCGTTGGCGAAAACATGGTCGCGCCCAATGTACGAATAAACGTCCATAAAGCCACCGGCGAGCGCCAAGATGATGCCCAGCTCAATTGACTCCGATATCTGTTTGGCACGCTGCATCGTCGTGCGTCCTCCTTGTTGACGACCCTCTCGTGCGTTGGCGGAGACATAGCCGCCGTTCATACTGTAACCCATTGACAACATGGCGTGCGCGCTAGACGGGTTCTCCAACGCGCAGATACACAGTCTGGAAACAAACGGCGGGCGCGGCGCCGACGCCCGACACCTCGTGTACTCCACCAGTCTTTTTAGCCCCGTCCCAAAAAGACTGGTTACAATTACGTGCAGCATACTAACAACGGGAGGAATCGTGGCAAAAAAGCCCCAGGACGCTCAGCACAACCAGCATGGCAAGCATGCCCAGCGCGGCCAGCAGCAAAAGCGTGGCGGCAAGGCCCAAGATTCGCGCCCCGCGCATACCCCGGCTGCGCCCGTCCGCCCCTGGCGCCCGGGCCGCGATAAGTTTCTCCCCGTCAGCCGGGCCGACATGGATGCGCGCGGCTGGGACCAGTGCGACTTTGTCTACGTCTGCGGCGATGCTTACGTGGACCATCCCAGCTTTGGCATGGCCATCATCAGCCGTGTCCTCGACGCGCACGGCTACAAGGTGGGCATCATCTGTCAACCCGACTGGACTGACCCCGCCAGCATCACTGTGCTCGGCGAGCCGCGCCTGGGCTTTCTCGTCAGCGCCGGCAACATGGACTCCATGGTCAACCACTATTCGGTGACCAAGCACCGCCGCCACACCGACGCCTATACCCCCGGCGGCGAGGAGGGACGCCGTCCCAACCGAGCCGTCACGGTCTACGGCAACCTCATCCGCCAGACGTTCAAGGACGCCCCCATCATCATCGGCGGCATCGAGGCGAGCCTGCGCCGCCTGGCCCACTACGACTACTGGCAGGACAAGCTCAAGCGCTCGGTACTGCTCGACTCGGGCGCCGACATCCTCATCTACGGCATGGGCGAGCACGCGATCGTCGAGATCGCCGACGCGCTCGACGCGGGACTGCCCGTCGATCAGATCACCTATATCAACGGCACCGTCTACCGCACAGGCTCGCTCGACGAGGTCTACGACTACGATCTGCTGCCCAGCTGGGACGACCTTACCGCCGACAAGCTCAACTACGCGCGCAGCTTTAACGTGCAGCAGCAGAATATGGACCCCATCACCGGGCATCGCCTGGTAGAGCCCTACCCCAACAGCGTCTATGTGGTGCAAAACCCGCCATCGGCGACGCTTTCCACCGACGAGATGGACAAGGTGGCCGAACTCCCCTACGCACGCGATTGGCATCCCGACTACGACGCGGCGGGCGGCGTGCCGGCCTTTGCCGAGATCAAGTTTTCCATTAGCTCCAACCGCGGGTGCTTTGGCGAGTGCTCGTTTTGCGCCCTCACCTTCCACCAGGGCCGCGTGCTGCAGATGCGCAGCCACGACTCGATCATGCGCGAGGCCGAGCTGCTCACGCGCGATCCCGAGTTTAAGGGCTACATCAACGACGTGGGTGGGCCGACGGCCAACTTTAGCCGTCCCGCCTGCGACAAGCAGCTCAAGCACGGCGTATGCAAGAACAAGCGCTGCCTTTGGCCGAGTGTATGCAAGAACATGGTGGTCGACGAGAGCGGCTACACGCAGCTGCTGCGCGACCTGCGTCAGCTGCCGGGCGTCAAAAAGGTCTTCGTGCGCAGCGGCATCCGCTTTGACTACACCATGGCCGATGCCTCGGACGAGTTTTTGCGCGAGCTGCTGGAGCATCACGTCTCGGGCCAGCTGCGCGTAGCGCCCGAGCACGTGAGCGATGCCGTGCTGTCCGTGATGGGCAAGCCGAGCCGAGCCGTCTACGACGCGTTCTGCCGCAAATTTGAGCGCCTGAACCGCGAATACGGACTCAAGCAGTACGTGGTGCCGTATCTGATCTCGAGTCACCCCGGTTCGACCATGAAGGAAGCCGTGGACCTTGCCGAAGCCGTGCGCGACATGGGCTACATGCCCGAGCAGGTGCAGGACTTCTACCCCACACCGTCCACCATGTCGACGTGCATGTACTACACTGGCGTGGACCCGCGCACCATGGAGCCGATCTATGTGGCGCGCGACCCGCACGAGAAGGCCATGCAACGCGCGCTCATCCAGTATCGCAAGCCCGAGAACTACAAGCTGGTACGCGAGGCGCTGGAAAAGGCCGGGCGCCGCGACCTGATCGGCTACACCAAGCATTGCCTGATCCGTCCCGTGCCGCCGCGCCCGGGCGAGGCATCGGCCAGCGGCGGACACGGCACTGGCAAGAAGGGCGGCAAGGCCCACGGTGGCGCCGCCAGCAAGGGGCCCAAGGGCAGCAAGGGCCACGGCGGCATGTCGCGTGCGCAGAACACTGCCGGACGCAACCGCGCGGCCCAGGGACGTCAGGGCGCCAACGGCGGCGGACGCCGCAACTAGCGTGGCGAGGGCCGGCCGGTGTCTCTTGGCCAGTCGGCGTCTCCTCATCGCCCAAGCGTGTTTTCCCTAGGGGAAACACGCTTGGGCTGTCTCCAGTCGTGATTTCCCTAGGGGGAACACGCTCAGACACGCCTAGCCGTGTTTTCCTTAGGGGAATCACGCTTGCTGGTAGGGATGATCCGTCTGGCACGTCAGTTTGAGCGACCGCATCGCCTCTACCAGCACAAAGCCGGCGATGGCAACCGTGATCACTACGTCGAGCGGCGTGTTCACAAACCACAGCAGGCCCATGAGGTACGACCCGGCATTAAAGGCAAAGTGCAGCAGGATCGTGTAGCGGAGCTTTCCGGTCGTCACGAGCACCCAACCAAAGATGAGGCCGGCGGCACCCGCGTAGCAACCCTGCACCCAATTCATGTGCATAAAACCGAAGATTGCCGCCTGCAGCACAATCGCCGCGGCGATACCCCACGTACTTGGGGCCGCCCAGGGCACCATGGCGCCGTTTTGCGCGCTCGCACGACGCGGGCGCTTCCAAAGTGGGCGACACTGCGGATTAAACGCTCGGAGCGAAAACTCAAAAATAATGCCGCGCACCAGCAGCTCTTCACAAAATGGGGCGCCGAGCACCGTAGTCAGGACGGCGAGATAGCTGGTGTCGCCCATACCTGTTTCCTCGATAAGCTCGCTGTAGTCGGCCGCGGCGTCGGGCAACAGCGACAGCACGGCGTCGGTCACGTAGCCAACGACCACCTGCAGGGCAAGGCCAATCACGACAACGCAAGCGATGCGCTTCCATGCAGCACTTGCTCCCCCGCCGAGCGGACGTTCACCTTGCCGGCGCGCCATGAAGGAGCGGGGCCACAGATAACGCCACCACAGCAGCGCCATCAAAAACGACGCCGTCTGAGCGGCAGCCTGGAACCATTGGATATCGAGATTGTCGATCGGATAGCCCGTCAGCACCGATACGGCATCGAGAACCGAAAACAGAACCACGCTCAGGGCTATATCGGCAGCGACAACGCCAAAACATGCAAGCACCCACGCCATCGCATTGAGCATGCCAACCTCCTCAAAACCGTTCCCTAGTTCTACCACAACTCGGCAGAGAGCTGATCCCATGGGGACGGAGGAAAACGGATCACTTATTGATGAGAATCGGGCACAGTGCCAAAGGCCCCGCTGGGCGAAATGTCGAACGGAAAGGTGCCGCAGCGATTGAAGGCGGCGATGAACATGCGGATGGCGTTGGACGGCGTGGTGCCTACGAGCTGGGTTGCCGCCGCGAAGGCCGCCTTTTCCTCAGGCAAGACCTTCGCTACAACCGGGGTCATGTGTTCTGCCATGGCGCTTCCTTTTTGAAACGACGGTGGTGCGGATAGATGCGGGCCACGCGGCTGGGCGACGGGCTGTGAAGGCAACCCGATTGGCCCGCATCTGGAGTTTGTTTCTACGGCGTTGGTATTACTTGGTATTCCTAAGTATTACCCCGCAGATAGAATAGCACACCTGATCCCTTGGGGACGGAGGAAAACGGATCATTTTGTTGCTGAATAAGTATTTAGAGTGTGATGATGTCCGAGATATTGAGGGCCCGAGCGTCGACGGCATCGTGCGTGGCAAGCAACAGCATGCGACCGTCGAGCAAGTCGAGCACGACTTCGGCGCATGCGTCGCGCGCAGCGGTATCTAGACCGGTAAAGGGCTCGTCCAGAATCACCGCGTCGCCTGGGCACAGCAGGGCTCGGGCAATCTCGACGCGACGGCGCTGCCCGCCCGAGAGCTCGGCCACACGAGCATGTACATCGACCCCCGGCACCAGCAGGCGCAACAGGGCTGCGGCACTCGAGGCGTCCACGCGCGCGTTGGCGCACACCAGCGCGTTATCCAGAGCAGAAGCGTCCTCTACCAGGCGCACATCCTGAAACACCATCGAGCACGGTGCGCACTCCCCCGCCGCTAGCGCGAGCAACGTCGACTTGCCCACCCCCGAGGCGCCCATCACGCAGGTACGCCCGCCGGTGGGCACACGAAGCACCAGACCGTCCAGCGCCGGCGCCCAGGGCGCGCGATCGCCCACGGCAAGCGCAAGCTCCGCCGAAGCGCCATCGCTCGCGGCCCCCGCACGCCCGCGCAGTCCATGTCCATGCGTCCGCACGGCAACACGCCATGCCACGGAACCCGAAGCCCGCAGCAGCCACATCAGCACGCGCTCGCATGCCCACGATGCCGCCACGACCAACACGGTCCACGCCAGCAGGTCAGCCGTCTCAATGAGCAGCTTCGCCTGATAGATGCGCTCGCCCACGGTACCAGCCGCCATGCCAATCAACTCCGCCGCCACGCCGGCCTTCCAGCTCATGCCGATCACGGCGCGGGCGCACGAAAGCACAAACGGCAGGACTTCGCGCCAGGTATGGGCGAAGAACAGTCGCCAACCCCGCACACCATGCAGACGAAACATCTGCTCCAGCGGCTTATCCACTTGTGCCAAACCCTCGACCAGCGAAAAATACACGCCCGGCAGTGCCATCAAAAAGACCGCTGCAATGCTCACGCGCGCCGACCCCAGCCAAATGAGCAGCAGAACCACCACGCAGGCAACCGGCGTCGCCTTTACAAACGAAAGCGCCGGCGCCACCAGACGGGCAAACGTCCGCGACCGCACCGAGACTCCCGCCAGCACGCCGCCGCACACCGCGGCAAGTGCCAGCCCGCCCAAAATTCGCAAACCCGAGCCCACCAGAATCGTCCATGTGCTGGCATCGCACACCAGCCGCAGCAACGCCACCACAACAGCACCCGGACCCGGCAAAATCAGCGGCTGTGCCACCAGCGCCGCCGCGAAGACCCACACGGCAAGCCAAAAGGCGGCAACGGCACCTGCTGCCGCCACCGCCTTCATACGCTCTATCATTTGTCGAGCAAACGCACGCACGGGCTACTCCATGTAGTAGAAATCGTTAGCCGGGAGCTTGCCGCCCACGGCGCTCGGGTCCGCATCGGCCAGCACCTGCAGGTACCCACCGAGCGCGGCCTTCATATCCTTCCCCGTCTGGCACACGAGCATGCACCCGGGAATCGCCTTTTCGGCAATCGTGGCGTTATCCACGATGCCTGCATCGGCCACGGCCTGAGCCCAGTCCGCCGGCGCCGCATTGACGGCCTTCACGCTCGCCTCATGGCAGCGCAAGAATTCCGCCACGGCCTCGGGATGCTCCTCGGCAAAGGCACGGCGCACCACGGTCACACCCGTCAGCAGGCGCGAGCCCGTGTCTCCTGCCAGCTCATCCCACACATCGGTCAGACTTACCGGTGCCGACAGCTTGCCCTCGCTCTTGGCGATGGCAGCGGTCTTGAACGGCTCCGGCAGCACGCCCACGGCGGACGGGTCGGCAAGCAGAGCCGACAGCACCTCGGTGGGCTCGCTCTTAAACTCGAGCGCCACCTGGTCGGTCAGGCCCGCGCGCTCCAGCAGGTAGTTCATGACGTACTCCGGCGTGGTGCCCTTGCCCGTCATATAGACGGTATGGCCCGCCAAATCGCCAAACGAGGCCACACTCGCGTCGCCCGTCACCACGTTCAGCACGCCCAGCGTGTTGATGTCGATGACCTGCACCGCGCCTTCGGTCTTGTTGTAGAGAACGCTCGCCACGTTGGCGGGCACCAGGGCAATGTCGACATCTCCCTGAATGACCTTGGGCACGATCTCGTCGGCGGCAGTGTTGATCGCAAAGTAGAACTCGTTATCCGTGGCGCCCTCGTCCGCCTGGTCCATAAACTGCACCAGGCCAATCGACGTCGGACCCTTGAGCGACGCGACGTGTACCTCAACCGGCTCGGCAGCGGCACCGTCAGCGGCAGACCCGGCAGTCGAGCCCGCAGCAGACCCACCGCCGCAGCCAGCCAGCGCAAGCGACAACGCACCCGCGGCAAGCGCCGAGGCAAATCCTCGGCGCGACAGCTCAACATTAAACGCGCGCATCGTTAGCACGCCCCCTCGTTGGGCATCGACCAGGCGTGATGGTCGGTATGCAGCAGCTCCTCGGCCAGCGGCGAGAGCGGCGCGCCCAAAAACTCGCTGTAGCACGCCTGAACATCGGGATTCTCGTGCGAGAAGCGAATGTCCGCCTTCGCATCGAGGCCCCAGAGCACCTGGCCACGCTCGGCTGCCAGCTCGCAGCCGTCGTGGATGGGCTGACCGCCGCCACCGACACAGCCGCCCGGGCATGCCATAACCTCGACGAAGTCATAACTCGCACGGCCGTCGCGAATCGCGTCGAGCAGGCGGGCGGCGTTGCCCAGCCCGTGCGCCACGGCAACGCGCACCTTGGTGCCATCAATATCGGCGACGGCTTCCTTCCAGCCATCCAGGCCACGCACGTCGGTAAAGAAATCCGCATCGGGGTTCTTGCCCGTCACCAGGTAATATGCCGAGCGCACGGCGGCCTCCATCACGCCGCCCGTGGCGCCAAAGATCACACCCGCGCCCGTGCCAAAGCCCAGCGGCGTATCGAGCGGCTCCTCAACCAGCGTATCCACGCTCACGTGGCTCGCGCGGATCATGCGCACCATCTCGCGCACCGTCAGTGCAACGTCTACGTCGGGCGTGCCGTCCTCGCCCACCATGCTCGGCAGCGCGCACTCGGCCTTCTTGGCCGTGCACGGCATCACGGACACCACGAACAGGCGCTCGGGCTCCACGCCCAGTACCTTGGCGTAGTAAGTCTTGGCGATGGCGCCGAACATCTGCTGCGGCGACTTTGACGTGGACAGGCTGTCGACAAACTCGGGGTAACGTGCCTTCACAAAGCGCACCCAGCCCGGGCAGCAGCTCGTGAACATGGGCCAGCCGTGGCTGTCGCCCTCGCCCTTGACGGCCTTCCCCAGGCGCTCGAGCAGTTCGGAGCCCTCCTCCATAATGGTGAGGTCGGCCGAGAAATCGGTGTCGAACACGTACTCAAAGCCAACGCGGCGCAGCGCGCAAGCCAGGCGCTCAACGGTGGCCTCCTCGCGCGGGATGCCGAGTTCCTCGCCCCAGGCGCTACGCACGGCAGGTGCGATCTGCACCAGCACAATCTTGTCGGGATTAGCGAGCGCGTCAAACACGGTCTCGGTGTCGTCGCGCTCGCGCAGTGCGCCCGTCGGGCAATGCGTTATGCACTGGCCGCACGCGACGCAATCGGTCTTGCCGATCGGCGCGCGCCCGCGGGTACCCACGGCGGTATGCGTGGCGCGGTTGGTCAGGTCCCAAATCCCTAGCCCCTGCACGCTCTCGCACACCTTGATACAGCGCATGCATTTAATGCACTTGTCGTTTTCGCGGATGATGGGAAAATCGAAATCCCAGCCCTCGCCCGCCAAATGCCTTTGATACGGCAGATAAAAAATACCCAGGTCGTTGGCGATGGTCTGTAGGTTGCAGTTGCCGCTGCGCACGCAGCTCGTGCACTGCGAATCGTGCTGGGACAGCAGCAGCTGCACGTTGGTGCGACGGGCCTCGCGAGCCTTGGGGCTGTTGGTGTGAACCACCATGCCGTCGAGCACGTAGTTGTTGCAGGCGGCAACCAGCTGATCGCAGCCCTCGACTTCGACCACGCACACGCGGCAGCCGCCGATCTCGTTTAGATCGCGCAGGTAGCACAGGGTGGGAATCTGGATACCGACGGACTTGGCCGCATCCAGGATCGTGGTGTGCTCGGGCACCACGACTTCGCAGTTATCGATAATGAGCCTGACCATGTTGTGCGCTCCGTTTTCGCTGTTATCGCCGACGGTGGTTTTGTTGGGCTCTACCATTCCAAGTTCCTCCCTCCACGGAACGCACCAAAGCCAAAGTGGTCGCAACGCAAGCAGCGACTCGCCTCTTGGCGTGCCTCTTCCTCGGTAAGGCCCTGTTCGACCAGATTCCAGTCGTGGATGCGTTCGCCGGCCTCGCGCTCGCCCAGCTCGCAGCGGCCGCACTCGTGTTTGCCCTTAAACTGAACGGTCGGCAGCTCCACGTCGAGCTTAATCTTGTGGTCGAAGCCCAGGTAGTGATCGATGTTTGCCGAAGCCACGCGGCCGGCATTGATGGCGCGGATGACGGTAGCGGGGCCGGTCTGGCAGTCGCCGCCGCTAAAGAGGCCATCGAAGTTGGGCACGGCGCCATCCGAATCGGTGACGACGCAGCCCCACTTGCAGGCAATGCCCATCTCCTCAAACGGCTTGGAATCGATGTCCTGGCCAATGGCGACGAACACGCGCTCGCAGGGGATGACGTGCTCGGGCGTGGCGGCGGCACGCGGAGCCGGACGACCGCGGCGGGGCTCGCCGATAATCTGCGGCTGCACGCGCAGACCGTTCACGCGACCGTCCTCGCCCGTCTCGATGGCGAGCGGGGCTGTCAGCTCCAGCACTTCGCAGCCCTCGGCCTGGGCACCGGCGATCTCGGCATCCTGGGCCGTCATATCGCAGATGCGACGGCGGTAGACGATGCTTACCTTTTCGGCACCGCAGCGCACGGCAGAGCGTGCCACGTCCATGGCAACGTTGCCGCCGCCGATGACGCACACGCGCTGGCCGCTTAGGTCGGGCAGCTCGTCATCACCGATGGCACGCAGCATCTTGACGGCCGACTCAACGCCGGGCGCCTCTTCGCCCGGAAGGCCGAGCTTCTTGTCGCTGTGGGCACCGATGGCTAGGTAGACGGCATCGAACTCGTCGCGTAGACGGGCGAGCTCCTCGCCGTTCACGGAGTGGTCGAGTTCCACATCGATGCCGGCGCTCATGATCCAGTCGATCTCGGCCTGCAGGCGCTCGCGTGGCAGACGATAGCTGGGGATTCCGTAGCGCAGCATGCCACCCAGGTGGTGGCGCTGCTCAAAAATGGTCACCTTGTGGCCCATCACGGCCAGGTAGTAGGCGCAAGAAAGACCGGCCGGGCCGCCGCCGATCACGGCGACGCGCTTACCAGTGTTGTCCACTACATGTGGCTTGTGGTCGTTGAGGTCGCTATGCTCAACGGCAAACCGCTTGAGGGCAAGGATGTTCATGGGGTCGTCGACCATGCCACGGCGACAGTGCATCTCGCAGGGATGCTCGCACACCAGGCCGCAGACGAGCGGAAGCGGATTGTTCTTGCGGATGACCTTGACGGCATCGGCATAGCGGCCGGCCTCAACGAGCGAAATGTACCCGGGAATGTCGACGTGCGCCGGGCAGCCTGAGACGCACGGGACACGGGCCTCGCGGTCAAAGCCGCAGGAGTGCTCACGAATGTGGTGCTCAAAGTCGTCGCGGAAGCCGCGAATGGCCGTGAGCGCCATGGCGCCGGCCTCGTAGCCGATGGCGCAGTCGCTCGAAAGGTAGATGGTGCGGGCCGTGCGCTCAATAAGGTTGAGCGTGGACTCATCGGCGCGCCCTTCGAGCACATCGGCGAGCAGGTCGCTCAGCGCGCTCAGGCCCACGCGGCAGGGCGTGCACTTGCCGCAGCTCTGGGTGGAGCACAGGTTGACGAGCGCTGCCGTAAACTCAACGGGACACGGAGCGAGCGAACTCACCGCCAGACGACGTCCGAGCGCATCGTGCAGGTCGTCCATGACGGCCTGAGCGTGGCTGCGTTCCATTACATGCAGTCGAGCCATAAGATCCCCTCTCACATGGCAGCCCGGAGGCGAGGCCGGGCGAAATTGCTACACGCAACACACTGACCTATAAAGTTGTTTGGCAGCAACACGGTTCGGCAGGCGGTATGAAACGTCGTCCTCAGCGGTGAAATAAAACATTACCGCAGATAAATGCCATATTTGATAAAACGCGTTACCCACAATGCGGCACTTGGGGACACTCCTCACTCTGGTGCATCGTGGACAGGTTTGTTTGCACCAATCGTGAGTTGCGGTGAAATAGGGACTGAAAAGCCGCTCAAAAGGCCAAAACAGTCCGTATTCCACCGCAACTTCAAGACGTTGGTGCAGATTAACCTGACCTCTTTGCACCAAAAAGGGCCCCGAGCGTAGTTGCTCGGGGCCCTTAGTTCGCCTCGCTCTAGCGTGCGACGCGTATGTTACTTGCGCTTGCCGCCGCCGTCACCGGGGCGACGGGAGCTGCCGCCGCGCTTGCCGCCACGGCCGTTGCCATAGCTGCCACGGTTATCGCGGCCGCCGGCGCGGCCGCCACGGGAGCCGGCCTGGTTGCCGCCGCGACCACCACGGTAGCCGCCGCGACGCTCTTCGCGGGTATCGTCGTAGTTGCGCCAATCATCGCGGCGATCGCGGCTGGCACGCGGATCACGACGATCGCGCGATTCACCAGAACGCCCGGCGCCGCTGCGGGTGCCATTAGCGCGAGCGCCCTCGCGACGCTCGCCACCGCGGCCACCGCGCTCTTCAAAGCGCTTGCCGCCACGGGACTCACCGCTGCGGGCGCCACGCTCACCGCGACCCTCGCCGCCACGGCGCTCATCGCGCCCGCCGCGCTCGCTATCGCGACCGGAGCGACGACGGTCACCCGAGCCGCGCTTGCCGCCGCGCGAGCCACGGCCCTCGTCTTCGCGCTCAACACGACGACGACCGCCGCGGTCCTCGTCCTCGCGGCGACGGCGATGTGCCTCGCCCTGGAACTGCTTGGCACGACGCTCGGCACGGTTGCCGCGCGGGCCCTGCTCAACAGCACCGGCACGCTCCTCGGCAGCCACCTCGCGGGCCACGCTCTCCACAGCCTCGTCCACGCGAGCCTGAACGCCCTCGCGCACGCGGGTCTTGCCGCCGCGCTTGGGACGGCTCGGACGCTCGCCGTCGCCGCGACGCTCGTCGCGACCGTGGTTGGAGCGACCGGCCACATCGCCATAGTCATCGCCGTTGCGCTTGCCGTCGCGACGTGCCTGCTCAAGCTTCTTCTTGCTCTTGGACTTGCCGCGCTTGGTCTTCTTCTTCACCTTAAAGGCCGCAGGATCGCGCTCGGGGTCAACCGCAGGCGGGTTGGGACCCACGTGCAGGTCGCCGGCCTCGTAGATGTCGGCGGTCTTGTCCATGAGCTTCTCGATCTCGTAGAACTCATCCACGTCCTGCTCGGTCACAAACGTGATGGCCCAGCCCAGCTCGCCAGCGCGGCCCGTACGGCCAATACGGTGGATGTAGTCAGTCGGCTCGGCCGGCACGTCAAAGTTCACGACGTAGCGCACGTCGCTGATGTCGATGCCGCGGGCAAGCACGTCGGTTGCCACCAGTACGTCGACGGTGCCGTCGCGGAAGGCCGAAAGGGCATGCTCGCGCTGGGCCTGGCTGCGGTTGCCGTGAATCGCGGCGGCCTTGATGCCCTTGCGCTCCAGACGACGGCAGCAGCTGTCGGCACGGTGCTTGGTGCGCATAAAGACGATAGTGCGCTCCGGGCCTTCCTTTTTGAGGAACTCGGGCAACAGGTTGTTCTTGGCCTCGATGGACACCGGGAACACAAACTGGTCGACGGTGTCGGCGGTCGACGTGGCGGGCGCGATCTCCACGCGGGCCGGGTCGCTCACCAGGTCGGTGATCTCACCCACGGCCTCCTCGTCGAGGGTCGCCGAGAACAGCAGCGTCTGACGCTCGGCCGGTGTCTCGCGCACAATGCGGCGAACAGCGGGCAAAAAGCCCATGTCGAGCATGCGGTCGGCCTCGTCGAGCACCAGGACCTTAACCTCGTCCAGGTGGCAGGCACCCTGCTCGATCAGATCGACCAGACGGCCCGGCGTTGCGACCAAGATGTCGCAGCCGTACTTGAGGGCAGCGGTCTGCGGCTTGTAGCTCACGCCGCCCACGACGGTCACGGCGACATGGCCGGTGACGTCGGCGATCTTGCTCGCGACCTCGTCGATTTGCTGGGCAAGCTCGCGCGTAGGGGTGATGACGAGCATCACGGGACCACGGCCGTTGCCCTCGGGCTTCTTGGCACCGCGACGGCGGTTGCGGCCGCCGCGCTCGCGCACGGGTTTGGGAGGAGCGATGTGCTCCAGATTGTTCATGGTCGGCAGCAAAAAGGCGGCCGTCTTGCCGGTGCCGGTCTGAGCGGCGGCAAGCAAGTCGCGGCCCTCGAGCACCACGGGGATCGAACCGGCCTGCACGGGCGTCGGCGCCGTGTAGCCCAGGTTCTCGATGGCACGGAGCATCTCGTCGGAAAGGCCCAGCTCGTCAAAGGCGGGCAGACTCTCGGTAGCGGACTCGACGGCCTGGGCAGCATTGGCCTCATCGGCGGCATCGAAGGCAGCCTGGGTCATGGCCTCGCGGGCCTCGTCCAGAATCTCGGCGTCGGTGACGTCGGATACAGAATTACGCATATGTTGTTGTTCCTTATCTGCACGCGCAATGGGCACGGCATACGGCCGCGCGGGCGTGCTTGGTAGTGCGCTAATACATACAAAAACGGGTGCGCACAGAGAGGACGTTGCTCAGCACGCTGGCGATCGCTTTGGCAGCCTTATCACGCGCCGTCCAGACGCAGCAGCTCTAAGCGATGGAGCAGATTCGCCGCCGGTTAGTATACCCGTACTCCGTATGCCCCCACGTAAACCACAGATGACGAGGCGGACGAGGCGAGTCTGGGCCAATTGTCTCAATCTGTAACAGTTAGAGATCATTTTCCCTGCTAGATGTTACAGATTGAGATGGTTGGTTGGGACGGTCCATCGGCCAACCATCCATCCTCATCTGTAACGAAATCTCATATATTATTTCTGTACTACACACCCCCAGGGGGTATGGGTGTATAGTATCGGCAGGTTAACAATTCCAACACCGAATCACGGAAAGGAGAAGCCATGGCTCAAGATAAGTTCGACGTGGGCGGCATGACATGCGCCGCCTGCCAGGCGCACGTGGACCGTGCTGTGAGCAAGCTCGACGGCGTCGAGAACGTCGCGGTCAACCTACTCGCCGGTTCCATGATGGTCGACTACGACCCCGCGCAGGTCTCCCCCGACGATATCTGCACCGCCGTCGACCGCGCGGGCTACTCGGCCTCACCCGTCGATGCGGGCACCGGTGCCGCCGGCTCAAACGGCAGCACGCAAGCCAGGTCCGGCGCCGCCCACATGGAGTCGCCCACCAAAAAATTGGAGGCCGCCGCCTCTGCCATGCGCACCCGCCTCATCGTCTCGATCGCATTCCTTATCCCACTGTTCTACATAGGCATGGGGCACATGCTCGGCTGGCCGCTGCCCGGCATCTTCACCGACCATACCCACAGCATGACGCTCGCCCTCACCGAGCTCGTCCTGCTCATCCCCATCGTCTATGTCAACGACGCGTACTTTATCAACGGGTTTAAATCGCTCGCGCACGGCGCGCCCACCATGGACGCCCTTATTGCCGTGGGCGCCACCGCTTCCATCGCCTGGTCGCTCTACGCCATGTTCATCATGGCCGACCAATTAGCCGCGGGTCAGGTCCACGAGGCAATGATGACGAGCATGGACAACCTCTATTTTGAGAGCGCCGGCACGATTCTGTCGCTCGTCACCGTGGGCAAATACCTCGAGACGCGCAGCAAGTCCAAAACCGGCGGCGCCATCGAGGCGCTGATCGACCTGGCGCCCAAGACCGCGACCGTCGTGGCAGAGGACGGCAGCGAGACCACCGTCGACGTCGACAGCATCCTTCCCGGTCAGGTCTTGCGCGTGCGCCCCGGCGAGTCCATCCCCGTCGATGGCGTGGTGCTCGAGGGCAGCTCGGCCGTGGACGAGAGCGCGCTCACCGGCGAGTCCATCCCCGTGGAAAAGACCGCCGGCGACACCGTCAACGCCGCCACGGTCAACCGCACCGGCTCGTTTACCTTCCGTGCCACACGCGTGGGCGCCGACACGTCGCTCGCCAAGATCATCCAGCTCGTCGAGGACGCCAATGCCACCAAGGCGCCCATCGCCCGCATGGCCGACAAGGTCGCCGGCGTGTTCGTGCCCGTGGTGTTTACGATCTCGGCCGTGACCTTTGTGGCGTGGATGGCGCTGACCGGCAGCGTGAACGAGGCACTCACTTCTGCCGTGGCCGTGCTGGTGATCAGCTGTCCGTGCGCGCTCGGCCTGGCCACGCCCGTCGCCATTATGGTCGGCACCGGCAAGGGCGCCGAGATGGGCATTCTGTTTAAGAGCGCCGAGGCACTGGAGAACCTGCGCAGCGTGGGCACCGTGGTGCTCGATAAGACGGGCACGGTCACCCGCGGCAAGCCTGCCGTGACCGATATCGTAGTAGCCACGCGCACTGACGGCTCGCCCGCCATGAGCGAAAAGGCGCTGCTCAAGCTGGCCGCCGCGTTGGAGCGCTCAAGCGAGCACCCGCTGGCCGAGGCGATTATGGCCGAGTGCGAGGCACGCGGAATAGTCGCGCGCATGGTCGAGGACTTTGCCGCCGTGCCCGGTCGCGGCGTTACGGCACGCGAGGGGCAAAACGCCATTGCCGCCGGCAACGTGCGCCTGATGGACGAGCTAGGCGTTACCGTGCCCGCGGGTCTTGCCGAGCAATTTGCCGCCGAAGGCAAGACGCCGCTGTTCTTTGCCAAGAACGGCGAGCTCGTCGGTACCATCGCCGTGGCTGACGAGGTCAAAGAGACGAGCGCCGAGGCCATCGTCGCGCTCCGCAAGCTCGGCGTCGACGTGCGCATGCTCACCGGCGACAACCGCGTGACGGCCGAGGCAATCGCCCGCCGCGTGGGACTGAGCAGTAAGCAGGTCATCGCCGACGTCCTCCCCGCCGACAAGGAGCGCCACGTGCGCGAGTTGCAGGATGCGGGCAGCAAGGTCGCCATGGTGGGAGACGGCATCAACGACTCCCCCGCCCTGGCGCGCGCCGACGTGGGCCTTGCGATCGGCACCGGCGCCGACATCGCCAAGGAAGGGGCGGATGTGGTGCTCATGCGCAGCGACCTCATGGATGTTGCGCGAGCCATCGAGCTTTCGCGCGCCACGATTCGCAACATCAAGCAAGACCTGTTCTGGGCGCTGTTCTACAACGGCATCGGCATTCCGCTCGCCGCGGGCGTGTTCTTCCCCCTCACCGGTTGGCAACTCTCGCCGATGTTTGGCGCCGCGGCCATGAGCCTGTCGAGCGTCTGCGTCGTAAGCAATGCGCTGCGCCTAAAATCCTTTAAGCCTAAAGTGGCAAAATAGGCTCACCATTAAGTCCATTTATAACGGGTTTTCCAGGTGCCCGAGATTGACCTGAAAGAGGAGCGACGCGTACTTTGGTACGCGAGCGACGACTTGAAGGTCAAGATCGGGTGCCCGGGAAAGCCGACACAACAGAGAGGAATACCCATGCGATACACAATCAAGACTTCCGGCCTTATGTGCGGCCACTGCGACGCCACCGTCGAGACGGCACTGCTCAACGTGGCCGGGGTGACCGACGCCGACGCCGATCACGAGACCCAGACCGTCCAGGTGGAGTGCGCCGACACCGTGACCGCCGAGCAGCTCGCCGCCGCTGTCGAGGCCGCCGGCGAGAAGTTCCACGCCCTGTCCGTGACCGCCGCGTAGCAGCTACCAGAAGCACTCGACCCCATCGACCAGAAACGAGGACCCGCCATGATGGCAGACCACAAATCGGTGACCCGCATGCTCAAGACGGCACGCGGCCAGATCGACGGCATCTTGCGGATGGTCGATGAGGACCGCTATTGCGTCGATATTTCCACGCAGCTCATGGCCACACAGGCGCTCCTCGCGCGCATCAACGCCGACGTGCTCAAGGCGCATATCGAGGGCTGCGTGACTTCGGCAATCGAATCGGGCGACGAAGACCTCAAAGCCGCCAAGCTCGCCGAGATCGAACGCGTCGTCGACAAGCTCTCCAAGTAATTGGGGCATTGGGGACAGACTTCTTTGCACCGTCTTGGTGTTCCGGGGACAGGTATGTTTGCACCACATTGGTGCAGATTAACCTGTCCCCCTTGCTCTAAATCGGGTATAAAGGCGTGCAGCATATCGAACGAAAGGCAATTTGCATGAATGACTTTATGAAAGGACGCAATGGCGCCGACGAGCTCACCATCGTGATGGGTTTTGCCGGCATCGTCATCGCGATGATCGGATCGATAGCCCACATCCAGTGGCTCAGCTGGATCGCCATCGCCGTCATCGTAATTGGCGTGCTGCGCGGCCTGTCCAAAAACATCGATGCACGTCGCAAGGAGAACGAGACCTTTGTCGCCGCGACTGCCAATGTTCCCGGCTTGGGCAAATTCGTCGCCAGCTTGGGCGGCGGGACTGCGGCTTCCAACGCCTCGCGCGCGGCCGGCACCAGCAAGGAAGACTTTGAGCGCGCCAAGCGAACGGCCAAGAAGATGTGGAAGGGCCGCAAGACCACGGCGTACCTCAAGTGCCCCAACTGCGGCCAGATGCTGTCCGTCCCCAAGGGCAAGGGCAAGATCCGCGTCACCTGCCCCAAGTGCCACGCCAAGATGGAAACGCGCTCCTAGCCGCTACACCATAGGGCAAAATAAAAGCCGAGGCCTCGCACTGAGACCTCGGCTTTTTGCATGGGGCGACATCATTCGATAAAGCTGTCGCCCCGTCGCGCCAGCGCCTAAGCTACGCCGTCGCGGGCGAGCTCCTCGGCCAGCGCCTCAGCCGGCATGGCCATAATCGTGTCGAGCTCGTTATCAACCTCGGGGATACGCTTCACCTTGAGCTTGCGCACCAGATCACCGCGGCACATCACGTGCATTGGCTCACGCAGAGCGCACAGGTCATCGAGCGGGTTCTCGCGCGTCACCAGGATATCGGCGACCTTACCGCACTCGATTGTGCCGGTCTCGCCGCCCAGGCCCAGCAGCTCGGCATTGACCTGCGTGGCCGTATGCAGCGCAAACGCATTGCTCACGCCCACGTACTTGGCAAAATAGGCCACCTCGCGCCACATGTCGTACTGGGTCACGAACGGGCAGCTCGAATCCGTGCCCAGGCCTACCTTGATACCGGCTTCCAGCGCCGCACGCGCACTCTCGATAATGCCCGAGCATACGATGTCGCCGTTCTTCTTTTGCGTGTCAGTCGAATGAGTCTTCTCCGGATCGAGCAATACAAACGGCAGTGCGGGGCTGATGGTGCAGGTCACGCTGGGCGCACGCCCCTCAAGCTGTGTACCCGCGGCGCCGCGGTACAGCTCCAGGATCTCGGGCGTCAACGGAGCGCCGTGCTCAATCGTGTCAACGCCGGCCTCAAGCGCGGCCTTCACGCCCTCGGTGCTCTCGATATGGGCCATAACCGGAAGGCCCATATCGTGCGCCGCCTTGCACGCCGCCGCGGCGACATCGACCGGCATGCGCAGCACGCCCGGCTCGCCCACCTCAGTCGCATCGAACACGCCGCCCGTTACGAACAGTTTAATGACATCGGCACCGCGCGCATACAGGTCGCGCACCTGTTCGGCCGCCTCGGCGGGACTGTTAGCCACCTGGGCGAACAAGCCAGCACCATGGCCCCCCGGCACCGTAACGCCCGTTCCCGGCGCCACCAGGCGAGGACCTTGATACTTGCCGGCATCGATAGCATCGCGCACGGCAAGATCCGCAAACAGCGGGTCGCCCGCGCCACGTACCGTTGTCACGCCGCTTGCCAGCTGTTGTTGGGCGCTGCCCTTAAGAATGTGGCGCACGATGGCGCGCCCCACGGGATTATCGAGCTTTTTCATCAGCGCGCCCGCATCGCCCGCCGAAACCGGCTTGCCCGAGCCGCACAGATGCACATGCATATTGATGAGGCCTGGCATGAGATACGCCCCTGCCAGGTCGATGACCTCGGCACCTGCAGGCGCCTGCGCCACAGCACTCGGCCCCATCCATGTGATGACGCCGCGTTCGACGACCACGGCCATGTCGGGCTGCGGCTCCATATGTTCCGAACCATCCAGAACGGTCGCATTGATAAACAACGTGGAACGATCGGCAGACGCCATATCGAGCTCCTCCCTCACGATTAACATGAACATTTGTCCATTATCGCCCAGCGCGACAGGGTTACTGCGGACATATCGGCTAACGGGAGGAAGAGAAGGGCGTGAGGATAAACAGACCAGCGCAGCGATGCTTCGGTCGTTCCAGCAAAACGTCTTGATCTGTAACAGGTAGATGGCCAAACGGCCCCTTGTTGTTACAGATCGAGACATTCAGTCGAGTCTGCACCTGTTCATCTCGATCTGTAACAACTACGGGTCCAAACGGTCTCTAGACGTTACAGACCGAGACAAATAGACAGGCGGCGGCGCTGCGACAGCCCAACCCTACTCCCATTCCTGTTCGTAGATGTTGAGCGACTTCACATACCGTCCCCGGGCACCCATGACGTCGCGGACCAGCCTCAGAAAGAAGCTGATACACGAGGTATCGAAGCCATCTTCCAGGTCTTCCGGATGAACGGCGCCGGGCCCGTCGACCGCCGTATCGCTCAGGTGCGCAATGTCGTAGAGGTAGAGCTGCCCCGCCGTCAGCAAAATATCGTCAACGCACGCGATGCGCACCGCAATCGCACCATCGCGCCAGTGCTCTTTTTGCACGATATGTGGGTCGTAGACATCAAAACGACGGTCGGTGCGCGTATCGCGCAGCGCGACCATACCAGTCGCCGGATCCTTGTCCAAAATGCCAAAGCGAGAGAAATAGTGCGTGTCGCGCACCTGTTCGAGCCGCCTGAGCGAAGCAGGCGAAAGCGACGCCGGCGGCTCGTCAACATACAGCCCAAGCAGCGTCTTGCCGTGGTAATAGGGGCGCTCAAACAGCAGCCAATCGGTAAATGCCATGTTATAGGCCATGATTTCGTTTTGCGAGGGCTCCTCGCAATAGCTGAGCCATGGATCGACTATCACTTCGAACTGTGTGCGCGCCGACTCCAAAAACTGGAACTTTCGCAGCATCCAAAACTGGGCCATGTCGGCAATATCGTCACCGACGGCCTCGGCCAGACGTCCCCGGTCCAAAACATGATCAGCCATGGCATCCTCCTCAAACTGATGAACCTCAATTTGAGCTTACGAGGAGGGCTCGCGGTCGCCGCCAGCGCGGGCGAAATGAGCATCGGGTTGCAAACCAGATACTGACCGAATACTTGACGGAACGCTTGACCGATACGTTATACCGAAACAAAACCCCAGTTAAACATAGGCAAATAAGCAGAGATTTTGAGCTTGCCAGCCACAGCCATCACGAAAACAGCAAGGTACCGCGAGTCCGCACGTCAGCAAATGAGCGGTCAGACGTCAAGAGTGTCCCCGGCGACTAGGCAAAATAGAGTGTCCCCAATGACTAGTCGTTGGGGACACTCTTGAATGGCTACCTTACAGCCCCAAGGTCTCGGCAACCTCGGCCGCGCAGGCCAGGGAGTCCGCCATGGCGCTCACCACGAGCGAGCTGCCGTTGCGGGCGTCGCCGGCCACATACACCGGCGCGGCATCCGCAGCAACGCCATCCACGCGGACCGCAAGGTGCGAGCCCTCGGAAGCCATCACCGGCAGCGGACGACCAGCGGTGGCAACAGGTACGCTCACCGCATCGAACACGCTGTGCTCCGGACCCGTAAAGCCGCAGGCGATGAGCACCAGCTGCGCCGGCACTTCGCGCTCGGAGCCCGCAATGCGTTCGGGCTTGCCGGCCGACCAATCCAGGTCGACCACGCGCAGGCCCGCGGCCGCGCCCTTCTTGTCCAGCAGCACCTCGAGCGTATCCACACCCCAGGCACGCATCTCGCCGCCCATGGCAGCGATGGCCTCCTGCTGGCCGTAATCGGTCTTCTTAACGTTGGGCCACTGCGGCCAGGGGTTGCTCGCTGCGCGCGCATCAGGCGCGGCCGGCAAAAACTCAAACTGGCGCACGCTGCGCGCGCCCTGGCGCACCGCGGTACCCACGCAGTCGTTGCCGGTATCGCCGCCGCCAATGACCACAACGTCCAGGCCGCGCGCGTTCACTGCGGGCTCGCCGCCATCGAGCACCGAGACGGTCGAAGCCGTCAGGTAGTCCACGGCATACACCACGCCGGGAGCGTCAATGTTCGCAGCCGAAAGCCCGCGCGGGGCACGGGCACCAGCTGCCACCACGACAGCGTCAAAACCATTGAGCTTGGCCGCCACCGCAGGGTTCGTAGCGTCAGTGCCCAGCTCAAAGACGATACCCAGCTCGCGCATGAGCGCCACGCGACGCTCGACCACAGACTTCTCGAGCTTCATGTTGGGAATGCCGTACATGAGCAGGCCGCCCGGGCGGACGTCACGCTCAAACACCGTCACGCGGGCACCGCGACGCGCAAGCTCCCATGCAGCCACCAGGCCAGCCGGGCCAGAACCAACCACGGCGACCGAGGGCGCGTCCTCCCCCGCCGGCTCAAAGCGACGCGGGCCACCGTTTGCCCATTCGTGGTCGCTGATTGCGCGCTCGTTATCGTGAATCGTCGTGGGCTGGCCGTCGACCGATCCCAAGTTGCACGCGGCCTCGCACAGCGCCGGGCACACACGGCTCGTAAACTCGGGCATGGGCGAGGTGAGCGACAGGCGCTCGGCAGCCTCGTCCCAACGGCCGCGGTACACCAGCTCATTCCACTCGGGATTCAGGTTGTGCAGCGGACAGCCGCTCGGGCGCGCCTTGCCAAAGCTCGCGCCCATCTGGCAAAACGCCACGCCGCACATCATGCAGCGGCTCGCCTGGGCACGGCGCGCGTCGTCATCGAGCTCCACGTACAGCGGGTCAAAATCATGGCTGCGCTCCTCCACGGGGCGAAGCTCGTGGGTCACGCGATCGATATCAAGAAAAGCACCGGGCTTACCCATGGCACTTACGCCTCCTTCTTGGTCGAAGCAACAGAGCTGGCAGCCACGGACGCAGCGTCCGCGGCACCGCCCGCGACATCAAAGCGAGCGACATCCGCGGCGCTCGCGCGACCGGTCACAATGTCAAACGCCAGCTCCTCTGCCTGCGCATGCGTCTTGCCGGCAGCCTCGCCCGCAGCGACAATCGCCAGCACGCGCTCGTACTCGGTCGGAATGACCTTCACAAAGTGCTTGCTCATCGTCTCAAAGCTGTAGAGCAGCTTAATGCCGCGCGGGCTCTGCGTCGCGTCCACGTGCTCCTGGATGAGTTCTCGAATCTGCGCCAGCTCGCCGGCCGTCGGGGCCTTGAGCTCAACGCTCTCGTGGTTCACACGGGCATCGAGCGTACCGTACTGGTCAAAGACATAGGCCACGCCACCCGTCATGCCGGCGGCGAAGTTCTGCCCGACCTCGCCCAGGATGAGCGCCAGACCGCCCGTCATGTACTCGCAGCCATGGTTGCCGCAGCCCTCGACTACCACGGTGGCGCCGGAGTTGCGCACGGCAAAACGCTGGCCGGCAAGACCGTTAATGAAGCCGCGGCCGCTCGTGGCGCCAAAGAACGCAACGTTGCCCACGATGATGTTCTCGTCGAACTTGTAGGTCGCATGCGGGTTGGGGCGCACCGACACCTCGCCACCCGAAAGGCCCTTGCCAAAGTAGTCGTTGGCGTCGCCGCACACGTTGAGCGTAATGCCGCGCGGCAGGAAGGCGCCAAAGCTCTGACCGGCCGAACCATCGCAATCGATGGTGATGGAGCCGGCGGGCAGGCCCTCGGGATGTGCCTTGGTCACCGCGTTGCCCAGGATGGTGCCCACGCAGCGGTTGACGTTGGCGATATCGGCGCGGAAGCGAATCGGACGCAGGTGCGCACGGGCATCGGCCGTATAGGGCACGAACAACGTGGAGTCGAGCGTCTTGTCGAGCTCGCTGTCCGCGGCCATCTGCGGGAGGAAGTGGCGACCGTCGGCACCCGGGATATGGGCACCGAACTCGCAGGTCGCGCTCGCCAGCACGGGCGACAGATCGAGCAGGTTGGCCTTGCGGTTGCCCGGCACCTCGATCTGGCGCAGGCACTCGGGATGGCCGACCATCTCGTCGACGGTGCGGAAGCCCAGGGTCGCCATGACCTCGCGCAGCTGCTCGGCAACAAAGAGCATAAAGTGCTCAACGTGCTCGGGCTTACCGCGGAAGCCGTGACGCAGACGGCAGTTTTGCGTCGCGATGCCGGCCGGGCAGGTATCCTGCTGGCAGTCGCGCTGCATGAGGCAGCCCATGGAGATGAGCGGCATGGTTGCAAAGCCAAACTCCTCGGCGCCCAGCAAGCAGGCGACGGCAACATCGGTGCCGTCCATGAGCTTGCCGTCGGCCTCGAGCACCACGCGGGAGCGCAGGCCGTTTTGCAGCAACGTCTGCTGGGCCTCGGCAAGGCCGAGCTCCAACGGCAGACCGGCGTGCCAAATGGAATCGCGCGCCGCGGCACCCGAGCCGCCGTTATGGCCGCTGATCAAAATCTTGTCGGCGGCACCCTTGGCCACGCCGGTAGCAATGGTGCCGACGCCGGCCTCGCTGACCAGCTTGACCGACACGCGCGCACCGGGGTTGGCGTTCTTAAGATCGAAGATAAGCTCCGCCAGGTCCTCGATGGAGTAGATGTCGTGGTGCGGCGGAGGCGAGATCAGGCCGATGCCAGGCGTGGACTGACGGACCTCGGCGATCCAGGGGTAGACCTTCTTGCCGGGCAGGTGGCCACCCTCGCCGGGCTTGGCACCCTGGGCCATCTTGATCTGAATCTCAAAGGCGCTGCAAAGATAGCGGCTCGTCACGCCAAAGCGCGCACTTGCCACCTGCTTGATCGCTGAGTTCTTGGAGTCGCCGTTGGCCAGCGGGGTCTCGCGACGCGGATCCTCGCCGCCCTCGCCCGAGTTGGAACGGCCATGCAGGCGGTTCATGGCGATAGCCATGCACTCGTGCGCCTCTTTGCTGATGGAGCCGTACGACATGGCGCCGGTGTTAAAGCGGCGGACGATGTTGAGCGCGGGCTCCACCTCGTCGAGCGAAACCGGCGTGTGGCCACTGGCATCAAAGTCGAGCAAGTCGCGCAGGCGCACGGCACGGCCGGTGCGGTGCAGGCGGGCGCTGTACTCCTTAAAGGTGTCGTAGCTGTCCTCACGGCAGGCGGTCTGCAGCAAGTAGACGGTCTGCGGATCGATCAGGTGATCCTCGCCGCCGAGCGGGCGCCACTTGGTCAGGCCCAGTGTGGGCAGCTGATCGGGAGCCGGACTCTTAAGGATGGCGAGCGCGGCGTCGTAGCGCTCGTTTTGCTCGCGTTCAACGTCCTCGACACCCATACCGCCTACACGGCTCACCGCGCCGGCAAAGTACGCGTTGACGAACTCCGGCGTAAAGCCCACGGCCTCGAAGATCTGCGCAGAGTGGTAGCTCTGCACCGTGGAGATGCCCATCTTGGACATGATGGAGACGATGCCCGCCGTCGCAGCCTTGTTGTAGTTGGCGATGCCCTGCTCGGCCGTCACGTCCAGGTCGCCGCGTGCAGCCAGATCTCGGATGCACGCATGTGCGTTGTACGGATAGATGCCACTCGCAGAGTAGCCCACCAGTGCCGCAAAGTCATGCGGGGACACGGCGTCGCCGCACTCCACCACGATGTCGGCAAAGGTACGCACGCCGGCGCGGATCAGGTGGTTGTGCACGCAGCCCACAGCGAGCAGCGACGGCACGGGCACCTCGCCCGCAGCGGCACGATCGCTCAACACCACGATGTTCACGCCGTCGCGGACCGCAGCCTCAACGTCCTCGGCAAGCTGCTTGAGCGCAGCCTGCAGTGCGCCCTCGCCGGCGTCGCGGCGGTAGACGGCACGGAAGCGGCGAGTCTTAAAGCCCACGCGGTCGATGGCGCAGATGCGGTCAAACTCTTCCTCGTTGAGCAACGGGCGCTCCAAGCGCACCAGCTGGCAGGCCGTGCGGGAATCCTCGAGCAGGTTGCCGTGGTTGCCCAGATAGAGCGTGGTCGAGGTGACCATATGCTCGCGAAGGGCGTCGATGGGCGGGTTCGTGACCTGAGCGAATAGTTGATAGAAGTAGTCAAAGAACGAGCGCGTCTTCTTGGACAGGCAAGCCAGCGGCGCGTCGATGCCCATCGAGGCGAGCGGCGCCTTGCCCTGCTGGGCCATGGGACGCACGACCTCGTCAACGTCATCCCAGTGGTAGCCGAGCTTGGCCATACGCACGGCGACGGGTACCTCGGCGTCCTCGGCGGGCGTTGTCGCAACGGGCTCATCAAGCGCGTCAACGGTCAGCGTCTCCTCGGCAATCCAGTCGCGGTAAGGCTTTTCCTTGGCATAGCGGGCGCGCAGCTCGTCGTTGTAGATGACGCGGCCGCGGGCAAAATCGACCTCGAGCATCTGGCCCGGCCCCAGACAGCCGCTCGTCAGGATGTTCTCGGGGCTTACCTCGATGGTGCCCACCTCGCTTGCCAGCATAAAGCGACCGTCGCGCGTCACATAGTAGCGGGCGGGGCGCAGACCGTTGCGGTCGAGGGCGGCGCCCAGCGTGCGGCCGTCGGTAAAGGCGATGGCGGCCGGGCCGTCCCACGGCTCCATGAGCATGGACTGGTAAGCGTCGTAGGCGCGGCGTTCCTCACTCAGGCTGTCGTTGTGGTCCCACGGCTCGGGCAGCAACATGGACGCGGCACGCGTGAGCGGACGACCGTTCATGACCAAGAACTCGAGCACGTTGTCCAGAATCGCGGAGTCGGAACCCTCGCGGTTGATGATGGGCATCACGCGCTCAAGATCATGCTGCAGCACGGGGCTGTACAGGTTGGGCTCGCGGGCGCGGATCCAGTTGACGTTGCCCTTGAGGGTATTGATCTCGCCGTTGTGGATGATAAAGCGGTTGGGGTGCGCGCGCTCCCAGCTGGGCGTGGTGTTGGTGGAGTAGCGCGAGTGGACGAGCGCCACGGCCGTCTTGACGGCGGCGTCGTTGAGGTCGATGAAGAAGCGGCGCATCTGCGTGGCGACCAGCATGCCCTTGTACACGATGGTGCGCGAGCTCATGGAGCACACGTAGAAGATCTTGTCGCGCAGGGCAAACTCGGCGTCGGCCTTCTTTTCGATGGTGCGGCGGCACACGTACAGGCGGCGCTCGAAGGCATCGCCGGCGGGCGTGTCGTCCGGACGGCCCAGGAAGACCTGCAGGATAGTGGGCATGCAGGCGCGGGCCGTCTCGCCCAGGTCGTGCGGGTCGACCGGCACCTCGCGCCAAAAGAGCAGCGGCACGTCGGCCTCGGCGCAGCCCTCCTCAAACACGCGGCGGGCATCCTCTACGCCCTTGTCGTCCTGCGGAAAGAACAGCATGGCCACGCCATAGTCGCCCTCTGCCGGCAGAATCTGGCCGCACTTTTGAGCCTCTTTACGGAAAAAGTGATGCGGAACCTGGAACAGGATGCCAGCGCCGTCGCCAGTGTTCTTCTCGAGTCCCGTGCCGCCGCGGTGCTCCAAGTTGACCAGAATGGACAGCGCATCGTCCAGAATCTGGTGATGGCGCTCACCGTTGATATCGGCAAGCGCGCCGATGCCACATGCGTCGTGGTCGAATTCGGGGCGATAAAGGCCCTGCTGCTGAGCGGAATCTGCCTGCATCGCGATCCTCCCCTAGATATTAGACAGTCAGTTGAATAGGCATACTAGGAGCATCGCCGGCCCGTTGTGTTTCCCGCCCGTTTCGAAACAATCGCGTAACGCGCGCCCTGCGAGTGGACACCACCGACCTCAAGGGCGACAACATAGGCCCCAAGTTCGGCCTGTAAGCTCGCCGCTTCAAACATCTCGATCTGTAACAGGAAGACCCAATTTCGACGACTAACTGTTACAGATTGAGATGTTTTCGAGAGACGGTTCCGAATGTCTCAATCTGTAACACGAAGGACCGGTTTTGGCGGTCAGCTGTTACAGATCGAGATATTCCATAGGACCATTTCTTCCTGTCTTGATCTGTAACACCTAGGCCCAATTTCCATCCCTAGTTGTTACAGATCAAGACATTTCGGCAGTCCCCTTTCACCATCCTATTCAAATACAGCAATTTTGTTAGTTTTAGTTAACTTTTGAGCCTAAAACGGGTATCCTTTGCGGCGTCAAGCAAACGGCACGCAGGAGCGCACCATGCTCAACCATCTCAAACAACACTTTGGTTCCCGGCGCACCGGCGGTCACGGAGGCCTAGACATCGCACGGCATATCGGCCCCGGGCTGCTCGTCACCGTCGGCTTTATCGACCCGGGCAATTGGGCCTCCAATATGGCCGCGGGCTCGCAGTTTGGCTACGCGCTGCTGTGGATCGTCACGCTGTCGACGATTATGCTCATCGTGTTGCAGCACAACGCGGCACACCTGGGCATCGCCACGGGCATGTGTCTTGCCGAGGCCACGACACGTTATCTCCCCCGCTTCGTTGGGCGCACGGTGCTCGCCAGTGCCTATCTCGCGACCATCGCCACCGCCATGGCCGAAGTCCTGGGCGGTGCGATCGCGCTTCAAATGCTCTTTGGCCTGCCCGTACGCGCCGGCTGCATCATCGTCGCGGCAGTATCGATTGCCATGCTCATGACAAGCTCCTACAAACGCGCCGAGCGATGGATCATCGCCTTCGTGGGCGTGGTGGGACTCTCGTTTTTAGCCGAGCTTGCACTAGTCAAGGTCGACTGGCCGCAAGCCGCCACAAGCTGGATCACACCCAGTATGCCCACCGGCTCGGCCGCGATTATCGTAAGCGTCCTAGGCGCGGTCGTTATGCCCCACAACCTCTTCCTGCACTCCGAAGTCATCCAATCCATGCACTTCGAAGGCCAAGGCGAGCGAGTTATCGAAGAACGTCTGCGCTACGAGCTCTTCGACACGCTCTTTTCGATGGGCGTGGGCTGGGCAATCAACTCGGCCATGGTCATCCTGGCCGCAACGACCTTCTTTGCGCACGGCATTGTCGTAGACGACCTCGCGGTCGCAGCGGCCACGCTCTCCCCCATTCTGGGCCCGGCAAGCTCAATCATCTTTGCGGTGGCACTGCTGTTTGCGGGCATATCGAGTAGCGTGACGGCGGGCATGGCGGCGGGCACCATCACCGCGGGCATGTTCGACGAGGAATACGACATCCACGACCGACATTCCTCGATCGGGGTGGCGGCCTGTTTCGTCGGCGCAGTGGCGGTGTGCCTGGTCGTCCCGAATCCTTTTGAGGGTCTCATTTGGAGTCAGGCACTGCTGTCGCTTCAGCTGCCGATTACGGTCTTTGTGCTCATACGACTCACCAGTTCGCCCCGCGTCATGGGCAAATACGCCAACTCGCGCCCGCTCAACGCGTTGCTCGTGGGGATCGGTGCCATCGTGACGATTCTCGATGTCGTGTTGTTGACAGGGATGTAATGGGGCGGGGCACCTACCCAGGCAAACGTCTCGATCTGTAACAGATAGACACGCTTTTGATGTCTAGATGTTACAGATCGAGATCATTCCGAGGGACAGCTCCGTTTGTCTCAATCTGTAACACGTAGACCCCGTTTTGACTGCTAGATGTTACAGATTGAGATCTTCTGCCGGACGGTTTTGGTTTGTCTCGATATGTAACAAGTGGGCCCAATTTCCACTTCTAGATGTTACAGATCGAGACATTTCTTCAGCTCCAACCTTTTGTCTCAATCTGTAACAGGAAGACCCGTTTTGAGCCGTTAGATGTTACAGATTAAGACCAAAGGTCGGCCGGATTCACGACAGGCAGGATCGGCTAACAGCAGCCGTGATCCCTTGGGGACGGAGGAAAAGGGCCCCGGCCGGGATATCCGACCGGGGCCCTTGGACAGAGCTATGTGTTGCTGCAAGTCGTGTGCCTGCGAGTTACTCCTCGACGAGCTCAAACTGATCGGGACCGACGCCGCAGACCGGGCACACGTAATCCTCGGGCAGCTCGGGCGTGTCGACCTCAACCTCATAACCGCAAACGATGCACACGAACTTATACGTCTTCTTTTCCTCAGCCATGATGTTCTCCTCTCGAACGTGACTGCTGGTGTACTTGCTTATTAGTATATATTCTCAATAATATAATGCAAGTATTTTTAAAACATTTCTAGCCTTGATACGAGGACGCCTTCGGAGGCGTCTTGCCCTTCAGGACCTTATGGTAGTAATCGTAGGTGAGCGGCGTCTCGTCGCTCAGGCGCTCGGCATCCTCGACCTCGCCGATAAACAGTAGATGCGTGCCCACGTCAACAGTGTCAATCAAACGGCAGCTAAACAAGGCTGCCGCATGCTCGGGAACATAGGGCATGCCCAGCGCGGGGTCGCGCGTCTCGTACTTGGCAAATTTGTCATAGTCGCTGCTAGTACGGAATCCAAAGTTGCCAATGTAGAGCATATCGGCCGTCTGATCGATCACGGTCAGCGCAAAGGCCTTGGCAGACGAGATAACACCAGACGTGACATTTTCCTTATTCACGGCAACCGAGATGCGCGGCGGCGTGGACGTCACCTGCACCGCCGTGTTGATGACGCAGCTGGCACGCAGCCCGTCGGCCGCAGCACTCACCACATACAGGCCACTCGGCATCGTAAAGAACGCAGTTTTGTCCATAACGACCACTCCCCTAACCCGGGATTGAACCTCATGGATGTATGTACCCACAAAAAAGGCGACGCCCATAACGGACGCCGCCTTTGAGACACATGTGTCAAAACAGTTAGGGAGGCGGGACAATCGCAGTAGGCCACCTCCCCGCAAGTCATGTGCCTAGCGGTTGCGCTCCTTAAGCGCACGATCGATCTCGCGCTGGACGTCGCGTTTTGCCATGTCTTCGCGCTTGTCGTAGAGCTTTTTGCCGCGGCCCAGGCCCAGCAGCAGCTTTACGCGGCCGTCGGTATTAAAGTAGAGCTCCAACGGCACCAGCGCATAGCCGCGGTTGCGCAGTTTGCCGTCAAGAAAATCGATCTCCTTGCGATGCAGCAGCAGGCGGCGCCGGCGATCGGGATCACGGTTCCACACGCCACCATGGCTGTAAGGGTGAATATGCAACCCCACCAGCCAGCACTCGCCGCCGCGAATCAGCGCAAAAGTGTCAGTGATCTGACAGGCGCGCTCGCGAATCGACTTGACCTCGGTACCGCTCAGTTCAATGCCACATTCGAACGTCTCGTCGATAAAGTACTCGTGATGCGCCGAGCGATTCTTGGAAATGAGCTTGCGTTCGCGCTTACTGGGCATCGCCGGCCTCCTTGACGCCGTCGGCTCCCTTGTCGTCGCCTGCGCGCTTTGCCTTGCGCTCGGCGTTGAGCTCGGCATCGCTCTCGCGTACCAGCTTAATGATCGCCGCGCATGCCTCCTCGCCCACCAGATCGCGGGCACGGACCGTCAGGCGCGTAGCCTCCTGCTTATCACCGTCGCTCGCAGCGTCGGTCGCACACATAATCAGGCAAATGGCAATCTCGGCCGAAGGCGAGGTCGGTACGCCCTGCAACGCCAGCTCGCCCATCACGTGCTCGTCGCTCTCCTCGGCGGCATCGGGATAGGCAGCATGAATCTTGTTGAGCAGGCGCGTCGTATGCGCATCGCCAGGCGCTAAGCACAGCGCCAGACGTGCGCAACCCACGGCCGCAGAGACGTTCTCGGTCTCGGGCTCCAAAAAGTACTGGCCCAAGTTGGCGTAGGCGCGGGCGGCGCACTTGCCGTCGCTCGCACGCTCTAGCACCGAAAACGAAAGCGAAGCCCACTCCTGCTTGTCCTCGAGGGCGCGGAATAGCTCGGCAAGATCCAGGCGGTAGTTGCAGTTCATGGGGTCCCAGCGCACGGCTTGCATCAAGGCGTTGCGAGCACTCACATAATCCTGCTGGCGAATGTAGGCAAACGCCATGTCGGAATACAGGCGATCAAAGGGCACCTCGACCTGCACCAGCTCGCGCGGATCTTTTTCCACACGACGGTAGGCCAGACGCTCAAACTTGCTATCGAAGCTAAAGTACTGGCGGTTCTCCTCCGTCTTGCACTCGGCATCGATATACTCCTCGGCGAGCTCAACCAGACGTTCCAACAGCGGCGTCGCCGTGGCCAAGTCTCCCTGCGCCAGGTAATTCTCTGCATACGTAATGTCTTGTAGGCTGATGGGCAGGTCCATGGCAACTCCTCGGTCCGGGTGAAACGCGGCTCATTCCACACATTCGGCGTATACACAAAACCCGGGTCTCTTGCGAGGCCCGGGCGTTCATTTTGTGGTAGCCCGTACCAGATTCGAACTGGTGATCTCCGCCTTGAGAGGGCGGCGTCCTAAACCGCTAGACGAACGGGCCATATGTAGCAAATGCAATGGCTGGGATGGAGGGAGTCGAACCCCCATTGACGGAACCAGAATCCGCTGTCCTGCCATTAGACGACATCCCAATGACTGCATCGCTGCGCTCGGCTGTGCCTTTGCGCAAGAAAGAAATATACGGGAAGTTCTACGGCGGCGCAAGCCCCATTTTTAACTTTTTTGAAAATCGGCCAATTTGCCCCGACCCATGAAGGACCTGTGAAGCCAAACCGCATGCAAGGGGTCAAAATCCCGCAAGCGCACCATAGCCACCGTTGGCAGATTGTTGCATCCTGGTCGCCGTCAATAGTGACACAATCAGGACACCAATTATCGCGCGGATATCGAGGCGACATGGATGATGAGCTTGATTACCTATGGGAGACCCTCGGCCTCGAGATAACTGCTATCCCTTGGCCAGATCGGCACAAAATTCATCCCACGCTACGACCCGCCATCACAGTCATGCAGGCAACGTATCGCGGCGCCTCATTTTTGATGATGCGAATGGCATGGCACGCGGCGCTACCCGACCTCAAGCGAGTTCAGGCAAGCCTCGTGGAGCTATCCGGTATTCCCGTCGTGATTTCGGAGACCCATTTGGAGCAACGCCAACGCGACCGTTTGCAAGCACAGCGAATCCCGTTCATCTGCCCCGGCATTCAGGCATATCTACCCTTTATGGACGAAGAGTACTGGAGCGGCAAGCCCAACAAACAGGTAAAGATCTACGACCCGCATAAGTGGGCACAGTTCGAGGACTGACCGGAGCGAACCTGCCGGCGGAAAGCGCATCCCAGAATTTGCGCTCAGAACGAAACACGCTTTCCGCAGTTGTTACAGCAGCGCCTCGGCCCAGGTTGCTTCCTTAAAGCCTGGAATCGCAAAGTCATCGCCCACCAGCAGCGGACGCTTAACCAGCATGCCGTCGGTCGCCAACAGCTCGTAACATTCCTGATCCGTCATCCCCGCGTCCAGACGCGCCTTCAGGCCAAGCTCTCGATACTTCATGCCCGACGAATTAAAGAAGCGACGCACCGGCAGCCCCGAACGCGCAATCCAGGTCGCAAGCTCCCCAGCCGAAGGATTGTCTGTAACAATATCGCGATCGATGTACTCAACCCCATGCTCGTCCAACCAGGCCTTGGCCTTTTTACACGTCGAGCATTTGGGATATTCAACAAACAGTACGGTCATGGGGATTCCCTTCTTAGAAAAGACAAGTGTCTGGCAAACAGCGCATCGATGGCCATCTGCGACCGATGCCGATATTGTAGCCAGCGCCGACGTGCAGGCGGTCGTGGTTTTCCATCTTGAGGTTAACGTCTCGCATGGGCGCCAATGGGACAGGTCGCGCGCTGAACCAGCACTGACACCAGCAGCACCAGCAGCATGGCGACAACGTAACCCGCGGCATCAAAGCCTAAGTCGATAACGTCGAAATGCCTTCCGGGAACAAAAATCTTATGCACCTGGTCCCCGACGGAGCATACGGCGCAAAAGGCCAGGACGGGCACACACCGCAATCGGGTGAGCAACATGCGCTTATCCAAGCACACCGCCGCCGACGAGGCAAACAGCCCAACAAAGAAGAACTCTACGGTATGGGCGACACGACGGATGTTGATGCCCATCCACATGCGAACGGGGGCAATCGGATCGGGATGGGCGACGGTAGCCGCTGAGCCCGCATCCCCAGCGGCATCTACCGCCTGGGTCTCCCCCGCAGTCTCGGGCTGCACGCTGGCGCTTTGCCCCTCCACCACGTGCGCGGTAGACTCGCTGAGCGACGATGTCTGCTCCACGCTCTGCTCCGTCAGCATCCAAATACTCGCCAGCGTCACGACAAGCAGGACAACCGATATCCATCCGACTATATGCTTCGCGCGCGCCAAGGGCTAACCTCCGTCTGTTATTGAGCAGCAGCGAGTGTACCCCCAAATGTCACCGTCGCCATAGCGGAATCCCAAATGTTCAAAACAAGGCGCCAGATGGCTGCGGTGTCCCTACTCCGTCTCGCGCATCCAGCGATCGAAGGTCCCCACGCACACACCTAAACGCTTTGCCGCCTGACTCCGGGTAATATTGCCCGCCTCATAGATATCGCGCACTCGTTCAAATTGCGGAGGGCACGGCTTGCGGGGTCGACCAAAACGCACGCCGCGCGCCCGCGCCGCCGCGATTCCCTCCGCCTGACGACGGTGGATGTTCTCTCGTTCCACCTGCGCCACGTAACTCAACAACTGCAAAACGATATCGGCGATCAGCGTGCTGGTCACATCCGATCCGCCGCAATCTCTCGCACGCGTATCGAGCAACGGCATGTCCAGCACAACAATGGCCGCACCAAGTTCCTTGGTTATACGACGCCATTCCTCGAGTATCTCGCTGTAGTTTCGACCCAGCCGATCGATGGAAAGCACCGCCAACACGTCGCCGGAAGCCAAGGTATGAAGCAGCTCCCGATACCGCGGGCGATCAAAGTCCTTACCGCTCGCACGGTCGGCAAAAACATTCGCCGCCTCCACGCCATAGGCGCTCAGCGCATCCAACTGGCGATTCAAATTTTGATCGCGCGAGCTCACCCGCGCATACCCATATACCGTTGCCACAACATCCCCGCTTTCTCGTAAACCTGCCAAAAAGGGACAGGTTTGTTTTGGTAGGTCCTATCTCCCAAAAGCATATGAAGAAGCTGCCGAGATCATGGCAGGGCAATTAAGAGACACGCAAAGAGGGCGGCCCCGAAAGACCGCCCTCTACGCTTTGTCGATACTCACTGCGTGCCGGTTAATGAATGAGCTTAAAGTCCAAATGTCCGCGAGTAGTGTTGACGCGCGAGACCTCGATAATCACGCGCTGTCCCAACTCAAAACGACGCCCCGTGTCGGCACCCGTCAACGTGAGCGCGTCCTCGTCAAACTCAAACCACTCGTTACCCAGGCTCTTAATGGAAACCAGCCCCTCAACCTGCGTCAAATCGAGACGCACGAATAATCCCATGTTGCTGACCCACGAGACCGTTCCGGCATAGCGCTCGCCCAGGCGGTCCTCGTAGTACTGCGCAATCTTGATTTTTTGCGTCGCATGGCTGGCAGCGTCGGCCGCACGCTCGGCGTCGCTGCACGCGCGGCAGATTTGCGGCAGGATGCGCGGAAGCGACTCTCTGCCTTTTCCGATCAACCTCGGCGTACGCACTAAGGCGTCTTTTCCGCCCAGCTGCTCGTATGCCAGCTGCAGCTTGAGCACGCGATGCACCACCAGATCGGGATAACGGCGAATGGGGCTTGTAAAGTGGCAGTAGCACGGCGCGGCGAGCGCAAAGTGACCCTCGTTGCGCGGCTTGTACAACGCACGCTGCATGCTGCGCAAAAGAAGCGTGTTGACGAGCGGCGCGTTAGCCGTGCCGGCAGCGGCATCAACCGTCGCCTGTAACTCGTCGGGATTTCCCAGAGCAATGCCCGCCGCGCGGCGATCATCGATGATACCGAGCTGCGCCAGCGCCACAGCAGCACCGTGCAGACTGTCGGGACTGGGGTCATCGTGCACGCGATAGCATGCCTCGATATCGCGGTCGGCCAGCCACTCGGCAACGCACTCGTTAGCCAGCAGCATTGCCTCCTCGATAAGCGAGGTTGCGCAGGAGCGTTCGCGTGCCACAATCCGTACGGGCACGCCGTCCTCGTCCAGCAGCGCGCGAATCTCGGCCGTATCAAAGTCGACCGAACCGCGTGCGCGACGTATGCGACGCCGAAGCTCCGCGAGTTCGTTTGCGGCGACCAGGAAATCGGCCAGGTCTACGTTACAGCTGCGAGCGGTGTCCTCGCACGCAAGCCCGCGCTCAAGTGCTTCCTCGCGCGAGGCTTCAGCCGCAGCGACATCCTCCGCAGCGCCCTCCAACACGGAATACTCAACAGCGCCGGCGCGCACCAGCAGCGTCTCGGCGCCGTCGTAGTCCATACGCACACGCGAACGAATCACACTGGGATAGGGATCGTAATGGCGCACACGGCCCTGCGCGTCGAGCTCGATGTCGACGGTAAACGCCAGGCGATCCTCATCGGGGCGCAGGGAACACAAGTCATTAGACAGGCGCTCGGGCAGCATGGGGAGCACACGGTCGGCAAGGTAGACCGACGTCGTGCGATGGCGGGCCTCCAGGTCGATATGCCCATCCCAGGCAACATAATGCGAAACATCGGCAATATGCACGCCCAGCTTATAGCCACCCTCGGGCGTGCGCTCGAGCGAGATGGCATCGTCAAAGTCGCGCGCATCAACCGGGTCGATGGTGATGACAAAGCGATCGCGCAGGTCACGACGAAGCGGGTCTTTAAGCGCTGCAGTCACATCGAGCGAAAGCGCCTCTGCCTCTGCCAGCGCCGCCTCGGGATAGCTGTCGGTATAGCCATAGCGTGCCATAACGTATTGGACGCCCAGATCGGGCGCATCGTCACCGCCGATGCGGCGCTCAAGAGTCACCGTTCCCGACTCCAAGCGCGTCGGGTAGGTCAATATGCGCGCGACGACGACATCGCCAGGGCGCACGCCCAGGCGCTCCGCCGAAGTGTCCTCGGGCAAAATAAAGAAGTCAGCCTTCAGGCGCGAATCGAGCGGCTCGATCACGCCAAGCGGGCCGGCCATCTGATACGTACCCACCACGCTGATGGCGGCACGTTCGACGACGCCTTCAATCACGGCGCGACGTTCACCATGCGGGCTGTTCTTAATGCTCACGGCAACGGTATCGCCATCCATGATCTCGCGCTTGCCGCGGCCCATGACCTTGTAGTCGCCGTTCTCGGTTATGACATAGGCACTGTGCTCATGGAGCTGCACGCGGCCAGTCAGGCTCGGACGACGCTCGCTGCGCACCGGCCCACGCTTATTGCGAGCTCCACGCTTATGCTTGTTATTGCGCCCCATGGCGCCTCCTTACTATCGATAGCCGTTTACACCCCAAGAGTCTACCCAAATGATCCCTAGGGGACGGCAGGATTGCGGATCACTCGAATCGACCGACCCCCTAAGTGATCCGTTTTCCTCCGTCCCCAAGGGATCAAAAAACGGGCCGTCCCAAAAGGAACGACCCGTTGGAAGGAACGAATTCCAAGCATGCCTACACGCGCAGGTAGCGGCGCATGGCGATGGCAGAACCAAAGAGACCGATAATGACGCCGACAAGAATCAGCGCGGCGTAGGTCACCAGGTAGTACTGCATCGGCAGCGCAAACGACATCCAGCCGACACTCTCCTGCAGGCGAGGAACCATCAGATTGCGCAGCAGCTCCAAAACACCGATGGAAAGCAGCGAGCCCAGAATGGCCTGCAGCACACCCTCGGTAATGAACGGTCCGCGGATGAAGCCGTTGCTGGCGCCCACCAGGCGCATAATCGCAATCTCGCGACGACGCGCCGTAATGGACAGGCGAATCGTGTTGTTGATAAAGATGAACGCGATAAAGGTCAGCAGACCGACGAGCACCACGGCGGCGATACGGATGTAGTTGGTCACCTGGAACAGGCGGCTCACTTCCTCCTGGCCATACAGCACGCTCGCGTTGACGTCGCCGTCGTCCGCGATCTTTTGGAAGTCGGCGTTCTTCTTGAGCTTCTTGGCCGTGCTCTCGACCTGAGACGGATCGTCCATCTCGATCGCAAACGAGGCGGGCAGCGGGTTCTGGCCGTCGAGCGCGTTCATGGTGGCGTCGGCGTTGCCCGACATCTTGCTCGTGTACTCGGCCAGCGCGTCGTCCTTGTCCTTATAGGTCACGGACTTGACGTTGCTCCACGTCTTGAGCTCGGCCTCAAAGGCCTGGACGTCTGCCTGATCGGCGTCATCGCTAATAAAGGCGTTGATGACAACCTGATCCTCGACGGTGCCGATCACGGAGTTCAGCATCGCGGAACCCATAATGAACAGGCCGATGATAAACAGCGAAAGGAAAATCGTGATGACGGCGCCGAGCGAGGTGGTCCAGTTACGGAAGAAGTGGCTGATAGCCTCTTTGAGCGAATAGCCCACGTTAGTTGGTGCCATAGTTGCCGTAACCTCCCCTCTCCTGGTCGCGGATTACGTGGCCGCCCTCGAGGGCGATCACGCGACGGTGCATGCTGTCGACCATCTCGCGGTCGTGCGTGGCGACGATCACGGTGGTGCCGGTACGGTTAATGCGCTCGAGCAGCTTCATAATGCCCAGCGAAATCGCCGGGTCGAGGTTGCCCGTGGGCTCGTCGCAGATAAGCAGCGGCGGACGGTTGACCATAGCGCGGGCAACGGCGACACGCTGCTGCTCGCCACCGGACAGCTGATCGGGCAGAGAGTCCATCTGATCGGCCAGGCCGACCAGGCGAAGCACCTCGGGCACCTGGCTGCGAATGACGCCCTTGGGCTTGCCGATGCACTGCAGGGCAAACGCCACGTTTTCGTAGGCGGTCTTCTGCGGCAGGAGCTTAAAGTCCTGGAACACGGCACCGATCTGGCGACGCAAGAACGGAACCTTGCGGTTCTTGATCTTCATGAGGTCCTGGCCGGCGACCAAAATGCGGCCGCTCGTCGGCTTGACGTCGCGGTTGAGCGTCGACAGCAGCGTGGTCTTACCCGAGCCGGAGTGACCGACCAAGAAGACGAACTCGCCAGGATAGATCTCGATGTTGATGTCGTCGAGCGCGGGCTTGTTGGGCTGTGCCGGGTAGATCTTGGTGACGTGCTCCATGAGGATGACGGGCTCGACACCGGCCTGCTTGGCCATCTTCTTGCGGCTGGCCTGCGGATCGATGGGCGCAAACACCGACGTAAAGTCGGGGTTGTTGAGCGCATTGTCGAGGCTTGCGACCTCGGCGGCCTGATCGCTCTCGACTACGGGAGCCGCGGGCTGCGTAGGATCGGGAATACCGGCAAAAAGGCCGGACTGCGCAGGCTGTGGCGCCGGAGTCGCAGGAGCCATGGGATCGGGAATACCGGCCATGACGGGTTGCGACGCAACAACGTCCGCCTGGGGCTGATCCACGCGAGCGGTCACCTTCTGCACGGGCTCAAAACCCGCGGCCTCGGAAAGCTCGACATCATTGGTGGGATTGTAGGCAAAGGGATCTGATGCCGGCTGTGCCTGATCTGCCGGCTGTGCGGGGATCGGGCTAAACAGCTGATCCTCTGAATCCGGGGTGGCGAAACGAGTGCCCACGGCGCCTGGCTGCGTCTTGGGGGCGTCATCGCCCGCACCGGAGGTACGGAAGTGGTTACCCACTGGTGCTCCTTATCGTCGTGCGTTTAAACTACATGAGCGCTTTGTATTTTAGCAGCATTAGCTTTGCTGCACATAAGAAGCATGGCGGCGTTTGGGTCCCACCGGCCGCGCACAGGGTTACCTCCCAAATCGTCCTCGGACATGTCGGAGCTCCCGCTACGCGCTTCGCGCTGCGGGGGCTCCTCCGTCCTGCGGAAAGATTTGGGAGGTAACCCTGTGCGCGGCCTGCGGCTACTAAGTAGTCGCCGCGTTTATCTTAGGGTGCTGCATATACAAAGTTGGGAGGGCTGAGTTGCACTTTGCTGATATGGGCCCGCTTCCCGGAGGAAGCCCTTGCTTGATGCGGGCCTGATTTATTTGTTGCCGAAAAAACAGGGGCGCCCTCTTTGGGGACGCCCCTGTTCTGGCTTGTATGCGGTTGTTGAGACGATACTTTGCCTCGTCTTACCTTAGGCCAAGAACTCCTTGGTGGTCGCCACGATGTTGGCGGCGTCCAGGCCGTACTTGTGCAGGAGCTCGGCACCCGGGCCGGACTCGCCGAACGTGTCGTTGACGCCAATCTTCTTGAGCGGCGTCGGGCACTGCTCGCACAGGACGTCGGCAACGGCGCTGCCCAGGCCACCGATCACGGAGTGCTCCTCGACGGTCACGACGTGACCGGTCTTGGTAGCGCTCTTAACGACCAGGTCGGCGTCGATGGGCTTGATGGTGTGCATGTTGATGACCTCGGCGTCGATACCCTCGGCAGCGAGCTGCTCGGCGGCCTCGAGGGCCTCGCCGACCATCAGACCGCAGGCGATGATGGTAACGTCGGTGCCCTCGCGCATGACGATGCCCTTGCCTACCTCGAACTTGTAGGTCTCGGGGTCGTTGATGACCGGCGAGGCCAGGCGGGCAAAGCGCATGTACACGGGACCGTCGCACTCGTAGGCGGCGCGCGTCACGGCGCGGGCCTCGACGTCATCGGCGGGAACGATGACGGTCATGCCGGGAATGACGCGCATCAGGGCGATATCCTCGCAGCACTGGTGCGTGGCGCCGTCCTCGCCCACCGAGATACCGGCGTGCGTGGCGCCGATCTTGACGTTGAGATGCGGGTAGCCGATGGAGTTGCGGACCTGCTCAAAGGCGCGACCGGCGGCGAACATGGCAAAGGTGCTCGCAAAGGCAACGCGACCGGTGGTTGCGATACCGGCGGCAACACCCATCAGGTTGCTCTCGGCAATGCCCACATCGAAGAAGCGGTCGGGGCAGGCGGCCTTAAACTTGCCGGTCTGCGTGGCGGCGGCCAGGTCGGCGTCGAGGACCACAAAGTCATCGTGCTCGTTGGCGAGCTCGACGAGGGCCTCGCCGTAGCTTACGCGCGTGGCGATTTTCTTGACGTCTGCCATCCTAGAGCTCCTCTCCGGCGGCCGTGAGCTCTGCCATGGCCTGCTCAAACTGTTCATCGTTGGGGGCCTTACCGTGCCAACCCACCTGGTTCTCCATAAAGGAGACGCCCTTGCCCTTCATGGTCTCGGCGATAATGGCGGTCGGCTGACCCTTGGTAGCGCGAGCCTCGGCAAAGGCGGCGCGGATCTGGTCGAAATCGTTGCCGTCGGCAAGCTCCACCACGTGGAACTTAAAGGCACGGAACTTGTCGGCGAGCGGCATGGGGTCGTTGACCTCCTCGACGGGGCCGTCGATCTGCAGGCCGTTGTGGTCGACGATCACGCAGAGGTTATCGAGCTGCTGGTTGCCGGCAAACATGGCGGCCTCCCAGACCTGGCCCTCCTCGCTCTCGCCATCGCCCAGCAGGGCGTACGTGCGGTAAGTATCGCCCCAGTGCTTAGCGGCAACCGCCATGCCCACGGCGGCGGAGATGCCCTGGCCGAGCGAACCGGTGGACATGTCGACGCCCGGGGTGTCGTTCATGTTGGGGTGACCCTGCAGGTGACTGCCGATGTGGCGCAGCGTCTCGAGATCCTCCTTGGGGAAGAATCCGCGCTCGGCAAGCACGGCGTACAGACCAGGCGCGCAGTGACCCTTGGAAAGCACGAAGCGATCGCGATCGGCCTTGCGGGGATCGGCCGGGTCGACGTTCATTTCCTCAAAGTACAGATAGGTCATGATGTCGGCAGCGCCGAGCGAACCGCCCGGATGGCCGGACTTGGCAGCGTGCACGCCGGTGACGATGCCCTTCCTTACCTCGTTGGCAACCTTTTTGAGCTCTTCGTCGCTCATTGTGCCTTCCTTTCATCCTCATTAGACAAAATGCGCACGGCACCGAAGGTAATCCCAACACAGCCGCAATGCACGTACGTCATTCATTATGCTGGAAACTGATGGCTTTACCAGAGTTTTTATCATTATTTGAACAATTTAGCAGGCAGAACCGCTGATGAAACGGTTTATCAATGTGAACGTCTTTTGGATGCGGTGGCTGCCTCTCGCCCCGGCACAAAAATGATCCGCAAACCGAAATTCAGCCTACGCGTTAATGTCCTTGAATCCTTCACCGAAGGCTTCCGTAACGTCGGCGACCGTCACAATGGCGTGAGGATCGCGTTCGCGCACGATCGTTTTAAGGGTGTTGAGCTCTCGACGGCTAACGATCACCATGATCACCGGCTTCTCGACGCCCGAATACATACCGGTCGCCTTTAATTTGGTGCAGCCGCGGCCCAGACCATACATGATGTCGGCCGCGATATCGGGGAAGTTATCCGAGATGATGAGCACCATACGACGCTTATTGCCGCCATCGACCACGGCATCAATCACATAGCCGCTGATCACCATCGAAAGTCCTGCATACAGAGCATTTTCGAGCGAGAAGACCGGAGCCGATGCCGCACATACGGCAACGTCGATTGCCATGACGGTCGAGCCTACCGGCAGCGAGGTGTTACGCGAGATGATTTGGCCAATCGTGTCCGAGCCGCCGGTGTTGGCGCCGGCGCGCAATACCATGCCGTAACCGATGCCCGTGATAATGCCGCCCCACATAGCGGGAAGCATCAGGTCAGCATGTGCCAGAGGCGCAACAAACGGGGCAAACAGATCGGTAAAGAAGCCCAGCAGCACAAAGCCCGTCGCCGTCTGCACCACGTAGAACATGCCGCCCTCGCGCATAACGACCAGTAGCAGCAAGGCATTCATCACGATGGTCTGGATACCGACGGGAAGCGACACGCCTCGCGCTGCGCCGACTGCCTGGATAATAGTCGCAAGGCCCGTAACGCCACCGGCTGCAAGGCCGTTGGGAATCAAAAACAGGTCGGTCGCGATGGCGGCCAAGGCACACCCCAACATGATCTGGGGCAGATCGTGAAAGAAGTTCATCGAAAGAATGCGCTTGATGTCCAGACGATATGCCATGCTGCCTCCTTTAAAAAAGCGCACCCCATCGGATGCGCTTTGAACTTCTTCTTGTATTCGATTCTACCGATTCGCCGGACAAAAACCACCCCTGTACAGGGTATGTTCTGGATACAAAACCACCCTGCTCGGAGGGCTTTAATCCATTTCCGCATAAACCGAGCGGTCTATGCGGACGGGGTCTCCGCGTCAGCGTTGCCGGTAGCCCAACGGTGATAGCCAATCACAAACGGATCCAGATCGCCGTCGTCAAGAACGGCCTCGACGTTGCTGGTCTCCACGCCCGTGCGCAGGTCCTTAACCATCTGGTACGGGTAGAGCACGTAGCTGCGGATCTGGTTGCCAAAACCAATTGTGGTCTTGGGTCCGCGAATCTCATCCAGGGCCTCGGCGCGCTTTTCGAGCTCAATCTCGTACAGACGCGCCTTGAGGATCTGCATGCACGCAGCCTTGTTTTGAATCTGGCTTCGCTCGTTTTGACACGTGACCACAATACCGCTGGGGAAATGCGTCACGCGCACGGCGGAGTCGGTGGTGTTGACGCCCTGACCGCCCGGGCCGCTTGCATGGTACACGTCGACGCGAATGTCATCGGGACTAATCTCGATATCGATATCGTCGGGCAGCACTGGAATGACCTCGACGCCGGCAAACGTAGTCTGGCGGCGCTTCTTGTCGTCGGTGGGGCTAATGCGCACCAGGCGGTGAACTCCGGCCTCGGCACGAAGCATGCCAAAGGCATCCTTGCCTTCGACGGTAAAGGTCGCGCGATCGATGCCGATGACCTCGGCCGCGGGGCAATCGTTGATGGTGACCTTCCAACCGCGGCGCTGGCAGTACTTCATGTACATCTTAAAGAGCATGAAGGTCCAGTCCTGGGCCTCCAAGCCACCCTGTCCGGGTTTGATGGTCACAATCGCGTCGCCATGGTCGAACTCCCCGGTAAACCAGCTCGCAAGCTCAAGCTCGTCGATGGCGCGAGATAGGCGCTCCGCCGTGGCGGCAGCCTCCTCGCGCAGCGCAGCGGCATCGGGGTCATCGCCCATTTCCTCGGCAAGCTCCAACGCGGCGCGAGCATCGGAAAGCTCACCGCGCGCGGTATCCACGGCGGCGATGTCCTCCTTGGCGCGCGCAATCTCCTCCATCGTGGCGCGAGCGGCATCGGCATCGTCCCAAAAGCCCGGGGCGACGCTTTTGGCCTCGAGCTCCGTTACACGGGTGCGCTTCTCGTCCAAATGGAGATACGACTCGACCTCGCCGAGTCGGTCTGCAAACGCGTCCAACTCGGCGGGAGTTACCTCTAGAGTCTCGGCCATTAACGATTCCTGCCGTGGCAGTACTTGAACTTCTTACCGCTACCGCAAGGGCACGGGTCGTTGCGGCCCACGTTGACATAAGGGTCATCACTCTCGGACTTGCGGTAGGTCGTCACCTTGCCACCGTTGTTAACGGCAGCCGGACCACCCTGGACGGCGGTGCGGGCCTGCACCTGAGCCTGCTTGCGCAGTACCGAATCGCCGTTGTCGCCATCGACCTCGGCGGGACCAGAGAAGTGCGCACCCTTAAGGGCGGGGTCCTCCTTGTGCTCCACAGCCTGCGGGGCAGCTTTGAGCTCAATGCGCAGAACAGTGCGCAGGTAATCCTCGTACATGGTATCGACGAGCATCTGGAACGCGCCGTAGGCCTCGGTCTTATACTCAACCAGCGGGTCGCGCTGGCCAAAGCCGCGCAGGCCGATACCGGTCTTGAGGTAGTCCATTTCCTGCAGGTAGTTCATCCAACGCGTATCGATGACGCGCAGCATGACCTGGGTATTGAGCTCGCGCATCAGGTCCTCGCCCAGGCGCTCGGCCTTCATGTTGTAGCACTTCTCAACATAGGCCAGGACATCGGCGGCCAGGGCCTCAAAGTCCTCGTCGGGGAACTGAGGGGTATCGATATGCCCGGTCAGCTCGACGACCCACTTACGCAGACCCTCAAGATCGCGCTCGCCCTCGTGGCTGTCCTTGGTGCAGAACTCCTGCACGCAGCGGTAGACGGTATCGTGCATGACCTCGGTGATGTGGTCGGTCAGATCCTTGCCGTCCAGAATCTTATTGCGCTCGGCGTAGATGACCTGGCGCTGCTTGTTCATGACGTCGTCGTACTCAAGGACGCTCTTACGCATGGAGAAGTTGATGCTCTCGACCTTGTGCTGGGCGCTCTCGACGGCCTTGGAGATGATCTTGTGCTGGATGGGCATGTCGTCGCCCATGTCGGCCGTAACCATCATCTTGGAGACGCGGTCCATCCTGTCGCCACCGAACAGGCGCATGAGGTCGTCCTCGAGCGACAGGTAGAACTGGGTCTCGCCCGGATCGCCCTGACGGCCGGAACGGCCACGCAGCTGGTTGTCGATGCGGCGGGACTCATGGCGCTCGGTGCCGATAACGGTCAGGCCGCCGGCGGCAAGCACGCGCTCGCGCTCGGCCTTGCAGGTCTCCTTGGCTTCGGCGTTAAACTGCTCGAGCTGCTCGGGCGTCACGTCCTCCATGGTCAGGCCCTCGTACTCCAGGCGCTCGCGCACCAGCTCGTCGGGGTTGCCGCCCAGCAGGATGTCGGTACCACGACCGGCCATGTTGGTGGCGATGGTCACGGCGCCGTAGCGTCCGGCCTGGGCAACGATGTGGGCCTCGCGCTCGTGATGCTTAGCGTTGAGGACCTCGTGTGCGATACCGCGCTTGGTAAGGGCGGCCGACAGCTTCTCGGAGCTCTCGATGGAGACGGTGCCCACCAGGACCGGCTGGCCCTTGGCGTGACGTCGCTCGACGTCGTCGGCAACGGCGTTGTACTTGGCCTGGATGGTGCGGTACACCAGGTCCTCGTGGTCCACGCGCTGCACGGGCTTGTTGGAGGGGATGACCTCGACGGGCAGCTTGTAGATCTCGCGGAACTCGGCATCCTCGGTAAGTGCCGTGCCGGTCATGCCGGAGAGCTTGTCATACAGACGGAAGTAGTTCTGCAGGGTGATGGTGGCCAGGGTCTGGTTCTCCTCGCGCACGAGCACGCCCTCTTTGGCCTCGATGGCCTGGTGCAGGCCCTCGGAGTAACGGCGGCCTTCCATAATGCGGCCGGTGAACTCGTCGACGATCTTGACCTCGCCGTTGGTGACCACGTACTGCTTGTCGCGGTGGAACATGTACTGGGCCTTCAGCGCCTGCTGCAGGTGGTTGACAAGCTGGCCGGAGAGATCGGCATAGATGTCATCGATACCCAGGCGGCGCTCGATCTTCTTAAGGCCGCGCTCGGTGGCGGCAATGGTGTGCTTGGCCTCGTCCATGACATAGTCGCCCGTGGGCTCGACGTCCTCGGTGGCGGTGAGCATGTCGTGCGACACGTCCTCGCCGCGCTCAAGGCCACGCACGGCACGTGCGAAGTCCTTGTAGGTACTGGCGGACTTGGTGCCAGCGCCCGAGATGATCAGCGGGGTGCGGGCCTCATCGATCAGAATGGAGTCGACCTCGTCGACGATGGCGTAGTTGTGACCGCGCTGCACGCGCTGCTCGGGGCGGGTGACCATGTTGTCGCGCAGGTAATCAAAGCCGAACTCGGAGTTGGTGCCGTAGGTGACGTCGGCCTGGTAGGCCGGGCGCTTGAGCTCGAGCGGCATGTTGTTCTGCAGCAGACCGACGGTCATACCCAAGTACTTATAGATACGACCCATCCACTCGGAGTCACGCTTGGCCAGGTAGTCGTTGACGGTGACGACGTGCACGCCCTTACCGGCGATAGCGTTGAGATAGCCGGCCAGCGTGGAGACGAGGGTCTTGCCTTCGCCGGTCTTCATCTCGGCAATGTGGCCCTCGTGCAGCGCCATGGCGCCGATGAGCTGTACATCAAAGTGACGCATGCCCATGGTGCGCTTGGAAGCTTCGCGCACGGTGGCAAAGGCCTCGGGGAGCATGTCGTCGAGCGACTCACCGTTGGCGTAGCGCTCACGGAACTTATCGGTCTGGGCGCGGAGCTCCTCCTCGGTCATCTTCTCAAACTGGGGCTCAAGACCGTTGATCTTGTCGACGATCTTGTAGTAGCGCTTCAGGTCCTTATCGGATCCAAAGGACAGCAGCTTTGACATAAATCCCATGTGGTTTTCCTTTTTGGCCATCGCCCGCGGCATGAAACCTTGGACGAGTTAAACACAGATAAATGTACTTTAGCCAAACAAGGCGCCGCCTATGCGGTCGACACACTCGACCACGTAATAACTACGACAGCCTGCCAAAAAGGGACCGGTTTATTTTGTCAGCTTTTATCTGGGAAAACGCTGTCTCTTTGCCATTTGGCGCAAACCAATCTGCCCCTTCGCACCAACCCGGTGCAATGGGGACGGGTTAGCTTGCACCAATAAAAAGAAAAGGGCCACGCACCCAAACGGATGCGCGGCCCTTATGCCATGAATGCGAGCGATTCCGCGGCGAGCTATTTACTCAGCAGCCTCGGTGGTCTCGGCCTCAGCAGCGGCCTCCTCGACGGGAGCCTCTGCGGGAGCCTCGGCGGCCTGCTTAGCAGCCTCCTCGGCGAACTTAGCGGCACGCTTAGCCTTCTCGGCAGCCTTAGCCTCAGCGGCGGCCTTGCGAGCAGCCTCGGCCTCAGCAGCCTTGGCGGCCTTGGCGGCCTTGGCCTCCTCGGCCTTCTTGAGCTGAGCGGCAGCGGCGCCACCGAACTTGTCGGCGAAGCGCTGGACGCGTCCACCGGTGTCGACGAACTTCTGCTGGCCGGTGTAGAACGGGTGGCACTCGTTGCAAAGCTCGACCTTCATCTCGGACACGGTAGCGTGCGTCTTGAAGGTGTTGCCGCAGGAGCACGTCACCGTGCACTCGACATACTGGGGATGGATACCCTGCTTCATGGTAGGACTCCTTATTGGTCAGGCGCTGGTTACCGATCAGCGCATAAGGCGTCTTGGTTTCCGACCAAGACAACAAACTCGGCTATGGTACCACGGCGCCGCGTGTCCCACAAAAGGTTCACGGTCTTTGCACCGGAGCGCACAGGCGAATCTGCCCGATCGCGGCGCCAACAGGAACCGCCTGACCTGTCCAGGGTGCCAAAAATACACCCCGCGAGACAAGCGCTCCATGTTGCAGACGTGTAACGCCGCAGCAAGGGTGCCCCTTTTGGCGCCAGACAGGTACAATGATGAACACTGTACCGTAGCGGAGCGCCCCCGCGCGCCGCAACCACGCGAAAGGGTTTCCCATGGCCGAGATCTCGTCCTCCCGCATCGTCATCACCGTCCTTGGCAAGAACCGCCCCGGTATCGTCGCCGGCGTCACCCGCGTTCTGGGCGAGGCCAACGTCGACATCCGCGACATTACGCAGTCCATTATCGAGGACATCTTTACCATGACCATGCTGGCCGACACCGCCGAGTCCAAGCTCGACTTCGCCGAGTTGCAGAAGGCCCTGGCCGAGGCAGGCGAGCTTTCGGGCGTTAACGTGTCCATCCAGCGCGAGGACGTCTTTAACTTTATGTACCGCCTGTAGCGAACAAACCGCTCGGGGCAGCTTGACGTCATATCGTCCAAGCGCGCCGCCCCAAAGCGGACCGGAGAGGAGCGCGCATGGCCTACGACGCCAAGAAAATCTACTACCGCTTCGACGATCACCTGAGCCGCCTGGTTCTGGATTACGAGGCGAGCCGTCAGATTTCGCCCGAAAGCGAAAACCTCTACCACGGCCTGCCGACCGCCCCGTACGACGAGGGCTTGTTCGTAGAGCACAACGTCAAGCGCGGCCTGCGCAATGCCGACGGCTCGGGCGTGGTCGCGGGTCTTACCCGCATCTCGGACGTGCACGGCTACAACAAGGTCGACGGTAAGGTCGTGCCCGATCAGGGCAAACTCACGCTTCGTGGCTACAGCATCGAGGATCTGGTCAACAACGCCCAGGCCGAGAACCGCTACGGCTACGAAGAGGTCGCCTATCTGCTCATCACGGGCTCTCTGCCCACCAAGGAAGAGCTTGACGGTTTTTGCGGACGCCTGGGTGCTTTTAGGCACCTGAGCGACGAATACGTCCGCGAGTTCCCCATGACCACGGTGTCGTCGAGCATCATGAATGTGCTTCAGCGCGCCGTGCTGCTGCTCTACGCCTTCGACGCCGAGCCCGACGCCATTACACCCGAGCACGAAATCGACGTCGCCATCTCCATGCTCGCCCGTCTCCCCCGTATCGCCGCCTTCGCGCATATGGCCTCGGTCGCCAAGCGCCGCGGCTCCGAGGTTCATGTACCGCACCCCACACCCGGCCTCTCCACCGCCGAGACTATCCTGCAGGTGTTGCGCGGCGGCATGGCATTCACCCGCGACGAAGCCATGCTGCTCGACGTGATGCTCATGCTGCATGCCGAGCACGGCGGCGGCAACAACTCCACGTTTGCCTGCCGCGTGCTGTCCTCCTCGGCCACCGACCCGTATTCCGCCTACGCCGCGGCTATCGGCTCGCTCAAGGGCCCGCGCCACGGCGGCGCCAACGCCAAGGTCGTGTCCATGCACGAGGACATCCGTGCGCACGTCTCCAATTGGGAGGACGAGGACGAGGTCGCAGCCTACCTGGGCAAGATTCTCGACAAGCAGGCCTTCGACGGCACGGGTCTCATCTACGGTATGGGCCACGCCGTCTACACGCTGAGCGACCCGCGTGCCGAGGTGTGCCGCCGTTACGCGCGCACACTTGCCGCCAAGAAGGACCTGGGCGATGAGTTCGCGCTCATCGAGCGCATTGAGCGCCTGGCACCGCAGGTGATGCGCGACCACGGCATGACCAAGCCCATCTGCGCCAACATCGACCTGTACACAGGCTTTATCTACAAGATGCTCGGCATGCCCGAGACGCTTTTTACGCCGCTATTCGCCGTCGCCCGCATGGCCGGCTGGTCGGCACACCGCATGGAAGAGCTCTTCTGCGCGCACCGCATCATCCGCCCGGCCTATCGTCCGGTGATCGAGCCGCTGGAATACAAGCCGCTCGCCGACCGCTAGGACGCGGACCGTTATAGAACCCGAGCGTGGCCAGGGCATCACCGCCCTCGGCCACGCTTTTTATGTCAGCAGAAAGGGCTGCATCAAATGATTGTGTTTTCCGATATGGATGGAACGCTGTTGACGAGCGATAAGCAGATGAGCGATGCCACCTGGGCGATGCTCGACGAGCTCGCTCGACGCGGGATTGAATTTGTGCCCTGCACGGGACGTCCGCTGTCGGGCATCTTTGAGCCCATCCTCGCCCATCCCGCCGTGCACTATGCCGTCTGCGCCAATGGCGCCAGCGTCTGGCAGCTCGACGACGATGTGTCCACCGACGCCTCGCGCGCCACGTGCGTATTGAGCCGTCCGCTCGATTGCGGCATTGCCCATCGCATCCATCGCATCGCCGCCGGCCACGATGTGACCTTCGATATCTTCGCGGATGGGCGGTGCTTCCTCCCCCGCTCGCTTTACGAGCGTCTGGATGAGTTCTGCGGCGGCGACCCCCACATCGCAGCTTCGCTCAAGCGCACACGAACACCGATCGACATGGATATCGACAGCAAGATCGACGAGGTCGAGACACTCGAACGCATCGCCATGTACTGGCACGACCCGGCCGATCGCGACGCCATCGCAGCGGAGCTCGACACACTCGAAGGCATTGAGGTCACGCGTTCGTACGCCATGAATATCGAGGTCATGGGCGAGGGCGCCACCAAAGGAACGGCCCTCACGTGGCTATGCGAGCACCTGGGCGAGCTTCTCGCCGACGCCTGGGCGTTCGGCGACAACATCAACGACATCCCCATGCTGCAGGCAGCGGGCCACGGCATGGCCATGATCAACGCCGAGCCCGAGGACCGCGAGGCCGCCGACGCCATCACCGAATACGACAACGACCACGACGGCGTCGCCCGCACCATCATGGCCGCCCTCGCCTAGCAGTAGCAACCCGGCAGGGTAGCTAATTTGGGGACACTCTTCGCGGGGCGCCGCAAGGACTGTCCCCATCCGCCGAATTACGCGAGACTCTCCAGCACGCGACGGAGCTCCTGCTGGACGGCGTGGTCGCGGTTGCACCCCACCACGCGATCGGCGACTGCCTTGAGCGCGGGGCGCGCGTTTTCCATCGCGCAGCCCGTGCCGACAAAGCGAATGATCTCGTAGTCGTTCATCGAGTCGCCAAACGCCATGACCTCGTCGCGTTCGACGCCATAGTGCTCCATGAGCTGTGCGATGCCCGAGGCCTTCGACACACCGGGTTGCATGGCATCGATCCACGCGTTGCCCGAAGGCGCAAAGGTAAAGAGCTGACCGAGTTCGCGCTGTAGCACGTACGCACTGTCCATAACGGCACCGTCGTCGCAAAAGATACTCGCTTTGATGATATTTACGCTGGGATCGGGCAGCTCCCAAATGCGCTCGGCATTGGGAAGGTCCTTATCGACCTCACGCACGAACTTGCACTCGTCATCGAGCAAAAAGGACTTGGTTCGGTCAAAAAGCGCAAGATGCAGATTGGGAAACGTCCTGACGGCTTGGGCGAGCCTTCGAATCGCCAGGTGCGAATACACCTCACGGTCTACCATCTTGCCGTCGGCGTAGACCTGGGCGCCGTTAGCGGCGACAAAGTCTATCTTGTCGCGAACAGGTGAAAAGAACTCGCACAGGCGGTCGTAGCGACGGCCTGACGATGCGGCAAAATGCACGCCATGCTCGCGTAGTGCCAGAATCAGTTCGTAGGTCTCGGGAGGCACCTGGCCGTTTTCGTCAAGCAGCGTGCCGTCCATATCGGATGCAATCAGTTTAAACATAGAAAAGCTCCCTTCGGACTTGTTGGAATCGAACGTGTATCCGATTCCAACGTACCCAAAGGGAGCTCAGATAAGACCTTGCGGGCGCAAACGTTACAAGGACCTGGCAAATAGCTCACACATGCCAGAGGCCTCACGGTCGCGGCGCCAGGCGACACGCCACCCCGACGGCTAGTCGTTTAAGAACGTCCCCGATGACTAGTCGGCGTAGGTGAAGGTCGTGACGTCGAACATGCCCTCGGGGCGGATGCGGAGCGTCGGGATCACCGGCAGGGGCAGGAAGATGATGCCCATGATGGGGTCGAGCGGCGGCTCGACGCCCATGGCACGCGCCTTGACCATAAAGTCGTCGTGCTGCGCGGCGACATCTTCGGCCGTGCCCTCGCTCATCAGGCCACCGAGCGCCAGCGGAATGCGCGCCACGACCTCGCCGTTGCGCACCAGCACGTGACCGCCCTGGCCCACGGCCTCAACGGCGGCCATCATATCGGCGGCGTTGTCGCCCACGACGCACACGTTGTGCGAGTCGTGTCCGATCGTCGAGGCGATGGCACCACCCGTGATGGTAAAGCCGCGCACCCAGCCGCGGCCGATATGCTTGCCAACGAGTCCCAGGCCAGCGGGGCCATCGCCGTCGGCGCCCTCGGCCTGCAACGACACGCCGCGGCCATGGCGCTCAATCAGCATAATGCGACGCAGGCCCTCGGCGCTCTCGGGGCGAGCCATACCCGTGATGGCCTTACCCGGCACCACGTCAATCACGGCCTCGCCCGGCTTAAAGGCATAGTCGAACACGTCGAGCGAAAGCTTCGGCAGCTTAACGGAGGCGCGCAGCTCATCGGCAAGGGCTGCGACCTCGGCCATCTCGGGTGCAATCTCGCCCACAAAGGTACCGTCCTGCGCCACCAGAGCACCGGCGGCATATACGCGATGCGGAGCCGTGGCAAACGTCAGGTCATTGAGCACCAGCAGGTCGGCACGCTTGCCCGGGGCGATGGCGCCACGCAGTTCGTGCGGGTCGCGGCAGCCGTGATCCAGGCCAAACGCCTCAGCCGTGGAAAGGGACGCCATGGAGATAGCGACCACCGGGTCGATACCGGCCTCAATCGCCACGCGGCAGGCGTTGTCGATCATGCCGGACGCAAGCGCATCGGAAGGAGCGCGGTCGTCGGTCGCAAAGCAGCAACGGCGGGCACGGGCAGGATTCTCCAGCAGCATCGGCGACAGGTTGGCCAGGTCATGGCTGCACGTACCCTCGCGCAGCATCACATACATGCCGCGAGACAGCTTGTCGAGTGCCTCCTCGGGAATCGTCGACTCATGGTCAGCGATAATACCTGCTGCGGCATAGGCGTTGAGGTCCTTGCCGGCAACGAGCGGGGCGTGACCGTCCACCTGTTTGGACGGCGTCTGGTTGGCAGCGTCGATTCGAGCGCAGGTCTCGGGATCGGCCATAAAGACGCCCGGCAGGTTCATCATCTCGCCCAGGCCAAAGACATCGCCCGGATGCTCGGCAAAAAACGCCTGCATATCAGCAGCGGTGATGACGGCACCGGCCTGCTCGTCGGGCAGCGCGGGCACGCACGAGGGCATCATGTACTTGATGGAAATAGGAGCGCGACGGCCGTCCTCGATCATAAAGCGCAGGCCGTCCAGGCCGGAAACGTTGGCGATCTCGTGGCTGTCGGCAATGGCAGTGGTGGTACCGCGCGTCGCCGCCATGCGCGCATACTCGGCAGGGCGGATGTTCGAAGACTCGATATGCAAGTGTCCGTCAATAAAACCGGGGGCAAGATAGCGGCCCTGGCAATCGATGACCTCGGCAGCCTCATACGTACCGGCGGCATCGTCGCGGCCATCGTAGAGCACACCGACGATCACGCCATCCTTGACGGCAACGCTACCGGGCGCCACGCGCTGGCCGTACACATCGACAATCTGTGCGTTGGCAAACAGCGTGTCAACGGGCACACGACCCTCGGCGGCCTCGATCACAGATCTCATGACCTCAACGGACATACATACTCCTTTAACCGTAGAAAAAAGCTGCGGAGCGGACAGACCTTCACCGCAGCAAACCAATAGCCATTGTATGCCCAAAAGGAGGCCGCCGATAACACCCCTTCCGCTTAACGGCACCGCCAAATGATCCCTTGGGGACGGAGGAAAAAAGTTGCGGTGGAATAGTTCCTACCTGGGCGCCCGTATGGCATTTTTAGGAACTATTTCACCGCAACTCAAAAGGCCGCAGTCGGGAGTTCCGGCTGCGGCCCTATTGCACATGTTAGGTTGACCTACTTGCTAGACCAGCTTGAAGCCCTTGCGCTTGCCTACGGAGAGGGTGTCGCCCAGTTTGAGGGCGCTGGGGTCGATGTTGTAGCTCTTGGGAGCCACGGCCTTGCCGTTGATCTTGACGCCGCCGCCGTCGATGTCGCGGCGGGCCTGACCGGCGCTGGCCGAAAGGCCCAGGTCCTTGAGCAGGCCGGCGAGGTAAATCTGGCCCTCGTCGTTGACGGTCAGCTCAACATGCTTCTCGGGGAAGTCGGCGAGCTGGCCCTCCTTGAACACGCGGTCGAACTCGGCCTGGGCCTCGTCGCCGGCGCCGGCGCCGTGGTAGGTGTCGCACAGGTCGCGGCCCAGAGCGCGCTTGAGCTCATAGGGATCGGCAGAGCCGTCGGCCAGAGCAGCGTCGATCTTGTCGACCTCGGCCGGGGTGAGCGAGCTCGCCAGGCGGTAGTACTTGCCAATCATCTCGTCGGGGATGGACATGGTCTTGCCGAACATATCCTTGGGCGCGTCGGTCAGGCCGATGTAGTTACCGTAGGACTTGGACATCTTACGGACACCATCGGTGCCCTCGAGCAGCGGCATGGTGAGCGCAATCTGCGGCTCCATGCCCATCTTCTCCATGAGCTCACGGCCGGCGAGCAGGTTGAAGAGCTGATCGGTGCCGCCCATCTCCACGTCAGCCTTGATCTGCACGGAGTCGAAAGCCTGCATCACGGGATACAGGAACTCATGCAGGGCGATCGGCGTCTGAGACTGGTAGCGCTTGGTAAAGTCGTCGCGCTCGAGAATACGGGCGACGGTGAACTTGGAGCACACCTGTAGTAGGCCGGCAAGGTCCATCGACAAAATCCAGTCACCGTTGTGCACGATGGTGGTCTTCTCGGGATCCAGGATCTTCATGGCCTGGCTCACGTAGGTCTCGGCATTGGCCTCGATCTGCTCCTGCGAAAGCTGCGGACGGGTGGAGTTCTTGCCCGAAGGATCGCCAATCAGCGCGGTACCGTTGCCGATGATGAGGGTGACGTTGTGGCCCAGGTCCTGGAACTGACGCATCTTGCGCAGCGGCACGGCGTGGCCCAAGTGCAGATCGGGGCTGGTGGGGTCGACGCCGAGCTTGATGTTGAGGGGCTCGCCCTTCTCAAGCTTCTTGCGAAGGTCGGCCTCGGGGACGATCTGCGCGGCGCCCGAGGTGATGATACGCATTTGCTCGTCAACAGACAGCATTGGGTATCCTCCTTTTGCTATAGCACCCTCGCCGAAAACGGCGGTGCTGGAAGTCCATAAACTCTCTTATGATAACAAACTGACGCGACGCGGCACCTACGACAGGAAAATCCTCGTCCTGCCGCATGCGTCGATGGCAACTGGTAGACGTGTACCGTCACGCTCGACCAGATAGCGCACCTGCCGACGACGCAAGCAGTCGCGGCAACGGACCTGCCCCGTCGCATCGGTGGCGCAGACGCCCTCGGCGGTCAACAGGCAGTGCTCGCACACCATAAGCCCGGGACGGTCGGCGTCGACCGGACCCAAGACGCCGGGTTCAGCAGCCAGCTCGGCAATACGCTCCCTATCATTGCTGAGCAACTCGGCAGGCAAGTATACCCACCCCGCGCCAAGCCCGCGCAGCCAGGCAAGCGTGGCCCGATTGGCGCAGAACACCGGCGCCGCCACGTCAAACGTCGTACCCAGCTCGCGGGCCATCGCCACCTGCCCCAGGTTGCGGCAGACGACACGCCCGGCACGTTGCATAAGCGCCCGAGTCCGCTCGGCATCGCGCGCGCGGCACACTTCGTCGAGCACCACCGTCGTATCGGACAGGTCTCGCTCATCGCGCGGATCCACATCCATCAGTTCCCAGGCAAAGACCATACGAGCAAAATCCTCGCGCTTTGCCGGCTCCCCCGGCTCCGCCAACTCCGTCGGCACATCACCATCTGCCAGAACGCCCTCAAACGGCAACACCTCAACGGACCGCTCAACAGGCGCGACCGCATCTGCCTCGACCCGCATACGCTCCAACACCGCTGCCGTCTGCCCCAGCACGCCTGCGCTGCGAATCAGATAGACCTCGCAGCCCGCATCCACCTTGCGCTTGCAATGGACAACGACGCGCTCTCCCGCAGCGGCATCCACGGGACAAGGCACCTGTGGCCAGCGCTTGGGCACATCGGGACGCGCGTCGGCACCCGGGTAAAATCGGATCTCGAGCGTATCGCCCGCCGCCACGGCGGCATCAAGCTCAACCGTCACCTCTTCGTGACCCACCGCCACCAAGTGGCCCACGCGCACGCCCTGGTTGATCGCGCGTTCAAAGCTCATGAGCTCGGCGCCCGAACGACCCCGCAGATACGCATCGGTAAAGCCGCGGTTGAACGACCTCCCCAGCTCGCGCTCAAGCGTCGGCACCGCATCGGCATCCCATGTGCCGGCGCGCAGCATATCGAGCGCCCGACGCCACACCCTCACCACGTTAAAGACGTAGTCGGGATTCTTCATGCGGCCCTCGATCTTGAGCGATGCCACGCCGGCGGCAACAAGCTCCGGCAGGTGCGCGATACCCAGATAGTCACGCGGACAAAGCAGGCGGTCCCCTTCGACAGCAACAACACTCTGCCCCGCCTCGTCCGCCAAGTCATAGGACAGACGGCACGACTGTGTGCAGTCGCCGCGCATCGCCGACCGTCCGCGCCGCAGGGCCGAAAACTCACACGCGCCTGAATAGCCAATGCAAATAGCGCCGTGACAGAACACCTCGATGGGCACGCCGGTGGCACAAAGCGCCCCAATCTCCGCCACGCTCAGCTCGCGCGCCGTCGTCACGCGCTCAACTCCCAACTCCTTGGCAGCCAACTGCACGGCGCCCTCGCTATGAGCGCCCGCTTGGGTGGACAGGTGAATCTCGACCCCCGGAATCGCCGCACGAAGCGCGCAAGCCAGCCCGGCATCGGCCACAATCAACGCATCGGCGCCCAACGCATGCGCATGCGCCCCCAACGCCACGGCGTCGGCAAGCTCATCATCGAACACGAACACGTTGAGCGTCACGTACACACGCACGCCATGCGCATGGGCCACGGCACAACCGCGCGCGAACTCATCATCGCTAAAGCCATGCGCGCTCACTCGAGCGTTGAATCCGTCCAGCCCCGCATAGACGGCATCGGCACCCGCCGCAATTGCCGCGAGCATCTGGTCGAGCCCGCCAGCGGGCGCCAGCAGCTCGGGCAGAGCCACTCCAGCCGCCGCCAACTCGCTTTCGCATTGTCCGCTCGGTTCCATCGGCCGAATCGCCATCGATAAACTCCTTGCCAAGGTGTGCTTTCACTCTGAAAATTGCTTCCAACCAGCATACACGAGGCCTCACGTGCCCCGATTGGTTTAATGTGTAATAACTTATGTCCATCCTGCCCGGCAACACACCTAACGCCTGGCACGACATACCTGGAGGTCAATCTATGGGTCCTCGCCAACGACAGGGACGCGGTCGTTCCAAGACGCATGCCCTTCCCATGATCTTGCTCTCGTTTTTGGGCTTTCTGCTTATCGCGGGCGTAGCGTTTGGCATCGGCATGATCGGCAACGTCAACCGCTGGCTGTCCGACCTGCCCGACTACACCGACGCCAACGCCTATCTGGTCAGCGAGCCCACCGACATCGTCGACTGCAACGGCAATACCATTGCGAGTTTCTACACTCAAAACCGCAAGTCCATCACCAAGGACCAAGTGTCCCCCTACGTGCTGCAGGGCACCATCGATGTCGAGGACGAGCGCTTCTATGAGCATGGCGGCATCGACCTCTGGGGCATTGCGCGTGCATCGGTGGCAACCCTCACCGGCGGTCACGAGGGCGCGTCGACCATCACCCAGCAGCTGGTCCGCAACACCATCCTGCAGGAGGAACAATTCGACTCGACCATCGAGCGTAAGGTGCGCGAGGCCTATATCGCCATCAAGATGGAGGATATGTACTCCAAAGACGATATCCTCATGATGTACCTCAACACCATCTACTACGGTCATGGAGCTTACGGCATCGAGGCGGCAGCCGAGACCTATCTGTCCAAGACCGCCGCCGACCTCACCCTGAGCGAAGCTGCGCTGCTGATCGGCCTTCCCAATTCGCCTTCTCAGTACGACCCCACGGTTAACCCCGACTTGGCGCTGTCCCGCCGCAACAAAGTTCTGGACAACATGCTGCGTCTGGGCCACATCACACAGGAAGAGCACGATGCCGCACAGGCTGAGCCCATCACGCTCAATGTGACCGAGATTTCGGGCAGTGGCGTCGACGTGTACTCTCAGCCCTACTTTGTCTCCTATGTCAAGCAACTTCTGGAGCAGGAGTTCTCCACCGACGTGCTCTTTAAGGGCGGCCTTACGGTTAAGACCACCATCGACCCCACGATGCAGCAGGTGGCCGAGGAGGCCGTGCGCTCGCAGCTTGACAAAATCGGACTCGACGGCCTGGACATGGGCATGGTGGTCATTGACCCCAAGACCGGCTACATCAAGTGCATGGTGGGCGGCTATGACTACAACTCGGACCAGAACCACGTGAACCACGCAACGGCCAAACGTCCCACGGGCTCCTCGTTTAAGGCGTTCACGCTCGCCGCTGCCATCCAGTGCGGCATGGATCCCAATATCACCCTCAACTGCAACTCGCCGCTCCCCCTTAAAAATTCTTCTGCCAAGGTCCAGAACGACGCAAACCAGAGCTTTGGCTCCATTTCGCTCAAACAGGCGACGGCGGTTTCGTCCAACACCGGCTATGTCCAGGTCGCAGACGCCATCGGCAACGACAAGATCATCTCGCTTGCCAAAAAACTCGGCATCGATCCCAAGAAGGACAACCTCGAAGACGTGCCCGTCATGACGCTCGGCACCGGCTCTATCTCGCCGCTCGAGATGGCCGCCGCCTATGCCGCCTTTGCCAACGGCGGATACTATCGCCAACCCATCGCCATCACCGAGATCATCTCCCGCAGCGGATCAGTGCTGTATCAGCACACCGACAATCCGCAACAGGTGCTCACCGCCGGTGAGACTGCAGCCGTAACCGATACCCTGAGCGGCGTCATGCGTGGCAGCGGCACCGGCGCTTCGGGCGCCCTGAGCGTCAACCAGCCATGTGCCGGCAAGACGGGCACCACCAGTGATGTTACCAACCTGTGGTTCTGCGGCTACACCCCACAACTCTCCGTTGCGCTTTGGAACGGCTACTCCCAGGGCGAGATCCCCATCAAAAAGAACGGTGCAGACTTACACCCTTATTCCGCCAACCTGCCCGTCTTCAAGAAATTCATGGATACGGTCTTGGCCGGCAAAGAGCGCGAGGAGTTCCCGACCGGCACGGCGCCTCAATACAAGAGCAATGACTCTTGGAAGTTCTTTGGCACAACCAACAAAAAGGAAGACAAAGAGGACGAAGACGAGGAGGAAGGGACCACCACAACCACTACGACGACAACCACGACCACTGAAACCCCGGGCGGCGACACCTCCGGCGGCAACGGTAACGGTACGACAGGTGGCGACGGTGGCACAGGCGGCGACGGCGGCGACGGCACGCCGACGCCTACCCCCGATCCCACGCCCACACCCACGCCCACGCCCGACCCCTCTACGGGCCAGTAAGCGCAAAGCGTCATCTGACAACAAGGCGCCCGAGCAGCACGTACGCTGCTCGGGCGCTTCTTTATTTCGGCAGATACCACAAGACGCCACGACAGCTCCAGCTACAGGACCGATAGGGCAACAGGCACTGGCATGCAAAAAGGGCGCTGACCTTCGTCAACGCCCTCGGCAATTACCTATAGCAACAATCGGCACAGCAGCAGTGCCGCTACTCCCCTACTTGTGAGAGTTACTCAGCTTGTTGATGAGTGCCTCAAGGCGCTCGCCGTCCTCGGCCGTCTGCGCAATGACCAAGATCGTGTCGTTGCCGGCAAGCGAGCCAAGCACGTCGGGCAACTCCGCGGCATCGACCGCTGCGGCAATACCGGAAGCCGTACCGGGCTGCGCCTTGATCATAACCAGATTATCGGTGCGCAGCACGCCGGTAACCAACTCGGAAACCATGCGCTGCAGATGCAGGTCCTCGGCAAGGACATAGATGCCCTCGGGTAGCTTGCGCAGTCCCATGTCCGCGATATCGCGCGAAACGGTCGCCTGCGTGCAATCGAAGCCCATGGCGCGAAGCTCGTCTACTAAAACACGCTGCGTGCGTACGTCCTTATTGCGAACAATATCTCTGATGGCATCCTGGCGCCCATTGCGTTTTTTGGCCATACAAAACCTCACTCCAAAAGATGGCGGAGACAATCACTTAGTGATTGAATAGTTTAGCGCTATTTGAGGGTTTTAGTGAATAAGAACGCATTTCGAAACAATTCCATGCAATTTATTTCGAAAATCACGCTACTAGACAGCCCTGGCGCCCGAACGATTGAAAAAGCCCGCCAGATGCGTATACAACGCGCACCGCATGGGCTTGGCGCTGGCTATCGAACCATAGAGCAGACCTAGGCCACGATGATTGCCCTTAAGGGCCGCAACCATCTGACGGGTACGCTGCGCTTCGAGCATATCATGCAAACGGGCCGAACGCTCTATTGAAGACACCCCATGGGGGCTCAGACACAAATTTTCGATGCAGGCAACCAGGCCGGTGTAGTAATACCGCTGGCAGACCAGTTTCAACTGATCGCTACCGCCCGCGACGGCAAGCGAATCGGCAAGCCTGTCGAGCGCCCCGATATCATCAGAAAGCCTGGCAAACATCGTGGGGTCAAACGTCTCCGTAATCGACGGCGCCACTGCATGAAAACGGGCACGGCCACATCCCGAAACGCGCTTTGCCAGCGAAAGCGCGAACGTCAAAAAAGACACCGTGCGAAATGCATCGCCATGCGCAAGGCATGCCTCAAAGAGGGCGCGATCATACAGCACGCCGGAGGACTGTCGGATTAAACCACGGAAGATCAACTGGGTCAGGCAAGCTGCCTGGTCCCCATCGCCAGAAACGGATGCCGCGTCCAAAACTCGGGAATGACGCTCGCGGTGGGCATCGTAGCGATCGAGCGAAACAGAAGGGAACACGATGTCAGCCGAAGCGTCGCACGAACTGTCGACCATCTGCGAAAGGGACTGCGGCGCAAACCACTCATTGGCATTCATCGCAATGATCTGGGAGCCGCGCGAAGCCGCAAAGCCGGCACGCAAACAGGCACCAGGCGCTGGGTCCTCAGCATCAATCAAATCAATATGAATGTCTCTGCCGGCGGCAACTTCGAGCGAATGGCGCACACCGGCTACCACGCCGCGGCAAACGACGACAATTTGCAAATCGTAGAGGTCTTGGTTCTGGACACTCTCGAGAGCGCGCATCGCATAACTGGGCGAACCCTCAACAATCAGGATCACCGAAAGTCGCGGATGCGAACCACGTCGAACCAAGTTTTCCGTCCTCTCGACAGCTAGTAACAAACTGTCGTTCATGGTACACCCCGTCAATTAATGCGGGCGGTCGCCCGCCGCGATGCACGTCAAGAACAGATGTTGCACACGCCCCGCCCACAGGCGCCGCGCGCAAAGACCGCCGTCAGGCAGCCACTTCCCTAATCGAGCACCACAAGCTCGGTGGGGTCATAGTCCACACCCATAAAAGTAAGACCGCATGCGGGCGCCGTAGGACCGGCAGCGGAGCGATCGCAGGCATCAATTACCTCGCGCATCCACTCGGGATCGCGGCGATGCATGCCGATCTCGACGAGGGTGCCCACAATGGTTCGCACCATCGAATGTAAAAACGCATTGCCCTCAATGGTGAACGTGAGGATATCCTCGCCAAAGGCGACCTCATGGCCAAACTCAGCACGCATTACGCAGCGATGCGTGGGCTTACCCACGGCAGAAGCGACCTTGCAAAAGCTCTTAAAGTCCTGCTCGCCCAAAAGCGCAGGGCAGGCAGCCGCCATCGCATCGACGTCGAGGGGATAGCGATGCCACCACACAGCACCGCGTGACAGCACGGGCCGCGCGTCACGATCGGCAATGCGATAGGTGTACGTGCGAGAACGCGCGTCAAAGCGCGCAGAAAAGCCCTTACGAGCCTTGTAGACCTCGTTTATGGCGATATCTTTGGGAAGGAGGGCATCCATAGCCCTCAGCCACCTACGGCGCGTACACGCGAGCTCAGCGTCCGTTACAGGCACGCTGATGTATTGGGCCACCGCATGCACGCCGGCATCGGTACGCCCCGCGCACGTCAGATCGATTGGGCGGCGCAACAACGTCTCGATGGCACGACGCAGCTCGCCCGCAACCGTCGTCTGGCTCGGCTGCTCGGCAAATCCGCTATAGGAGGAGCCATCGTAGGCCACGCGAAATACAAGGGTGGCATCGAGCTCGGGGGTCGAATTGAAATCAGACGGCGCAGTCATGGGCGCTCCCAACAAACTAGCAACGATATTGCGAGAAAAAAAGAGGGGTACGCGAACGTACCCCTCGAATATAGCCTATGCAGACAGAATGTCTACTCAGCGGTCTCCTCAGCAGCGGTCTCCTCGACAGCCTCAACCTTCTTGGGAGCAGCGGCCTTCTTGGGGGCCGGAGCAGCCTTCTTGGCCTTAGGCGTGCAAGGCTCGGTGACGAGCTCCATGATAACGATGGGAGCGTTGTCGCCCTTGCGTTTACCGAGTTTCATGATGCGGGTGTAACCGCCGTTGCGGTCCTGCCACATGCCCTGAGCAGCCTTGTCGAAGATCTCGGCAACGAGCTGCTTATCGCCGAGCTTGGCGATAGCCAGACGACGAGAGTGCAGGTCGCCCTTCTTGGCCCAGGTGATGATCGGATCGACGACCGAACGCAGCGCCTTAGCGCGGGTCTCGGTGGTCTTGATGCGGTCGTTCTCGAAGAGGGCCTTAGCAAGGCTCTTCTTCATGGCCTTGGTGTGGCTCGCATCGGTGCCGAGCTTCAGGCCCTTCTTAACGTTGTGACGCATGGTCTAGTTTCTCCTCAAATATGCGAAGCATTAAGCCTTCAGGCTCAGGCCCATGGACTCAAGCTTGTCCTTCACTTCCTCGATCGACTTAACACCGAAGTTACGGATGTTGAGCAGATCGTTCTCCGAGAACTCAACGAGCTGACGGACCGAGTGAATGCTGGCGCGCTTAAGGCAGTTGTAGGAACGGACGGAAAGGTCCAGGTCCTCGATCTGCTTGTCCAGCTCGGCGTTGTCGTTGGTGACCTCGGGAGCGAAGATCGAAGCCTCCTCCTCGACCTCGGGGGTCTCGGCAAGGTTCATAAAGGCGGCCATATGCTGGTTGATGATATTGGCAGCCTGGACCACGGCGTCGCGCGGGGCGATGGAACCGTTGGTCTCGATCTCGAGGACAAGGCGGTCGTAGTCGGTATGCTGGCCGACACGACAAGCCTCAGCGAGCTTGGCGCAACGGGACACCGGCGAGTACAGCGAGTCGACGTGGATCACACCGATGGGATCGTTGTCACGCTTGTTAGCCTCGCCAGAGACATAGCCGCGGCCATAGCCGATGCGCATGCTCATGGTGAGATGGCCACCCTCGGTGAGCGTAGCAATGTGCTGCTCGGGGTTGACCAGCTCAAACTCGGACGGAATAAAGAAGTCCGCACCGGTGACCTCGCAGGGGCCGTCAACCGAGATGGTTGCGGTCGCCTCGTCGGTCGTGCCGAGAGCCCTGAAGACAAGACCCTTGACATTCAGGACGATGTCGGTGACATCCTCGACCATATTAGGGATGGTCATGAACTCGTGCTGCGCACCATCGATCTGAATGGCCTCGACGGCGGCACCCTCGAGCGAGGACAGAAGAACACGACGAAGCGAGTTACCCAGCGTATCGCCGTAGCCACGCTCGAGCGGCTCGACGGAGACACGAGCAGAGGTCTCGTTGATCTCTTCGACCTGAACCTGAGGCCTAATGAATTCTGACATGTATTACCTCCAGCCTCAGCAGCCCGGATGGACTACTTAGAGTAGAGCTCGACGATGAGCTGCTCGTTGATATCACCGCTGATCTGCTCACGCGTCGGCAGAGCGAGCACGTTACCAGACAGCTTCTCGATATCGACCTCGAGCCAGCCAGGGACCTCAAAGCGCTCGGAGGAAATCAGGGCCTCCTTGATGGGGAGGAGGTCACGGAACTTCTCGCCGACAGCGACGACGTCGCCGGCCTTAACGCGGTAGGACGGGATGTCCACGCGCTTGCCGTTCACGGTGAAGTGACCGTGACGGACGGACTGACGAGCCTCTTTGCGGGTGCGGGCGAAGCCAAGACGGAAGACGACGTTGTCGAGGCGAGACTCAAGGATGATCATGAGGTTCTCACCGGTGACGCCGTTCATCTTACGGGCCTTGTTGAAGTAGCCGTGGAACTGCTTCTCCAGAACGCCATAGATGAACTTGACCTTCTGCTTCTCACGCAGCTGCATGCCGTACTCAGATTCCTTGCGACGGCGCTTGGGCTGACGGATAGATTCCTTCTTGCTGCTGTAACCGAGCTCAGCGGGATCGATCCCGAGCTGACGGCAGCGCTTAAGAACAGGAGTCCTGTCGATTGCCATATTGATACGATCCTTTCAGTTACACGCGGCGACGCTTCTTGGGGCGGCAGCCGTTGTGCGGAATGGGGGTCTTGTCCTGGATGCTCGAGACCTCGAGGCCAGCAGCCTGGAGGGAGCGGATGGCGGTCTCACGACCGGAGCCGGGGCCCTTGACGAAGACGGAAACCTTCTTCATGCCGTGCTCCATGGCCTGCTTGGCAGCAGCCTCGGCAGCCATCTGGGCAGCGAACGGCGTGGACTTACGGGAGCCCTTGAAGCCCACCTGGCCAGCCGACTTCCAGGAAATGACGTTGCCCTGGGGATCGGTGATCGAAACGATCGTGTTGTTGAACGTAGAACGAATGTGAGCCTGGCCCACGGAAATGTTCTTACGGTCCGCGCGCTTCAGACGGGCAGCGCGAACGTTCTTCTTAGCAGTAGCCATCTATCTAGCGCTCCTTATTTCTTCTTCTTAGCACCGATCTGACGCTTCGGGCCCTTGCGGGTACGAGCGTTAGTGTGGGTGCGCTGGCCGCGGACCGGGAGGCCCTTGCGGTGACGAAGGCCGCGGTTGCAGCCGATGTCCATAAGGCGCTTGACGTTCTGGTTGCGCTCACGGCGGAGGTCGCCCTCAACCATGATCTGATTCTTATCGATATAATCGCGGATGGCGTTAACCTCATCCTCGGTGAGGTCCTTAACGCGCGTGTCCACGTTAACGTTGCACTCGACGCAGATCTTCGTCGCAGTGGTGCGGCCGATGCCGTAAATGTAGGTCAGACCGATCTCAACGCGCTTCTCACGCGGGAGGTCGACACCATTAATACGGGCCAACGTAGTCTCCTCTCTTAACCCTGACGCTGCTTATGACGGGGGTTCTCGCAAATAACGAGGACCTTGCCATGGCGCCTAATGATTTTGCACTTATCGCACATCTTCTTGACCGAAGGACGTACCTTCATCGTTCTTCCTTTCGGTAGCGCTCAAACTACTTCCCTACTATCTACTCGCCCAGCCGCAGGCGTTTAAAACTATGGCTGGTCTTCACACGCAAACCGACCGTAGGTTGAGCTAAGCCTGCAGTCGGAAAAGAGCGTGTATGCGTGCCGCTATTTATAGCGATAGGTGATGCGACCGCGGGTCAGGTCGTACGGGGAAAGCTCCACGACAACCCTGTCACCGGGGAGAATGCGGATGTAATTCATTCGGATCTTGCCAGAAATGTTGCACAGAACCGAATGACCGTTCTCGAGCTCAACCTTAAACATGGCGTTGGGCAGCGGCTCCTTTACCGTGCCCTCGAGCTCAATTGCGTCTTCCTTCTTCACAAGCAATCATCTTTCTCTAGAAAACGACAGCGATTGAGTATTCTACAATACGCATGCACGTATCGTAATATCTTCGTAATGGCTCCACATCTAAGTGGAACTTGTTACATTTCTCCGCCCTGCAGGGAGCACCAGGAACCCTGGGCATCCGTGGTAAGAATCACCGGACCGTCATTGGTAATGGCGACGGTGTTCTCGTAGTGCGCGGCGGGCAGGTGGTCGTTGGTCGTAACGATCCAACCATCGGAGCCTGTGCTCACATGATTGGAACCCATCGTAACCATCGGCTCGATGGCGATGACCATACCAGCCTGAAGGCGAACGCCTCTCCCCTTCTTTCCATAATTTGGAACGTTGGGGTCCTCGTGCATCACACGGCCGATACCATGCCCCACGTAATCGCGAAGCACGCCGTAACCGTGAGACTCAGCGAGGGACTGAACGGCATAACCGACATCCCCGATATGGTTACCGGGAACAGCCTGCTCAATGGCAGCCTTAAGGCAATCGCGCGTAACCTCGCACAGGGCCTTGGCCTCGGGCGTGGGGGTGCCGACGAAAAACGTCCAGGCGTTATCGCCGACCCAACCGTCAACGACAGCTCCCGTATCGATGGAGATGATATCGCCATCACGCAGGATCATGTCAGGGTTAGGAATACCGTGAACCACGGCATCGTTAATCGATGCGCAAATGGTCCCCGGGAACCCACCGTAACCCTTAAAGGCAGGGGTGCCGCCATGCATGCGGATAATCTGCTCGGCAAGCTGATCGAGTTCGAAGGTCGACACGCCGGGGCGAACCATGGCTCCAACGTGGCGGAGCGCCATCTTAGATAGCGCTCCTGCCTTCTTCATCTGCTCAATTTGCGTTGCAGACTTAATCTTGATCATAGACCGAGAGCCTCTTTGACATCCCCGTACACGGTCTCGCGAGCCTGGTCGCCGTTGACCGACTTGAGCAGACCCTGGCCACGATAGTAGTCGACGAGCGGGCTCGTGGACTTCTCGTAGACGTCGAGACGGTTCTTGATGGTCTCGGGCTTGTCGTCGTCGCGCTGATACATCTCGCCGCCGCACTTGGGGCAGGTGGCATCGGCAGCCGTGCCGGTGTAACCGCAGGCGCGGCAAGTGCGACGCGAAGACAGACGATCGATGATGACCTCGGGGGCCACATCGACCAGAAGGGCGCAGTCGATCTCGCGACCCATGGCGGAGAGCTCGGAATCGAGCGTCACAGCCTGGGCGGTGTTGCGCGGGAAGCCATCGAGGATGAAGCCCTGCTGGGCGTCATCGGCGGCAAGGCGCTCCTTGACAAGGTCGATCACGAGCTGGTCGGGAACGAGCTCGCCAGCGTCCATGTACTTCTTAGCCTGAATACCAAGCTCGGTGCCACCCTTGACGGCAGCACGCAGCAGGTCGCCCGTGGAAATGTGAGCGACGCCAAACTCGGCGACGAGCTCCTGTGCGACGGTGCCCTTACCGGCACCCGGAGCTCCGAGCAATACGAGGTTCATGAGCAATCCTCCTCTAGCCTATTTAAAGAATCCATCGTAATCATACATCTTGATCTGGCCTTCGAGCTTATCGACCGTGTCGAGCACGACGCCGACCATGATGAGGATGGACGTGCCGCCAAATGCCTGGATCAGATGGTTACCCGTGAAGGAGAAAATGATCGAAGGCACGATGGCGATGAGCGCCAAAAAGACAGCGCTGGGAAGCGTGATCTTGTTGAGCGCGTTCTTGATGTAGGCCGCGGTAGCCCTACCCGGACGCACGCCCGGAATAAAGCCGCCCTGCTTCTTAAGGTTGTCGGCCGTGTCATCGGGGTTGAACACCATGGAGGTGTAGAAGTACGCGAAGAACACGATGAGGACAACGTTAAGCACCCAGTTGAGCCAACCGGTCGAAAGCGCAGAGGCAACTGCCTGAATCCAGCCGATGCCGGGGAAGAACACGGCAATCTGAGCCGGGAAGTACAGCAGCGCCGAAGCGAAGATGATCGGCACGACACCCGCGGTGTTGACCTTGATGGGCAGGTAGGTGGTCTGGCCACCCATCATGCGACGGCCCACGACGCGCTTGGCGTAGGAGACCGGGATGCGGCGCTGGCCGCGCTCAAGGAAAACGATCAGCGGGATGACCAGCAGGATGATGGCGCAGATGATCACCATGGTGATGATGCCACCGGCATTGCCCTCGGTGCTGGAGAAGATCGCCTGCGGCAGACCGGCCATGATGTTCGCAAAGATGATCAGCGACATGCCATTGCCGATACCGCGCTGGGTGATGAGCTCACCAATCCACATGATCAGCATGGCGCCCGCGGTGAGCGTGCCGACGACCATGAGGTCGAAGATGATCTCGGGAGCGCCGGCGCCATTAAAGCTGATGCCGAAGCTCTTAAAGAGGAAGAGGTAACCCACGGAGTTGAGGATTGCCAGAGCCAGGGTGAGGTAACGCGAATACTGCGTAATCTTGGTCTGACCGACCTCGCCCTCGCGGGCAAGCTCATGCAGGGAAGGCACAACGGCCTGGAGCATCTGGAGGATGATCGAGCTGGTGATGTAAGGCATGATGCCCAGCGAAAACACCGACACATAGCTCAACGCGCCGCCAGAGAAAAGATTCAGGAGGGCCATAGCACCTGCGGCGACCGAATTGTTATCGGTCGAGAAAAGGCCCAGCATCCCCTGGAAGGGAATGCCGGGCACAGGAACGTGCGCACCAATGCGGTACACGACGAGCATAGCTATGGTAAAAAGAATCTTTTCGCGCAATTCTTTGATGCGGAAAGCATTCTTAAGACCATTTAGCACGGCAGCTCGACCTTTCCGCCGGCGGCCTCGATCTTGGCCTGCGCAGAAGCGCTGACCTTGTCGACCTTGACCGTGAACTTCTTGGTGAGCTCACCATTGCCGAGCACCTTGACGGGCTCGAACTCGCTCTTGGTGATGCGAGCGGCCTTAAGAGCGGCACCGTCGATCACAGCGCCGTCCTCGAACTTGCGCTCGAGACGCTCAACGTTAACAGCGGTGTACTCGATACGACGGGGGTTACGGAAGCCCGGAAGCTTGGGCAGGCGCATAGCCAGAGGAGTCTGGCCACCCTCGAAGCCGGCACCCTTGGTGCCGCCAGAGCGGGAACCCTGGCCCTTCTGACCGCGGCCAGAAGTGGTGCCGTGACCCGAAGAATTGCCACGGCCGACGCGCTTGCGGTTCTTGGTGGAACCGGGCGCGGGAGTAAGATCGTGAAGCTGCATTTGCTACTCCTCTACAATCTCGACAAGGTGCTTGACCTTGAAGATCATGCCGCGGACGGACTCGTTGTCAGCAATCTCGCGAACCTCGCGGATCCTGTGGAGACCGAGGGCACGGACAGTACGGACCTGGTCCTGCTTGCAACCGTTGGTGCTGCGGACCTGCTTGATCTTGATGGTGTCAGCCATGCTTAGTTCTCCTTACCGACGAACATCTCGGAGACCGTCAGGCCACGGCGAGCCGCGACGTCCTCAGGGCTGGAGAGCTCCTTGAGGCCCTCGACGGCAGCCTTGATGATGTTGAGGCCGTTGTCGGTACCGAGGGACTTGGACAGGACGTTCTTGATGCCAGCAAGCTCGAAGAGGGGACGCACAGCGCCGCCGGCGATAACGCCGGTACCCTCGACAGCGGGCTTGATGATGATGCGACCGGCACCAAAGTGGCCGAGAACCTCGTGCGGGATGGTGCCCTGCTCGGTCACCGGCACGTGGAACATGTTCTTCTTGGCATCGAGAGACGCCTTGGAGATGGCCATGGGCACCTCAGCGGACTTGCCCATGCCAACGCCGACGTTGCCCTTGCCGTCGCCAACGACGACGAGAGCGACGAGGCTCATGCGACGACCACCCTTGACGGTCTTCGACACGCGGTTGATGTAAACGACGCGCTCCTCGAACTCGGAGGCCTCGCGCTGCTGCTTCTGATTACGAGCCATGTGCTACATACCTCCTAGAACTCGAGACCGGCGGCACGAGCACCGTCGGCGAGGGCCTTGACGCGACCGTGGTAGATACGGCCACCACGATCGAAAGCGACCTTGGTGATGCCGGCCTCGATGGCACGCTTGCCAACGAGCTGACCGACCTTCTCCGCAGCCTCCTTGTTCGAGGTGTGGGTGCCCTTGAACTCGGCCTCGAGGGTCGAGGCGGAGACGAGCGTCAGGCTGGAGCCCTTGCTGTCGTCGATGATCTGGGCATAGATGTTGGCGTTGGTACGGGTCACGCGAAGACGCGGACGCTCGGCGGTACCCGAGACCTTGCCGCGAACACGACGCTGACGACGCTTGAGGCCTTCCAGCTTCGCCTTATGCTTGTTCATACGTAAACTCCTAAAAAGGTTGATCTTGCCAGCACCTAACGGGGTGCTGGTCTTATGCGAGTAAGTCGGTTACGACTACTTGGCGGCCTTACCCAGCTTGCGGCGGATGTGCTCGCCAACATAGTGGATACCCTTGCCCTTGTAAGGCTCGGGAGGACGATGGCCGCGAATCTCAGCGGCGATCTGACCGACCTGCTGCTTGTTGATACCCTTGACGTTCACGTGGGTGTTGTCGGGAACCTCGAAGGTGATGCCCTCGGGAGCCTCGACGATCACAGGGTGCGAGAAGCCCAGGGAGAACTCGAGGTTCTTGCCCTTCTGCTGCACGCGGTAACCGACGCCGGCGAGCTCGAGCTTCTTCTCGAAGCCCTCGGAAACGCCAACAACCATGTTGTGGATGAGGGCGCGGGTGAGGCCGTGGCGGGCACGGGTCTCACGCTCGTCGTCGGGACGGGAAACGGTGAGGACGTTGTCCTCGACATTGATGGTGAGCTTCTCAAAGACATCGAGCTCGAGCTGGCCCTTGGGGCCCTTGACGATAACGTTGTTGCCGTTGACTGCCACTTCGACTCCGGCGGGAATCTGGACAGGCTTATTACCGATACGAGACACGGTGATCTCCTTTCCTTCTACCTACCGACCGAATTACCAGACGTAAGCGATGATCTCGCCGCCGACGTTGTGCTTGCGAGCATCGCGGTCGGTCATGACGCCATGGCTAGTGGAAATAATGGCGGTACCAAGGCCGCCGCGGACGCGGGGCATGTCGGCAACGCCGGTGTACTTACGCAGGCCCGGCTTGGAAATGCGGCGGATGCCGTTGATGACCTTAGCCTTCTTGGGACCATACTTAAGCGTGATGTGCAGAGTCTTCTGGGGCACGGTGTCCTCGACATCGTAGCCCTCGATGTAGCCCTCCTCGTGCAGAACACGAGCGATCTCGACGAGCTTCTTGCTGCTCGGCATGGAGACCGTGGCCTTGTTCACAGAGTTAGCGTTACGGATGCGCGTAAGCATATCTGCGATCGGGTCTGTAAGGTTCATACAGATTCTCCTTCGTTCTTGATGAACACGTGCTCTTGGTTCTTCGCCGCCCTTAACGGCAAAGCCTATTTAGCGCGTTTTCCCTGTTCCAAACTGATGCTTGAAACGCTGGTAGTGACTTACCAGCTGGCCTTCTTAACGCCGGGAAGCTCGCCCTTGAGTGCAAGCTCACGGAAGCAGACACGGCACAGGCCGAACTTGCGGTACACAGAGTGCGGACGGCCGCAGCGCTGGCAGCGCGTGTACTCACGAGTAGAGAACTTCTGCTTGCGATTGCACTTGACGATCATCGATGTCTTAGCCACTTATATCCTCCTCACATAGAGTATTGTTCGCCCCAAGCGCCGCCCCCTTGTGGGAACGGCGCTTATGGGGCAGGTGAACCTATTTCTTGAACGGGAAACCGAAGGCGTCCAGAAGGGCCTTGGCCTCCTCATCGGTGTTGGCGGTGGTCACGAAAGTGATGTCCATACCACGCTGGTGATCGACGGAGTCGAAGTCGATCTCGGGGAAGATGAGCTGCTCGGTGACGCCCATGGAGAAGTTACCACGGCCGTCGAAGCTCTTGGCGGAGATGCCGCGGAAGTCGCGGATACGGGGGATCGCGACGGAGGTCAGACGATCGAAGAACTCCCACATACGGTCGCCACGCAGGGTAACCTTGCAGCCGATCGGCATACCAGCGCGCAGGCGGAAGGTAGCGATGGACTTGCGGGCACGGGTGATCATCGGCTGCTGGCCGGTGATGGCGCGCAGGTCGCGCACGGCACCGTCGATGGCCTTGGAATCGGTAGCGGCCTCGCCGACACCCATGTTCACGACGATCTTCTCAAACTTGGGGATCATCATGACGTTCTCGTACTGGAACTTGTCCTGAAGCTGCTGCTTGACCTCGTTGTTGTACTTGGTCTTCAGACGCGGCACATACTTCTCTTCTGCCATTGTTCACTCCTTCTTGGGGTTTTAAGCACGGGGCGTGGCCACGATGGGTTGTCCTCGTGCCTCCTGGCTGCATCCGCGCCGCTCATGGCATTTCGCGGTTTGGACTCGACGCAGCAGGAGCCGACAAAACAATCGGTACTATACGCGCATCGGGAGCGTATTTCCAGAAAAACCTCTTCTGCCTGCACAACTCCACAACTCCCCCGCACAAATGGATCCCAAAAGCTGTTGCGGTGAAATAGTTCCTGCCGACCGCCCGTCGGGCCCATCTAGGAACTATTTCGCCGCAACTTATTGATGGGGATGAGATTAGCGCTTGCGGGGGACGAGTTTGGTGCGGCGCAGGTGGATCATCTCGGCGGCGATGGAGATAGCGATCTCCTCGGGGTCCTCCGCCTCGATGGCAACGCCGATCGGCAGGTGCAGCTCGTCGATTTGCTCCTGCGTAAAGCCCTCCTGCTCCAGGCGGGCGCGCACAAAGGCCGTCTTACGGCGCGAACCCAGACAGCCCAGGTAGGCAGGCCTGGCGCGCATCGCCTGAATCACCACGTCGATATCGGACTTGTGGCCCGCCGTGGCCACGACCACCAAGTCGCGCGGACCGATGGGGCACAGCTCGCTCAGGTTCTTGTAATCGACCAGGCGTCGATCGTAGACACCGGGCACCCATTCGGGGGTCAGCGTACCGGGGCGGTCGTCACAAGCCACGACGGCAAAGCCCGCCGCCGTGAGCACCCGCGCCGTTGCAGCGCCCACGTGGCCGCAGCCAAAGATATAGGTCAGGCCCTCGGGGCAGAGCGTCTCGATGTGCGCCGGGGGAATCTCGGAGGCGGCGTTGGTGTAGGTGACCTTACTCCCCTCCTCCACCAGCGAAAGCTCGGGGCAGCCCATTATGGTGCGGCGCGATGCCTCGCCATGGTACTCGGCCACATCGCCCTCGATCGCCTGGGTGACAAACGGTTCAAAGTCGATGACGAAGTCGCCGATGCGCCGATAGGCCAAAACGTCGGCAACCGACTGGAACAACGGCACCTGCGATACATCCAGGTGCAGATAGCACAGGCAGATGGCTCCGCCGCAGATCATGCCAGTATCGGAGTTCTCGCCGCCCATGGTGTAGCGGACCAGACGCGATTGCCCTGCGGCCAGCAGCTCGCGCGCCTCGTCCAGCGCAAAGAGCTCAATCTTGCCGCCGCCGATGGTGCCCGCTTGGCTGCCATCGGCAAAGACGGCCATCCAGGCGCCCACGCCGCGCGGCGATGACCCTGCCGTACCGGCAACTACCACCAGCTCGCACGTCTTACCAGCCTTCAGGGCGCCAAGCGCAGCATTCACCACATCGAGCTTTTCCATTGCAATTTCCTATCCCTGGAATACACCGGTGAGCATGGCGAGCGCCTCGAGTACGCCGCCGCCGACCGACGTCGCCTTGTCCGAAATATAGTTGATATAGCTGGCATCGCCGCGCGGGTCGACGTCGGCGCACTTAAAGCCCTCGGTCACCTGAACGCCGTCGGCCAAAAGGCCGCGCAAGCAGCCGTCAATCTGCGTGACCATGGGAGTATCACCCGCATACCCGATCACATCGCCGGCACTCACGATGTCGCCGATCGCGCGGTCGGACCTAAACACGCCGGCGGCGGGGCTGTGGATAACACGCTCCTTGCCGTATCCGCCGATCATGCCCGGCACGCCCGTGTTGGGCTGGGGCGAGCCCTGGGTGATGACGCGGCCCAAAAAATGCCCGCGCATAGTCTCGACCACGGCATCGCAATCAACCGGAGCGGTAAAGCCCGGCCCTACCGCGATGACGGCAGGAGCCATGTCGCGCGTGGTGCCCAGATTGCGCTTAGCTAGAATCGCGTCTACCACGGCCGCGGGTCTAAGTTCGCCGAGCATCTGTGCCTGGGGGTCCACCACCACGGCGACATCCCCCGCCTCGGTAATCTCAAGCACCTCGACCGGCGTCTGCGCCAAGCGGGCACGAATGCCCTCGACCTGGACCTCGCCCAGGCGAATGGCCTCGCAAAAACTGATTGTGCGACGGATGCACGTGGGGACCGCGATATCGGCCATGACAACCGACACGCCGGCGCGTACCAGACGAGCAGCCACGCCCGTGGCGATATCGCCGGCGCCGCGAACATAAACGAGCATTCCCGGGGCACCTCCCTGTGCTACGGTTTGAGCAGAGCAAAAGCGGTTCGACCGCTACTCTGATGATTATTTATTATCACAGTATTATACGGCGGTGAACAGATGGAAACGGTTAACGGCAGCCTTGCCTCCACGCTCAAGATTGAGCCGGGCATTACCGCGATCATCGGCAGCGGCGGCAAGTCGACGTTGCTCAAGACGCTGGGTCTCGAGCTCATGCGCGCCGGCGGCAGGGTGCTTCTCTGTAGCACCACGCACATGTTTCCCGTCGCCGGTGTGCCATGGGACGGGTCGAACCGTCGCCTGGACGCCGCGCCTTGGCAGCCGGGGACCCTGCATGTTCCCGGCTGCACCTGCGAGGCATGCGCGGGCATGAGCCGCGGAAGCATCTGCCAAGCAGGCGTCTTGGACCCCGAGACAGGTAAGCTCTCCTCCCCTGCCGAACCGCTCGACCAGCTGGCGCAGCGCTTTGACTATGTGTTGGCCGAGGCAGATGGCAGCAAGCGACTCCCACTCAAGGCCCACGCCGCCTGGGAGCCGGTTATTCCTGCCGGCACTGCCAACGTCATCTGGATCGTCGGCGCCTCAGGCTTGGGCAAGCCCATCAACGAAGCCGTCCACCGCCCCGAGCTCTTCTGCGAGCGCTGCGATTGCGAGCCCACCGACATCGCCACGCCCGAGCGCGTCGCCATGGTGCTCAATGCCGAACTGCGGATGCTGAACCTCAACTATGCCCGCATCATGCTCAACCAAGTCGACACGCTTGCCGACCCGGTCGTGGCAAGCCGCTTTGAGACTGCCCTCAGCCGCCCCATCGTCGCCACCAGCCTCAAATAGCCGGCGCTGCCCCAGCAGACCTATAAGTTGCGGTGGAATAGTTCCTGAAACGGCCTATTTGGCGGCTAAACAGGAACTATTTCACCGCAACTGCGAAGGGAATCCGGCGCCCTTCTTGTTAGCGGGGGACGTAGCGGCCGGGTTGGGCTCCGGTGGGCTCGCCGTCGCGTGCCGCCAGCACGCCGTTCACAAACACGGCCTTGGCGCGGCCATGTGCCTCAAAACCCTCGAGCGGCGTGTAGTCCACAGCCTGATGCTGCGTCGCCGCGCTAACGGTCCAGCGCGCCTTGGGATCCCACACGCACACGTCGGCATCGGCGCCCTCGGCAAGACAGCCCTTGCGCGGATACATGCCAAAGACGCGCGCCGGGTTCTCGCTCATCAAGCGGCACAGATCCTCGGGTCCCAGCTGGCCCTCAAAGCTCGTAGCGATCGCGACGGGACGATGCTCCACGCCGGGCCCGCCGTTGGGAATCGCGCGGAAATCATCGCGTCCGCGGTCCTTTTGCCCGTGTAGGTTAAAGCTGCAGTGGTCGGTCGCAATCGTATCGATCTCGCCTGCCACAAGCGCCTCGCGCAGCGCGGCACGGTCGCCGGCATGGCGCAGTGGCGGGCTCATCACGTACTTGGCGCCCGCAAAGCCGTCCTCGCCCTGCTCCAGATAGCAGGTGTCGTCGAGCATCAGATACTGGGGGCAGGTTTCGACATAGATATTCTTCTGCCCGCGCGCCTTGGCGGCACGGATGGCCTCAAGACCAAGCTTGGTCGAAAGGTGCACCACGTTGACTGGTGCGTCGCCGGCCAGGTGCGCCAGATACAACAGACGGCTCACGGCCTCGGCCTCGCACACATCCGGACGGCTGAGCGCATGGCCCTCGGGCCCGTGGATGCCCTGCTCAAACACGCGCTTCTGCAGCTCATTCACCAGCGTGCCGTTCTCGCAATGCACGCACAGTATGCCGCCAATACGCTTGAGCTCCTCGAGCACCTCGAGCGTCTCGGCATCGTCCAAGCGCAAATGATCGTAGGCAAAGTAGGTCTTAAACGACGACACGCCCGCCTCGCGCATGGCCGAAAGATCGGCGCGGTTGCGCTCATTCCACTCGGCGAGTGCCATATGAAAAGCGTAGTTGGCCGTGCAGGTTCCGTCGGCGCGGCGATGCCACTCGGCCAAGGCATCGGGCATGGTCACGCCGCGATCGGCCGTCGCGTAGTCCACAATGGTCGTCGTGCCGCCGCAGGCGGCCGCGCGCGTGCCGGTCTCAAAGCTATCGGCTGTCCAATCCATGCCGGTCCAGCACTGCATGTGCGTGTGGCCGTCGATAAAGCCGGGAAACACCCAGCAGTCCGCGGCATCCTCGACGGTATCGCCCTCGACCGGCTCAATCGCCGCGGCGATCCGCACGATCTTATCGCCATCCATGGCAAGATCGGCGCGGCGAAGCCCCTGGGGCGTCACGAGCGCGCCGTTTTTGATGATGATCATGTTACTCCTTATTGATTAATACAGTTGGCTACGCGATCAAAATACGAGCAGGCCGCGATATGCTCCGTTATGCGTCGCTGGCCCTTGGCGGTATCGACATCCCACAGCTCATAGGCGCGCGCTTCGACCAGCATCACGTCGGTACGGTCCTTGAGGATCGAACCGCCGCCGTCCTTGCCCTCAAGACACATAAGTGCATCGAACAGTTCCGCCGGAAAGAGCACCGGGCTCGAAGGCTCACCGTTGCACGCAAGACGCACCGGATGCTTGCGACCACGCTCGTCAAATGCACGAACCATAGCCTCAAAAGAATCCGCGCTCACAAGCGGCTGGTCGCCCGGCAAAAAGAGGCAACCTTTCCAGTTGCGTTCGACTCCCCACGAAAGGCCCGCACGGACGCTTTCGCTGCGCAGCTCGCCATCGTGCAGCACGCACTGGCAATGCTTGTCCTCGCAAATCTGGGCAACCTCGGGCCAACGCGTCGAAACCACGACGTCAAAGCCCCGGGGAACCGAATCGATGGTCCGGGCAATCAGCGGCTCGCCATAGATATCGGCAAGCATCTTGTTAGAGCCAAACCGCTTACCCTCGCCCGAGGCCATAATCACGCAGCCAAGTTTCATGGCGATACCTCCCCTGAAACCATCGTACCCATAACTCGCGCCGCGGGGCACCTACATCGAAAGCGCTTATCCTACACGCCCGCGATGCAAAAAGGGGGCACCCCGCCGGTTGGCAGAGCGCCCCCTTTACATGGTTTACCTCAGCCCAGCTTTAGGCCTGGAACCAGCGGGCGGTGTTGCGCTCGTCGAGGGCCTTGAGGGCAGCGGCGGGATCGGCAACCTTCTGCAGGAACATCATGGCTGCGATGGCGTACGGCTTGTAGCTGGCCTCCTTGTACATGCCCACACGGTGCATGTCGAAGACGTCGGCGTTGACCTCGCCGTGCTCGCAAGAAACACCGGAGATGTCGGCGGGCAGCGGGTGCATAAAGATGGTGTCCTGGCCGTTGGCAGTCTTCTCCATGAGCGCGGTCGTGGAGCACCAGTCCTGATGGGTGGCGTTCTGGGCGAGCAGCTCCTTCTCGAGCGCGGCGATGCCGGCGTCGTCGCCCTCGGCGTACAGGTTGGTACGCTTCTCCATGGCGGCAAACGGAGCCCAGCTCTTGGGGATTACGATGTCGGCGCCCTCGAAGGCCTCGGCCATGGTGTTGACCTGCTTAAAGGTGGTGCCGGACTCGGCGGCATAGCCCTTGGCGCGCTCAACGACCTCGGGCATGAGGTCGTAGCCCTCGGGGTGGGCCAGGGTGACGTCCATGCCAAAGCGGGGCAGCAGGCTGATCAGCGACTGCGGGCAGGACAGCGGCTTGCCGTAAGAGGGCGAATAGGCCCAGGTGACGGCAACCTTCTTGCCCTTGAGGTTCTCAAGGCCGCCAAACTCGTTGATGAGGTAGAGCATGTCGGCAGAGGACTGCGTGGGGTGGTCGGAATCGGACTGCAGGGAGATGAGCGTGGGACGGTGATCCAGAACGCCGTCCTCGTAAGCCTGCTGGACAGACTCGGAGACCTCGGCCATGTAGGCGTCGCCCTTGCCGATGTACATGTCGTCGCGGATGCCGATGACGTCGGCCATGAAGGAGATCATGGTAGCGGTCTCGCGGACGGTCTCGCCGTGAGCGATCTGGGACTTCTTCTCGTCCAGGTCCTGCAGCTCAAGGCCGAGCAGGTTGGCGGCCTTAGAGAAGGAGAAACGCGTACGGGTGGAGTTGTCGCGGAATAGGGAGACGGCCAGACCCGAGTCGAAGATCTTGGGAGAGACGTTGTTCTCGCGCAGCTGGCGCAGGGCGTCGGCGACGATGTAGAGCGCCTTGAGCTCATCGGTGGTCTTATCCCAGGTGTGCAGGAAGTCGCTGCCGTACATACCCTTAAAATCGAGGCCGTTCAGCTGCTCGACGAGCTCGGTAAACTTGGCGTCCATGGAAATGTCCTTTCTAAAGATGAAACGATCGCAATGAGTAGATGCGCTCCGGCATGCGCGTGTGGCTAGAACATGCAGAGCGCTATGACGAGGACCCGCTACCGTCGAGGAAGCATGGGAGATAACGACCGCGGGCCCCAAGTCGACAGGGGGTGCCGGGGACGCGAGCGGCCCCCGGCTCAACAAAATCGAGGAATGGGACTAGTCGATCTTGTTGTTGGTCAGACCGGCGCGAAACACGGTGGCGTCGCCATCGGCCTGGCTCGGATCGTAGAGGTTCAGGGCAGCCACGTACATGGCGGCAGCGGTGACCAGGTCGTCCTTGTAGGTGACCTCGTTGGGAGCGTGAGCCTGAGACTCGGCACCCGGGCCAAAGCCGACGCAGGGGATGCCATAGCGGCCCTGAATGGAAACGCAGTTCGTGGAGAAGGTCCACTTGTCGCACAGCGGACGACCGGTGCGCTTGTCCATGCTGGGCTCGCAGCCGATGCGCTCGTCACCAAACATGGCCTTGTGAGCGTCGACGAGGGCCTTGACGTGCGGAGCAGTCTCCTTGTTGATCCACGTGGGGAAGTAAGCCTCGGTCTCGTAGACCTCGCCGGTCCAGGACGGACGGTCGTACATGTACATGGAGACCTTCACGTCGTCGCCGTACTTCTTGGCGGCCGGCAGGTTACGGATCTCGTCCAGGCAGGACTCCCAGGTCTCACCGGCGGTCATGCGACGGTCGATGGAGATGGCGCAGGAGTCAGCGACAGCGCAGCGGCTGGGGCTGGTGTAGAAGATCTGGCTGACGGTGCAGGTGCCGCGGCCCAGGAAGCGGGCGTCCTCGAAGTGCTCGGGGTTGTACTTGGGGTCGAGCATCTTGACGAGACCCTTGATGTCGGTCGACTCGTCGCAGCCGTTGTTGTTGAGGGCGCGGACGTCGGCGATGATGTCGGCCATCTTGTAGATGGCGTTGTCGCCGCGGTCGGGAGCGGAGCCGTGGCAGGAGGTGCCGTGAACGTCGACACGGATCTCCATGCGGCCGCGGTGACCGCGATAGATGCCGCCGTCGGTGGGCTCGGTGGAAATGACGAACTCGGGCTTAATGCCGTCCTTGTTGTAAATGTACTGCCAGCACATGCCGTCGCAGTCCTCTTCCTGGACGGTGCCGACGACCATGATCTTGTAGCCCTCGGGGATAAGGCCCATGTCCTTCATCATCTTGGCAGCGTAGGTAGCAGAAGCCATGCCGCCCTCCTGGTCGGAGCCGCCGCGGCCGTAGATGATCTCGTCGGTCTCGTAGCCCTCATAGGGATCGGCATCCCAGTTCTCGATGTTGCCGATGCCGACGGTGTCGATGTGGGAGTCGATGGCGATGATCTTGTCGCCCTCGCCCATAAAGCCCATGACGTTGCCCAGGCCGTCGACCTTGACCTCGTCATAGCCAAGGTTCTCCATCTCGGCCTTGATGCAGGCGACAACCTCGCCCTCCTCGCAGGACTCAGAGGGATGGGAGATCATAGCGCGCAGGAAGCGAGTCATATCAGCACGGTGAGACTCGGCAGCGTTTTTAATTGCCTCAAAATCGAGTTCCTTAGTCATAACAGTTAACCTTTCTACAAGGATTTACCTACAGGTAGATATTTCAGATAGATCACTTGTGCCAAACAGCGTGAGGTCGAGCACCCCACAAGCAAGTAACCATAGGAGGCGGACGGAGGACTTTGCTCCGTCGCGAGTTCCGCACGAGCCGGAGAGCACTTAATGTGCTCTCCGTGCGAGCAGGACTGTCCGAGCAGGGAGTAAAGTCCTCCGGCTGCCTCCGGACAGGTCAGACCTGCTAGCAGGTGGGGTACTCGCCCTCCCAGACGATGCGACGGTACTGATCCGGATCGGTGTCGCCCTCGGTGGAGAAGCAGAGCACGGAGCTCGTCTTGTCCAGGCCGATGAGCTCCTTGAGCTCGGCGTACTCGGGGTCGAGCATGAGGGTCTCGACCAGACCGGTGGTCACAGCGCCGGACTCGCCGGAAATGACGCGCGGGTCGCCCTTCTCGGGAGCACCCAGGGTGCGCATGCCGCGAGCGGTGACCCAGTCGGGGCAGGACACGAAGGCAGTGGTGTGGTTGCGCAGGATATCCCAGCCCAAGATGTTGGGCTCGCCGCAGCACAGGCCGGCCATGATGGAGGGCATGTCGCCGTCCACGATGCGCGGATCGCCGTCGCCGGCGGCAGCACCCTTGTACAGGCAGGCGGCCGGAGCGCACTCGACCACAACGAAGGTGGGCGGGTTATCGGGATACAGGTTGGTGAAGTAGCCCACCACGGCGCCGGCCAGCGAGCCCACGCCAGCCTGGACAAAGACGTGCGTCGGGCGGTTGATGGCCATCTCGCGCAGCTGCTCGGCAGCCTCGGAAGCCATGGTGCCGTAGCCCTCCATGATCCAAGACGGAATCTTCTCGTAGCCCTCCCAGGCGGTGTCCTGAACGATGACGCCGCGCTCGCAGGCATCGGCCTCGGCGGCGGCCATGCGCACGCACTCGTCGTAGTTGACCTCTTCGATGGTCACCGTGGCGCCCTCGGCGGCGATGTTATCGAAGCGGGGCTTGGTGGAACCCTTGGGCATGTGCACGACGGCCTTCTGGCCCAACTTGTTGGCAGCCCACGCCACGCCGCGGCCATGGTTGCCGTCGGTGGCGGTAAAGAAGGTGGCCTGGCCAAAGTCCTTGGCAAGCTGATCGGAGGTCAGGTAATCGAAGGTGCACTCGGCAACGTCCTTGCCGGTCTCGTCGGCAATGTAGTTGGCCATGGCAAACGAACCGCCCAGAACCTTAAAAGCGTTGAGGCCAAAGCGATAGCTCTCGTCCTTAACGCACAGGTTGGACAGGCCCAGGCGCGCGGCCTGGCCGTCCAGGCGGGCAAGCGGAGTGACGGTGTACTGGGGGAACGACTGGTGGAAGGCACGGGCCTTCTTCACGTGGTCGAGGCTCATGATTCCCAAGTGCTTGTCATCGCTCTTGGGCATCGTGTTACCCGCCCACTGGATCTTATCGGCCATACGGTGAACTCCTTAAGTTCTCTCTTGCCGGCCCCCGCATACGCGTTTCAGCCCATTCCCATTCCTGCGACTGAACTTTTATGTGGATGCCAAACAAAAAGTTTGTTAGCTCTGTTCTATCACACTTTTTGATTGGAAAACCTAACAAATTGTTTGTTGCCGTAATCGGTACCCTTTTCCCGCCGAACGGTCAGATAACGCAGCGACGCTTTCGTTATTTGCGAACAAGTGGGGTTTATGGCAAAGTGTGCCCAAACTAATTTTTAGGAAGGCACCCATGACCCCCGCACAGATTGAGTTTTACAAGCGCCTTGCACACGGCCTGGCGCTCCAGTTTGGCCCCAACTGCGAAATCGTCGTCCACGATCTGGAGACCGAGGACGTGGACCACTCCATCGTAGTGATCGAAAACGGCCACGTCAGCGGGCGCAAACTGGGTGACGGCCCCAGCCATATTGTGTTTGAGTCCATGCACGAGGGCACCACCGACGTGCACGACCGCGAGCCATACCTCACCAAAACCACCGATGGCAAGCTGCTCAAGTCCTCGACGATCTTTATCCGCAACGACGAGGGCAAGCCCGTCGGCATTTTGAGCATTAACTTTGACATTACGCTTATGAAGGCTTTTGAGCGCTCGCTCGATGCCTTTACCGGCATCGGCGGCACGGGCTACACCGAGCCCGAGCCCATTACCAAAAACATCGGCGACCTGCTCGAAGACCTGCTGCGCGAGTGCGAACAGCTTGTGGGCAAGCCCGCGGCGCTCATGACCAAAGACGAGCGCATCCGCGCCATTGGCTACCTCGACCGTCGCGGCGCCTTCCTCATCTCCAAGTCGAGCGAACGCGCCTGCGAGTTCTTTGGCATCTCCAAATACAGCTTCTACAGCTACCTCAACGAGGCAAAGGCTGCCGCCGGCGACAAATAGTCAGCGCGCCTGCGCCCCTCCCCTTTTGGGCGCGAGTTCTGGAATGCGCGAATCCGAGAGTCGGCCGCAAGGCAAGTTCCATATAATCGATGAATGCGAGCATTTCGAAAGGATGGGACAAAATGGGGTCGAGCAACGCATCACGCAACGGCCGCGGAGGCTTCGCTTCTGCCGCCAGGCATGCGAAACGCGCGTTTGACGAGGGCGAAGACAATCTGTTTGCGTTGAGCCTCGACGACGTGATGAGCGACCGCCCTTGGACCGCCGATGAGCTCATGGGCGGCGGGGTTCGCCCGGCAGGCCCAAAGCCTACGTCGGCCGCTGCTCCCGCTCCGGCCACTACGCCTACGCCAGCATCCGTGCCCGCAGATGACTTTGCCACCCGCCCCATCATGCAGGTACCGCGCCAGGCCGCACCTGCGCCCCGCCCCACCAGCGATCCGTCCGAGACGGCGGCTTTCCTTGCCGCGGCGGCACAGCGCCATGCGCCCAGCAGCGCACCCGCGTATGCCACCCCGCAGCAGCCGACACACGCGGCTCCCGAACCCCAGCCCGAGCCCGAACTCGAGCCGCCCGTTATGGATCTGGACGACCTCGCCAACCGCCAGTTTGCCTTCGATTCCTGGGCCGCGGCCGACTTGGACGAGACCTCGGCCGGCATGCCGGCGCTCGACATTCCGGTCAACCCGCTGTTTGCAGCTGCCGAGGAGCGCAACTCCGATTACAACGAAACAACAGCGCACGATGACCGCTTTGATGCCGCGCCCCGCGCCTCCCGCATTGAGACCGAGAGCTACGGATCCGCATCGAGCGCATACGATAACGGCCCGTTTGCCAACGCGTCCGCTCCTGAACACAACAAGGCTGGCGTAAAGGCCGCATCGGCATCGTCGTATACCCGCGGCACCGACGACGAGCGCTTTGCCGACTTCTACACCGAGGAAGAGCCGCCGCACTTCTCTGAGTTTCCCCAAGCGGCAAAGATCGTCTTTATCGCGATTATCGTGGCCCTACTCGGCGTGATCGCATTTGAGGGATTCCAGCTATTCCGCAGCCCCACCGCGTCCGAATCGGCAACGCAGCAAAAAGAGGACGACAACCAGTACCTGGACATCAACACCCTCAAGGGCGACCCCAACGACGGAGACGACAAGTAGCGAGGGTTAAGAGAGGGCCGGAAGAGCCGGCGGCACGTCACGGCTCCAAAAGCCCTGCCATAAAGATGGGCAGATACAGCACGTCGCCATCGCGGTGAAGATTACATTCCGTAAATACCAGGGCGCGATCGATTCCGTAGCCCTTCGTTGCCAGTGCGTTATCGAGCGCCGCGTGGGACTTAAAGCTCTTGCCCGATTTGACCTCGATGGCAAGCACCTCCCCATCGAGCGTCTCCTCGACAAAATCGAGCTCGCCGACCTTTTTCGACGTAAAGTAGCGCAACCTGAATCCATGGGCTTTGAGCTCCTGGGCAACAAAGCCCTCAAACGCCGCCCCCATGTTCATGCCAAAGGCGTCTTCTGCCTCTCCATCAAAAACGCCTTGAGCGACCCTTTTGGAATACGACGACATGAGCATTCCGGTGTCCAGGTAAAACAGCTTAAATAGATTTCGCTGCTCCCCCAATAAAAGGGGTGCCACGGGCGCCGTTACGTTATACACGGGAAGCGCAACGCCTGCCTCCGACAACCAGAGAAAATGATCTGTCACCTGCGAAAAACGTTTGACGCCGTTAATCGACGACAGCTTGAATCGCTTGTTTTTGGAGCCAGCCTCGCTGGGAATCAAATCGTAGATATCGCGAATAACCAAGCGTAGCTCGGGCGGAGCGTACTTTGCGATGTCATCGCGATACAGGGCGTGAAGATCGCGGTGGATGTTTCGAACCTCGTCGACATTGCGCGTCGCCAAGAAGGAATTGACCGCGTCGGGCATGCCTCCCACCACCACATACTGATGGAACAGATCGAGCAAGCGGTCATACAGGTAGCCGGGGAGCTCCTCCTCATCCTTTAGACAGCCCCTGAGCATGTCAAACACGCTGGCACCAACGCCATTTGCCCAGCAAAACTCCTCGAAGTCGAGCGGGTACATCTGGACCTGCTCGACATACCCCACCGGCAGAGAATCGATGCCCTCGAGCTCAACGCCAAGAAGCGATCCGGTAAGGATGTATCGAAAGTCGCCGCGCTGGATCAGGTATTTGATAAACGTCACCACGTTGGGGCATCGCTGCACCTCGTCGATAACCACGACGGTCTTGTTCGCAACCATCGGCTGCGTCGCAGCGATAGACATGCGCATAAGCAGGTCGTCCGCACTTTTCGCCGCCAAAAACGAATCACGCACGGACGCGTCGGCGATAAGGTCGAACGTCACGACATTTTCGAACGAGTCGTTTGCAAAGACGTTGACCAAATATGACTTTCCTACCTGTCGGGCGCCCTTGACCAAAAGAGCCTTGTTAAGCGACGAGGTAAGCCAAGATTCAAACTGTGCTTTCGCTTTTCTCTGTAGCATAAGCGCACCCCTTATTACATGCTGTTTTAGCACTAGGATACACTTTTCCGTAGTTGTTAGGCGCTTATTTCGACACTTTTCCGAGGTTTTAAAGTGTGTATTACGACACTTTTCCGTACTTTTACACAGGATATTTCGACACTTTTTCGAATTAAAGCCTAACAGCGGCCGGCGAAATCAAGCGCCACTCACGCGCCATTTCGCAGGCGGCGCTTGATTTCTGTCCGCACGTGCTGATAGACTCCATCGTGCCCGCAAGGAGCGGGCGCGTTTTATCCAGAGTCGGGGTAGAGAGTTGGCTCCACGATCCCGACGCCAACCGGCCAAGAGGCACGGTGGCCCTGCCAACATCGATGAAAGGAGTCCGTATGGACAATTTCTCCGTGCGCAGCGAGCGTAACTTCCACAACCTGGCAGCCAAGCCAAAACGAATGCATCTTTTGGACGAGCCGAGCGGCTATGCCTCGGCCATGGTCAAGAGCAGTCTCTCCCACCAGATGCGCTTTACGGTACAGAAGCTCGAGGAAGAGCTCTGTGCTGCTGGCAATCCACATGTGTTGCAGATCAAGCTGCTCGGAGACGACTCACGTGAGCCGTCCAGCTGGAAGCTCTTCGCCGACGGCGTGTGCGTTGCGGACGGATCTGGCACCTTTGCCCGTGAGTGCTTCTGCGAGGGAGCCGAGGTGTTCCTGGACCTGTGCCGCGACGCCGTACGCACGACCGAGCTGCGTCAGTGGAGCCAGAGGGAGTATGAGCTGCTGAGTGCCGCGCGCGGGATTGCGGAGGTGCAGGCGAACGCAGGCGGTGCCATGGTGACGTGCGGCCGTTGCATGCCGTTTCTCAAATCACACAAGCGCCAGCGTGGTTCATTCGTGATCAGCAGAACCTTTTGATCACTGCCTACTGAACAGGCTGTTACAACGTTTGTAAGCACCCCAAAAGCGAATCAAACACTCGATTTGCCTTTAACAGAGCCCTGTATAGGAGCCAATCGCAACCATTGAATTTACAACTTCTCATTTCGATAAGTCAGATTGTCTGGACTCCAATCATTACGGCGATGGTCCCATAAGAGACTTCTTCATCCACATAATCAATGTCGCTAAAGGAAAAAGTCAGCCCAAGAGTTCAACAACTCCACTTTCGAATGCACGAGGAAATGCAAATGACCTTGACGTACCTCCAAACTCGGCGCTTATATATAAGCCCGCCTCACCATGCGGAGACCGATTAACACAAGTTACAACGCCTTCTCCAAGGCCGGCATGTCTGAGATGGCTTCCAACCGGAGGAGGGGCTTTGCCAACAGGAACAGCATGAAGAGCTGAAACCTCCTCAGAGTCCCGTCCATTACTTCCGCCCGCGTTGCCCTCGAGCCAATCCAGAAGGGCAATCGGATCGCCCATCACGTCAGATGGAGGGGTCAATATAGAAGTTAGGCTCTTTTTGGCGCTCACATCGTCTAATGAGCTGAAGCCCTCATCGTCATCTAGCCCGAGACTTTGCGCCTCCCACTCGAGATCGTCGAGATCGACGCAATCTTCCTGGTCGATTTCCTTAAGCGAGCCATCAATATAGTCATCACCATATCGAGTGGCATAAGTGTTGAGCACCGCCTCAATCGCTTCGTTTCGATCCTCGCGGGTAAATGCCGAAAGGTCGACCATGGAAGAATAGTTAACAGAAGGAAAGACAACCTCATAGGCTGCAATATAGCGCGATAGCGGATATTTATAGTAGTCCCTTATAGCTTCGAATTCTAGAGAATCGAACAAGTCGATCGAGCTCAGAAGTGAGCATGATCCAATATGAATTCTTTCGAGCTGCCCAATATCAACTGTGTCAAACGTAAGCCAATCCGAAAGATAGATGGCTACAGAGCCCTCGCCCGTTGTTTGGAGAAACGAGAGCAAAACGGATTTTTCGCTACGAAAAAAGACGATACTAGGATTATCGTTAAATTTTGAAAAAACCGCATGAATGCCGTAAGCCGCCTCACTACGCATACTGCCTGCATCTTTTAGATCAACAGCGTAGATATCAATGTCAGTAGACGGCTCTTCGTAATCAGAGCTATAGAAAGCGGCGATCTTCGCACACTTATCAATCCTGCCTAGCGCGCGCCTGTCCTCATCAGAAAGAAGTTTATCCTCGGGCAAAAGTGAATACACAAGTCTGTCAGACGAACAAGCGGCTATATCAACTTCTTTGCCCTCGTCCAGATATCCTAAGTTTGAAAAAAACCGCACGGCGGCAGCGTCGATTGGCAGAACAGCCAATTGATCAAACCATTGATATTCATCTTCAAGCGTTACGGCGCCGTCATTCAACGCATCTATCCTTGCATAAGAGACTCTAATTTATCTGAAAAATCAACATCATCAAGCTCGTCTTTAAAAGTCTCCATGACATCCATGGCGCGATCGAGGTACTCGTCTGCCGTTACACCGTGACCGTCTATGAACTGCTCATACATCTCTTCAATTCCCCCACGCACATACGAATTGAAAAGTTCCATATTGGCGACCAGCTTACCAGGAGCGGCATCGTCCGCATAGCCGGATTCTGGAACACGCCTTCCGTCCCAGGCCTCTACCGGAAAATGCGCCCCACCCTGAGGCTCGATTCCGGGACACGGTTTCCGTTTGAAGCCCCGATGGGAAAGCGTGCCCCGTTCCGAGAGCTCATTCCGGGATGCAGTTTCCGCTAGAGATGCCACCGGGAAAGCGTATCCCGTTTTGGAGCCAAATTCCGGGTCGTAGTTTCCGCCTGAGGGCCGATCCGGAAACGGCATCCCATTCTGGGGCCGAATTCTGGGACGCAGCTTCCGCCGACACAGACGACGATCCGCCGCCCTTATCACATACCTTCAAATATGCGATCCAGAAACACAAAACAGCAGATAGAATGCTCTTTTTCAAAAAGTACACGTCCCGAAACTTACCAAGACTTCATATCCAGTTACCGTTCACGGTCGCCAATTACCGCCCACCGATTCAAACAAGAAATATATCGCCAAAAGCAGGTCATCTGCCTGCATGGTTAGATTTTGGTCAGCTTTTGGTCAGTTGAGCGGCAAGTTCCGGCTGATACGTTTTTGCAACCCCAAAAAGGAGGCGGTAGCCCATGGCGCATTGCAACGACCAAACCATCGACCAGCTGTTGAGCCAAGCCGAGCAGGAGGGACGATGCCTTATTCCCCCAAGTGCGGCGATCCGCAAAGCGCTCCTTCGGCGCATCGGCGACATGGTTGTCTCCCCCATGCCGGGACTGTTCGCGCACAAAATGCGCTGGGATGAGCTCAACCGGGCGCAGCGTCATTGCGAGACTATTCGCGCCCTTGCGATCATCCACCCCGATTGGACGTTCTGCTCGTTTTCGGCTGCCTGCCTGCTGGGGCTCGAGGTCTCGTGGCGACACCTGAATGTCGTGCATGTCTGCAGCGCCACCAAGCCGTCGGCTCGCCCGGGCGCGCATATTCAGCGGCACCAGATTGAGCCGGCCGGAGCAATACGCAGAGCCGGCATATCGGTAACGCCGCCCATCCAAACGGCCACAGATTGCCTGCTGCAAACTGGTTTTGCCGACGGCATGCCCATTGCCGATTCGGCGATCTCAAAGCTCGGCCTTGCGCCGGAACAGCTGACGGAGGCCGTTGAGCAACGAGCGACTGCCCGCAATGGTCGCGCGATTCGCACCGCCCTCACAACGCTTCGATATGCCGACGCCCGCGCCGAGAGCGGCGGGGAATCGGTCGCCCGAGCCATCATGATCGAGACGGGCTTTGCGCCCGACTGGCTTCAATACGAGCTGACGGACCCCTTCGATTCGGCCAAGCCCATACGAACGGACTTTGCCTGGGAGCGCCAGGCGCGGGAACTCACGCTGGGCGAACTCGACGGGCTCATCAAATATACCGACCAGACTATGCTGGCCGGACGCACCACCGCCGAGGCGCTCGTTGCCGAACGACAGCGCGAGGCGCATCTATCGCTCTACGGTCACCCTCTGCTGCGCTTTACCATCAGCGAGGTCCGCTCGGCAGGAGTGCTCGCCAAAAAGCTGCAGACGGCAGGCATCCGGCAGACCGCGCTGCCGACATGGCTCAACGAGGTGGACCTGTAGGAGCTGTTGAGCTTATGCCCGCCTGCCCATCAAACTGGGGCACACTTTCCAGTTGGCGGCACCGCGGAAACCATATCTCAGATTGAGTGCTCAGAATGGGATGCGCCTTCCATATGGCATACCTAGCGGAAACCGTGTCCCGGAATCAAGGCCCAGAACGGGACACGCTTTCCGGCTGAAGCGCCCAGCGGAAACTGCATCCCGGAATAGACGCTCAAACTGGGACGCAATTTCCGCTGAGGTTCCATCCGGAAACTGTGTCCCACTCCGAGCGTCAATTCTGGGATGAACTTTCCGCCAGAGGGTTCAGCCGGAAACGGCATCCCACTCTGAAGCGAAATTCTGGGACGCAGTTTCCGGTTGAGGGCTGTTCCGGAAAGTGCGTCCCATTCCAGGCGCGGATTCCGGGATGCACTTTCCGTTTGAAGCTCCAACCGGAAAGTGCATCCCACTCTGGAGCCAAATTCCGGGATGCGCTTTCCGCTAGAGGCTCAAAAGGAAAGCGCGTCTCATTCTGAGGCTTGAATCCGGAACACAGTTTCCGCTCCAAACAAAAGGCCCCGGCTCGCGATGGAGCCGGGGCCAAAGGCGCAGCATATACAGTTGGTGTTGTGCGCGAACAGCCCATCAGCAATGCCGTCTGCGCTCTACCCTACCCGCGGTGACGAGCGCGGCTGTACGGGGTATCCACCATGGGCAGATTTGGACGCAGCTTACCGTCAAACGCGCGGTAGGCGTTCTGCACGGCGGGCGCCGTGGGGATCGTTGCGATCTCGCCAATGCCCTTGCCGCCGTATGCCACGGGCAACAGCTCGTCCTTCTCCACGTAGATGGCGTGGATATCCGGAATCTCGGGCGCTCGGAACAGCCCGAGCGTGCCGTACCTGGCCTGGGGTACGCAGTCCTTGAGCGGCCAATCCTCGGTAAGCGCATAGCCCATACCCATGAGCACGCCGCCTTCGATCTGACCCTGGATGGAGATGGGGTTGACCACCTTGCCGGAATCGTGCGCGGCATAGACCTCGCTCACGCGGCCGTCATCATCCAGAATGACCACATGCGTGGCAAAACCGTAGCAGATGTGGCTCTTGGGGTTGGGAACGTCGGCACCCAGCTTGTCGGTCGGCTCCAGATACACGTAGCCAAACTCGCATCCCTCGAGTGCCTTGATGGCGGCCGCGGGATCCTGAGGATGCATGCCCTGGCCAGCGACGAGCTCCTGCGTGTGCAGCTGATAGGCGCGACCGTCGTCGTACTCGATCTTGACGCCGTCGCCATGCGCGCTCACGGGAGCGTCGGGTGCGGGCTTGCCGGCCTCGATGCCAACCATGGCATCGCGCAGCAGGAAGGCGGCACCGCGCACGGCCTCGCCGGTCACGACCGTCTGACGCGAGCCAGACGTGGTGCCGGAGTCGGGAGCGTTCTCGGTGGAGCACTCGCCGTTGGCGATGCAGCGAAGCGGCAGGCCACATGCCTCGGCAACGTCCTGCAAAAAGACCGTGTTACAGCCCTGGCCGATGTCGGACGTGGCGGCATAGACCACAGCCACGCCGTTCTCGATGCGGATCTTGCAGCGGCCGGCATCGGGCAGGCCCACGCCCACGCCGGCGTTCTTCATGGCGCAGGCGATACCGGCGTGTCCGGGATGCGCATAGTAGGCATCCTTGACCTCGAGCAGCGTCTCTTTAAGCGCCGTGGAGCAGTCGGCAATCTGACCGTTGGGCAAAACCTCGCCCGGCTCGATGGCGTTTCTGTAACGAATCTCCCACGGATCCAGGCCGACCTTCTCTGCCAGCAAGTCGATCAGGCTCTCGAGTGCAAACTCGGACTGACAGACGCCAAAGCCGCGGTACGCACCGGCGGGCGGGTTATTGGTGTAGTAGCCAAAGCCGCGAATGTCGGTGTTCTGGTACTTGTAGGGGCCGACGGCATGCGTGCAGGCGCGCTCGAGCACCGGGCCGCACAGCGAAGTGTAGGCGCCGGTATCAAAGTTGATCTCGCAATCCAGGCCGGTAAAGTTGCCCTCGGCGTCGCAACCCAGCGTAAAGGTGCCGTCCATGGCATGGCGCTTGGGATGGAACGCAAGCGACTCGGCACGCGTGAGCTTGCACTTCACAGGACGTTGGAACTTATATGCAGCGAGCGCAGCCAGGTGCTGGATGGACACGTCCTCCTTGCCGCCAAAGCCGCCACCCACGAGCATAGTCTCTACAACCACGCGCTCGGGCTCGCTATCCCAGCCAAACATGTGGGCGCACTCTTTGCGCGTGTCGTAGGCGCCCTGGTCGGTCGACTGCACCTTGACGCCGTTCTTGTACGGGAAGGCCACGGCGCACTCGGGCTCCAAGAAGGCATGCTCGGTAAAGGGCGTGGTAAAGCGCTGTGTCACGGTAAACGCGCTCTCCGCCAGCGCCTTGGCGGCGTCACCGCGAGTCACGTGACGGCTCTGGCACACGTTGTCCTTGAGCTCCACCGTGTTGCCAAAGGCAAAGAAACTGTCATGCAGACGCGGGGCGTCGACGGCCTTGGCCTCGGCGATGTTGCGCACGGGCTCCAGCGGCTCGTAATCGATCTTTACGAGCTTCTTGGCCTTCTCGAGCGTCGCCTCGTCCTCGGCAACCACCAGCACGATGGCGTCACCCACGCAGCGGGTGATATCGCCCTGGGCGATCATGACGTCCCAGTCCTGGATAAGGTGGCCGACCTGGTTGACCGGCACGTCCTCGGCGCGCAGGATGCCCACCACGCCGGGCAGGGCCTCGGCCTTGGAGGTGTCGATGGAGAGCACACGGGCGCGCGGGTACTTGGAGCGCACGGCGCTGGCATAGGTCAGACCCGGCTGATCGAGCTCGTCGATGTCATCGGGATACTTGCCCTCGCCGAGCACCTTCTTGCGCACGTCGATACGGAAGGCGCGCTTGCCCACGCCGTAGTCGTCGCCGCGCTCCAGGTCCTCGTCGATCTGCTTTTCGCCGCGAAGCACCGCAGCGGCCAGCGAGATGCCCTCGATAATCTTTTTGTAGCCGGTGCAGCGGCAGACATTGCCACGGATGGCGTACTTGATCTGCTCCTCGGTGGGCTCGGGGTCCTCGGCGATGAGTGCTGCACCCGCCATGACCATGCCGGGGATGCAAAAACCGCACTGCACGGCGCCCACGGCGCCAAAGGCGTACACAAAGGCCTCGCGCACGTCCTCGGGCAGGCCCTCGACGGTCACGATGTTGCGACCGGCGGCAAGAGCGGTGGTCAGCACGCACGCCTTGACGGCTGCACCGTCCACATGGATGGTGCAGGTGCCGCACGCACCCTCGGAGCAACCGTCCTTGGCAGAGTGAATGTGCAGGTCGTCGCGCAGGTAGCGCAGCAGCGGTTTATTTTGGGTCGTCGTGCGCTCGACGCCGTTAACGGTAAAAGTGAATTCCTGTGCCATGGTGATTCCCCTCTACACGCCGGCGGCGATGCCGGTGCGGTCGTGGATGGCGCCATGCGGGCAGACGACGGCGCACATGCCGCACGACAGGCAGTCCGCGCCGTCGATATGGGCGCAGTTGTCCTCGATGCGGATTGCGCCGGCAGGGCACTTTTTGGCGCACATGCCGCAACCGATGCAGCTCGTGTCGCAGATCTTGCGGGCGATGGCGCCCTTATCGGTGTTGTTGCAGCGCACCAGGATGTTCTGGTAGCCGGGAACGAAGGCAATCACGCGCTGCGGGCATGCCATGCCGCACAGGCCACAGCCCGTGCACTTTGAGCGGTCCACGCGGGCGATGCCATCGACCAGCGCAATGGCGCCGTGGGGGCAGGCCGTGACGCAGGCGCCACAGCCAATGCAGCCTTCGCTGCAGCGGGCGTCGCCGCCTGCGGAGGCGCAACCGCTTCCGCAGGCAACGTAGGCCACGTTATGTTGAATGGATTTGGCCATAAGAGACTCGCCTATTTCTTAAGAAGGTACGAATAGTTGTCGCGCACGGCCCTGATGGTCAGGCGGACGGCCTCGGGAAGGCCGGTGTTGACAGCATCGACCGAGACGGTGCGGACCGTGCCGGCGACGCGGACCTTAAAGTGGTCCTCGTCCACGGCCAGGAAGCCCTCGTTCTCGGAGTTCTCCATGTCCTGCTCGCTCCAGAACAGGGTGAGCTTGTCCTTGTAGGGACGACCCTCCTGGTAAGGGCAGAACACGGCGCAGTTGCCGCACTCGTTGCACATGCCGTCGACATGGACGACCTGATGCTTGGCCAGGCCCGGCACCTTAATTGCCACGTTGGCGCGGTTGGGGCACACGTCGCAGCAGACCTCGCACACCGAGCCGCAGCCCAGGCAGCGGGTCTTGGTGCAGTTGCGCTTGTCGCGGCACAGCGACCCCTTGCGCTCGTAGCAGGTGTCCTCGCGGCCGGCCTTCTCGTTGCAGTCGGCGTACTTGTTAAAGTCCACGCCGGCGATGGCGCGTGCGACTTCGGCGGCGTCGGCAATAGCCTCGACCACGGTGGCCGGACCGCGACGGCAATCGCCTGCAGCCCAGACGCCCTCGACGCCGGTGGAGGTGGCGGCAAGACGGCCGCGACGGTCGTGCTCGACGCCCGCGGCATCGTACAGGCTGGCATCGATGCCCTCGCCCACGGCGCAGATCACCGTGGTGGCGGAAAGCTCGACGGTCTCGCCCGTGGCGACGGGGCTGCGACGGCCGCTTGCATCCGGCTCGCCGAGCTCCATAACGTCGCAGGTCAGCACGGAGCCGTTGAGCGCCTTGGGCGCCAGCAGCTCGCAGAACTCAACGCCGTCGGCAAGAGCAAGATCGAGCTCTTCCTCGTCGGCGGGCATCTGCTTCTTGGTGCGGCGATACACCAGGCGCACGTTCTTCACGCCAGCAAGGCGCTTGGCCACGCGGGCCGCGTCCATGGCGGTGTTGCCGGCGCCAATGACCACGACATCCTCACCCAGCTCGAGTTTCTCGCCCTTCTTGGCGGCCTCGAGGAACTCCAGCACATCGAGCTCGGCACCCTCGCCCAGGCCCGCAGAGCCGGGCATCCAGGCACCGGTGGCCACGACCACGTCGGTAAAGCCCTGGGCCTTGAGCTCGTCAATGGACTCCACGCGAGCGTTGAGCTGCACCTTGGCGCCAAAGGCCAGGCAGAGCTCGGCGTCGTGGGAGATATCGTCGCTCGCAATGCGGAACTCGGGAATCACGTGACGGACCACGCCGCCGAGAGAGTCGCGGGCCTCGAAGATGGTGACGGGCGCGCCGGCACGCGTCAGGAAGAATGCCGTCGCCAGGCCGGCCGGGCCGCCACCGATAACGGCAACGTTGCGCTCGCCGTCGTTGGCGATGGCCTGAGCACGCAGCTTGGGCAGCACGGCGGTCATGGCCTCGCGGGCGGCCTTGAGCTTGCTGGCGCGAATCTGGGCGCCCTCGGGCTCGTAGAACGCACGCTCGCAGGCACGGCCGCAGGGATGCGGGCAGATGGTGCCGGTAATGAACGGCAGGGCGTTGCGCTCGATGATAATGTTGAGCGCGTCCTCGTAGCGGCCCTCGTCAACAGCCGCCAGATAGGCGGGAATATCCTGCTGAATGGGGCAGCTCGTGCGGCACGGCGTGGTAAAGCAGTCGGAAAGCGGGCTCTTGCCGGCGACCTTGCGGTCGGGCAGCGGGCGCAGCGGCTTCTTGTAGAGCGGGTTGGTGAGCGAGTCGGTCTGGATCGCGGTCACGGCCTCGAGAGAGACACCCGCGAACGGCTTGCCGTCCAGGTCGGTAAACTCGCCGGCCATCTGGCTAAAGCGCTCGTAGCCACCGGGTTTGAGAACGTCGGTCGCCAGGGTGACGGGCCAAATGCCGGCATCATACAGGGCGCGGATGTTGTAGACCGTAGCACCGCCGGAGTAGCTGATGCGCAGCTTACCGTCAAACTGCTCGGTAATGCGGCGGGCGGCCTCGATGGTCAGCGAGAACAGCGAACGGCCGGACATGTACATCTCGGTAGAGGGCAGCTCGTTTCTCGTCACGTCGACGGGGAAGGTGTTGGTCAGCTTGACGCCAAACTCCAGGCCGCGCTCGGCGCACAGGGCAATCAGGCGCTCGAACATAGGCACGGCATCGGCCCACTGCAAATCCTCGCGGAAGTGCGTGTCATCGAAGACGATGTAGTCAAAGCCCAGCTCGTTCAGACGCTGGCGTGCAAACTCATAGCCCAGCAGCGTGGGGTTGCACTTGATGTAGGTGTTGAGGCCCTTCTCGGTGATCAGATAGGTCGCGATGCGCTCGATCTCGGCCGGCGGGCAGCCGTGCAGGGTGGACTCGGTGATGGAGTTGGAGACGCGCGCCGGGATGGACTCGACAAACGCGGCGTCGACATGCTCAAACTTGTCCAGGTTGGCGAGCGCCCACGTGCGGCACTCATTCCAAACCTCGGAGCCGCTGGCGTCCTTCATGCCCTCGATGTAGGCGTCGACCTTGGGGCTCTTGATGCCCTCGAGGTCATAGCCCACGGACATGTTAAAGACAAAGCCGTCCGGGCTGCCCAGGCCGTACTCGCGAGCGATCAGGTGGCAGGCAAACCATGCCTTCACGTACTCGGCAAAGGCCTGCGGAACCTCGAGCTCGGTCGACCACTCGCAGTTGTAGCACTCGTCCTGCGCCACGATGCAGGGTTTGTTCACACACTTGGAGAGTTCCTCGCCGTCCATCACCTGAACGGTCTTGAGCTCAAAGAAGCGTGAACCGGCCACGTAGGATGCCACGATGTTCTGGGCAAGCTGCGTGTTGGGGCCGGCGGCCGGGCCAAACGGGGTCTCGATGCGCTCGTCAAAAATGGGAAGCGCGCCCTCCTGGTTGGCCGTGACCATCTTGCGCACGCCAAAGATGGCGCCCCGAGTCTTGTGCTCCTCGATGATCCAGTTCATCAGCTGCGAAAACGGGATCGGCCTCATGATGTCGCTCATAATGAGCTCCTCTCTGTAACGCCCGGCGAGACCGCGCGGCGGGCGCAAATACGGTGTAGCGCTAGCACAGCGCCGGCGACCCCGCGGAGGCCGCCTATACGCGCGTCGGATGCGGCGAAACATACGACGCGCGCGAATCTCCAATTGGAATTAGTACACGCGATCGTTAAGCGCGCTCCAGAGCTTCTTGGACTCAGCCATGGTCCACGCGTTGATCTTGTCCTCATCGATACCGACAAACTCGCGATCCTTGTACAGGACGCGGCCGTTGATGATGGTGGTACGGCAGTTTTTGCCCATCATGCCAAAGAGCATGTGGCCGTCGATGTTCTCCTCGCTCAGCGGCGTAAAGGGCTTGTAGTCCATAACGATGACGTCGGCGGCAGCGCCGGGCTCAAGCACACCGAGCTTGCGATCGAAGTACTTGCTGGCCATCTTGGCGTTATTCTCGAACAGCATGGTCATGGCCTCGCACCAGCCCACGTTGGGCATGGCGGCGTTGTGGCGCTGAATGATCAGGAAGACCTTGAGGCTCTCGAGCATATCGTGGGTGTAGGCGTCGGTGCCCATGCACACGGGGATGCCGCGACGGAAGAACTCGAGCACGGGGGCGCAGCCCACGGCGTTGCCCATATTGGATTCGGGGTTGTTGACGAGCCAGGTGCCGGACTCCTTGACGATATCCATCTCGGCGGGCGTCACGTGGATGCAGTGGCCGAGCATGGTGTCGGGACCCAGCAGGTTGTGCTGCAGTAGGCGCTCGACGGGGCTGATGCCGCCGCGGTTGAGGCGGGAGTCCCACACGTCGTTCATGCCCTCGCACACATGGATGTGGAAGCCGGTCAGGCCGTTGTTGGCCTCGGCCATCTTGTCCATGGTCTCGTCCGACAGCGTAAAGGTGGCGTGACCGCCAAACATGGCGGCGATCATGTGGTTATCGTTATCGCGACGCTCCTTGGCGGCCCACTGGGCAAACTCGGCGTTCTCGGCAATGGCCTGGTCGCATTTTTCCTGGCCGCGACGATCGGAGACCTCGTAGCACAGGCACGAACGCATGCCCAGCTCCTGCGCGGCATCCTTAATGGTAAAGAGGCTTCCCGGGATCTCGCAGAAGCTCGCATGGTGATCGAAGATCGTGGTGACGCCATCGCGGATGGAGTCAAGAATCGTGGCATAGGCGCTGGCCTTGGTGCCGTCGAGCGTCAGGTTGTCGTCGATCTTCCACCACTGCTGCTCAAGATTCTCCAGGAAGTTGGTGGGGTTGCAGCCCTTGATGGCAAGGCCGCGGGCCAGACCCGAGTAGATGTGGGTGTGGCAGTTGATGAGTCCGGGCATGATGAGGTTGCCCTGGGCGTCGACGTACTCGGCATCCGGGTACTTGGCCTTGAGCTCGCACTCGGGGCCCACTTCGACGATCGTATCTCCGTCAATGGCGACCGCACCGTTTGGAATGAACGGGGTCTGAGCGTTGCGGGTAAAGACGGAACCGTTAGCGACCAGAAGCATGGATGCTCCCTTCAACATCAGAGGCGGGGTTTGACACCTCTGACATGGCGGAGTGCGAAGCGCCGGCCTACACCGGAAACGGGCCCTCTCCCGTCAACGCTTCACCAAAGGGACAAACCCTTTGAAGTGCGGCTTGGCGCCGCATGACGTCGGCGGACGAGGCGATGCGTCCGCCGACAAATAGCACCGAATTGGTTACTTCTTGCTCTCGGGCAAGACCAGATCCACGGCAGCGTCCTTGGCAGCATCGATGTGCTGAGCCACGACCGGCGTCTGCGGAAGAATCAGGTTAAGGACAATGGCCATGATGGCGGTGGGGGTTACAGCATTGGAGCCGATGACGGTGGGCACCCAGGTGGGCATACCCTCACCGGCAAGGCAACCGCTGGCCATCCAGATACCCAGGCCAAAGACGACGGAGGTACCAACGATGGTGGTAGTGCGCTGCGTGAGGCCCTCGCGGGTGAACATGCGCACGCCGTTCATGGTGATGGTGCCAAAGACGCCGACGGTCGCGCCGCCGATGACGGGCTGCGGGATAGCGGAAAGAACGGCAGAGAGCTGCGGGAACAGACCGGCGATGGCAAAGACGGCCGCGATGATCACAAAGACCCACTTGTTGACGACCTTGTTGGAGCAGATGATGCCCACGTTCTGGCCAAGGGCGCTGGTGGGAAGACCGCCCAGCAGGCCGCCGACCATAGAGGTGAGGCCCTGGGACACGATAGCGCCGGAGAGTTCGCGCTCGGTGGGCATACGGTCGATAGAGCCCAGGCAGGCGGCGGAGACGTCACCGATAACCTGGATGGCAACCATGGGGAACACGACGGCGAGGGTAATGCAGACCTCGGGATCAAACTCGAGCGCGTAGGGCATGAGCTTGGGAAGGGCGAAGACCTGAGCGGTAGCAACGCTGGAGAAGTCGATCATGCCAAAGGGGATCGAAACGATCATGCCAACGATCATGCCAAAGAACACGGATCCCAGCTTGAGCGTGCCCTTGCCAAAGTTGGCGAGCGCAAAGACCACGGCGAAGGTGATAAGAGCGACGCACCAGGCCTGCGGGGTGCCCCACAGCGGCGTGCCCATGCCGCCAGCCATATACTTGACGGCCGTGGGATACAGCGAAACGCCGATGGAGAAGATGACCGTACCGGTCACGACGGGCGGGAACAGCCACTTAATCTTGCTGTAGGCCAAACCAAAGAGGACCGCGACGGCACCGCCGACAATCTCGCCGCCCAGCAGCGCACCAAAGCTAAAGCCCGAGGCGCCCATGGCCTGCAGGGCCGGCAGGAACGCGAACGAAACGCCCATGACGATGGGCAGGCCGCCGCCGATGCGACGGAAGGGAGCGAAGGCCTGAAGGGCCGTGTCGATTGCCGAAAGAATAAGCGCAACCTGAATGATGTCGGTGCTCTGCTGGCTATTAAAGCCGTAGACGCCGGCCATGATGACCGCCGGGGTAATAATGCCGGCAAACGATGCCAGTACGTGCTGAAGGGCACACGGGATCATTTCCTTAACGGGCGGCATGCCTTCGCGAGTGAACAGGGCTTCAGTGCCGTTCGTAACCGTCTCCTGGGTCATTTGACCACCAATCCTCGAAGTAGTTGTTTCGCATCTAACGCTCTATTGTGACGCAGTGCGGGGGTGAGGTTGTGCCTTCGTTGCATATCGTATTAAAGATGATTCTCATTCTCAATAATAATTTTTTGTTATCAGACTATTCTTGAGCTGAGGCAATGCATTTCCACAGGTCAGGAAAGTGTCTGGTCAAAATAACATCTAACTTTTCTTTTGGTCGACCGTTTACCGCCAAATTCCTACCGCTCGTCCGTATTACGCAATGTACCTGCGAATATGCGAGTCAATAGACACCGTGTTACCATGAGAATAAATTGTTATGAACATTTCCAATTTCACCCAAAGGAGTTGCCCGTGAACGAGATCGTACGTCGCTTTTTGCCGATGGTCGATTTCCTGGAGCAGATACTCGGCAAAAACAGCGAAATCGTGCTGCACGATTTCTCGGATCCCGACCACGCCATCGTCGATATTCGCAACGGCATCGTGAGCGGCCGTAAGGTCGGCGGTCCCGCCACCGATCTGGCACTCAAGATCATGCACGATGGTAAATATCGCGATCTGCCGTTCATTACGGGCTACGAAGGCCGCGGTGCCGGTGGCAAGACGCTGGAGTCGGCGACGTACTTCATTCGCGAGGACGGCGAGATCGTCGGCATGCTCTGCGTCAACACCGATCTTTCGGCCGTGCGCAACATCAGTGCCATGGCCCAGCAGCTTATGGCCTGCTTTGACGCCGCTCCCGCACGCACCGAGCCCTCCCCCATCGAGGTCGAAAGCCTTTCGGAGTCCACGCAGGAGCTCATCGACCGCAGTATTTCCGAGCTGCTCGAAAGCCGCGGGCAGGATGTCGCCTCGCTCGGCCAGGCCGACCGCGTCGATGTTATCCGCCATCTCAACGGCAACGGCGTGTTTATGCTCAAGGGCGCCGTTGCCTGCGCTGCCGCCGTGCTTGGAATCTCTGAGCCCAGCGTCTACCGCTATCTGCAAAAGGTCCGCAAGGAGGGCTAACCCACTGATCCCTTGGGGACGGAGGAAAACGGATCATTTTTGTCGCATCGCTTGACAAAAGACCCTGCAGCTCGCACGCGCTGCAGGGTCTTTTTGCATGTCATGTTTAGTTGTTGTCAACGCCTTAGAGGGCGGCGATGACCTCGATCTCGACCAGACCGCCAGCCGGAAGGGCGGCAACCTGGAAGGCGCTGCGCGCGGGGAACGGAGCCTCGAACTTGGAGGCGTAGATCTCGTTCACGGCGGCGAAGTCGGCGATGTCGGCCAGGTAGACCGTGGTCTTGACGACATCGGCAAACGTGGCGCCGGCAGCGGTCAGCAGGGCCTCGACGTTAGCGAGGGACTGCTTGGCCTGAGCCTCGACACCCTCGGGCATCTTGCCGGTCGCAGGGTCAATGCCCAGCTGGCCGGACAGAAACACCATGTTGCCGGTCTGGATACCGGGGGAATACGGGCCGATGGCTGCGGGTGCGTTATCGGAAGACACGACGGTCTTGCTCATGTTTTTCTCCTTACGATCAAATAGAGAGCGTGAGCGCGGCGTTCGCACCGGGAGGCACAGTTCGGTCTGAACACCGCGCTTGATTGGGATAGTAGGGGATGATTTTGCCCGATGCAAGATAATTATCAGATTGCGATAATATTTTATCGCCCAACGGCGCGTACGGGCCGACGAACGGCGTGACTGGCAACCTGCCTAAAAACTAACCCCTTTTCTTCCGTCCCCTTCGGAGCACCTAATTCCTTGGGGACGGAGGAAAAGGGATCATTTTTGCCCGAGAGGCTGCTGAAGACTTTGTCCTGCTTAGGCTGCGGGCATCGCCCATCGCGACGGCGCCACTATACTTTTGAGTATCTGAGCATTTTTGAAAGGCAGGATATGACCGCAACCGCCAGTCGAACCACCAACCGCAGACCCGAGCTCTTGGCCCCCGCCGGAGGCCCCGAGCCCTTTGCCGCCGCACTCGCTGCCGGCGCCGATGCCATCTACTGCGGCATGGGCAGCTTCAACGCCCGCCGCAAGGCAACGAACTTTACCGACGAGGCCTTTGAGCAGGCCTGCCGCGCCGCGCACCTGGCCGGCTCGCGCGTCTACGTCACGGTCAACATCGTCATCAAGCAGTCCGAGATGGGCGATGCGCTGCAACTCATCCATCGCTGCTCCACGCTGGGCGCCGACGCCTTCATTATCCAGGACTGGGGCCTGTTCTTTGAGGTCAAGCGCACCATGCCCGGCATCGAGACGCATATCTCGACCCAGGCGAACATCCACGATGACCGCGGGACTATCTGGTGCCGTGAGCAGGGCGCCGACCGCGTGACCTTGTCGCGCGAGCTCTCCATCGACGAGATCGCCGCCATCCACGACGCCGCGCCTGACGTTGACCTGGAGGTCTTTAGCCACGGTGCCATCTGCTTTTGCTACTCGGGCCTGTGCCTGCTGTCGAGCTTTGCCATGGCGGGACGCTCGGCCAACCGCGGCATGTGCGCTCAGCCCTGTCGCCTGCCTTACGAGCTGATCGACGAGAACGGCCGTTCGCTCTCCCCTGCCGGTCGCGAGCGCGCGCTGTGCCCACGTGACACCAACACGTCGCAGCTTGTTCGCCGTCTGTATGACGCCGGCGCCGCATCGCTCAAGCTCGAGGGCCGCATGAAAGCCCCCGATTATGTGCACTCCATCGTCGACGTGTATCGCCATCAGATTAATGACATGCTGGCCGATGTTTCGACCTCTAAGGATGAAGAGGCCGCCCGCCAGCGCCAGCTCAAGCGCTGCTTTAACCGCGACTTCACGCACGCCTACCAAGACGGTACCTCGGGTGACGAGATGATGAGCTACGAGCGCTCCAACAACCGCGGCCAGATCGTGGGCACGGTGCTGGGCAGCCGCCCGGCCAACCGCGATGTGCGCGGCCTCAAGCCCGACGACCGCCGTCGCCGCGCCGCCATCGCCCGCATTGAGCTGTTTGAACCCGTAGGCAAGGGCGACCTGCTGGAGCTTCGTCATGACGATGAGTTCGACCAGTTCCTGACCACCATCGCCGCCGAGGATGCCGCCGCGGGCGACATCATCGACTGCCGCGTGCCTCGCAGCATGCCCGAGGGCTGCCGTGTGCGCGTGATTCGAAGCCAGCGCGCTATCGACGCCGCCGGGGCTGCGCTCAAGCGCGACGTGCTGCGCCGCCGCGCCGTAGACGTGTCCGTTGTGGCGCGTCTGGGCGAGCCGTTTACCGTTACGCTCAGCTGCCGCGACGACCCCGCGCTCACCGCCACTGCCACGGGCTTTACCGTCGAGGCCGCCAAGACCCGCGCGGTCGAGGCTTCCGATCTGGTAGAGCATGTGGGCCGCATGGGGTCCTCGCCCTTTGAGGCCGCGAGCTTTGATGTGGCACTCGATGAGGGCTGTGGCATGGGCTTCTCCGCTGTGCACAAGGTGCGCACCGCCGCCTGCAAGGCTCTGGAGGAGGCCATTCTGGCGCCGTATGAGGAGCGTGTCCGCACGCTCGAGCTGCCGGCGATTGTAACCAGTGATTCCCGCCCCGCGCCTGAGCACTACCGCGATGAGCCGCAGATCTGCGCCACCGTCACCTCGCTCGAGGCCGCCGAGGCAGCGCGCGCGGAGGGTGCAACGCGCATCTACATGACCACCGACGCGCTCGATGCGGCCGAGCTCTCCCCCGCCGATACGCTTGAGCAGGGCATCGTGCCCGTGCTCGACGAGGTCTGCCGCGCCGTTGACCACGTCCGCGTTGACCCGTGGATACAGGCTGGAGCGACTGTCGCCGTCGGCAATATCTCCGAGCTTGCTACTGCCGCGCAGACCGGCGCCACGGCCGAGATCCGATCCTGCCTGCCCGTGCACAACACGCCTTGCATGGAGGCACTTGCCGAGCGCGGAGCCGGCGCGTTTTGGCTTTCGCCCGAGATCACGCTCGACGAGATTATCTCGCTTGGCACCTCCGCGCCCGCAGCCCTGGGCATCACCGTGTTCGGCCGCCCGCGCGTTATGACGAGCGAGCACTGCATCCTGCAGGTGGCCAACGGTTGTATCCACGATTGTGCCAGCTGCCGCCTGCGCGTCCGCAAGCTGTCGCTCAAGAATATCGACGGCAAGGTCATGCCCGTGCGTACCGACATCCACGGCCGCTCACGCCTGTACGATGCCTACCCTATCGACCTCACGCCGCAGGTTCCGCAGCTGCTCGATGCCGGCGTGCGCCGTCTTATGGTTGACGGAACCCTGCTCGAAGCCGATGAGATTGGCCGTGCCGTTGCTCGTGTCCGCCGCGCCATTGAGGCAGCTCAGGCAGGTCGCAAGCCCGCTGCCCGCCTGCGCGGCGCCACCTCGGGCTGCATGTTTGTGGGAATTAGCTAACCGAAAGGCTTACACGTGAACGAAGAACCTCAAGTCCTCTACTGCGACGCCTGGCTCATGGCCATCGATAAGCCCGCCGGCATGATCGTCCACGGCGACGGCACCGCTGAGCGCACACTTACCGACTACGCCAGCGACCTTTTGCTGGCGATGGGCGACGGCTTTGCCGCGACCGACATGCAGCCGCTCAACCGCCTGGACCGCAACACCACCGGCGTGGTGCTGTTCTCGCTCGACAAGCAGACGCAGCCCGCCTTTGACCAGATGGTGAACGACCACGCCTTCGAAAAGCACTATCTGGCGCTGGCCGAGGGCAAGATCGACTGGAACGAGAAGCTCATCGACAAGCCCATCGCCCGCGACCGCCACGACAGCCGCAAGATGCGCGTCGGCGCCAGCGGCAAGCCGTCGCAGACGCGCGTGAAGGTGCTCAAGCGCCTTAAGAGCCGCCGAGGTCTGCCCACGCGTTCGTATATCGATGTCGAGCTGCTCACCGGCCGCAAGCATCAGATTCGCGTCCACCTGGCCAGTGAGCATCACCCCCTGGTCGGCGACGACCTGTACGGCACTGCTCGCCCCTGTGGATTGATGCTCCACGCCCACAGCGTGTCCTTTACGCATCCCGTTACCGGCGAGCACATCCACATCGAAGCCCCCTGCCCCTGGGAGCCTTAAACCACCACAATGGGGACAGGCACCTTTGTGGTGGTTTTGACGCAATGGCTTAGCCGCGGTCCCAAAACGTCTCGATCTGTAACAGTTAGAACCCATTTTCCGGTCTATCTGTTACAGATCGAGACACTCAAATCCCCCTCAAGGGAAAATCTCAATCTGTAACAATAACTCGGCAAAATCCGTCCCAGATGTTACAGATTGAGACAAAGGGACGGCGCGGTTCGGAAGTATCTCAATCTGTAACACCTAGCCTACTTTTAACGGTCCAGTTGTTACAGACTTAGACAAGCCGGCAGACAACGAAATCGGCAACGCCCGTGATGGACGTTGCCGCTTTTCTAATGGGAAAACTACTCGGTTTTCGTTACTAACCACCACAATGGGGACAGGCACCTTTGCGGTGGTTTTGGCCTTAACCTGCCTCTGCTTGCTAGACCGTGATGACGTTGTCCATTGCCCGGTACTTGGCGGGGACCTCGCCTGCGGTAATAATCGTTGCGTCGCGGAAGTCCGCAAACTTGACGGGCGCCACCATGCCAAATTTGCTGGCGTCCGAGATTACGAAGCGCTTGGCCGTATGGCGCATCGAGATGCGCTTTACTTGCGCCTCCTCGATATCTGGCGCCGTGAAGCCCTGCTCGGCAGCAATGCCGTTAGAACCCCAAAAGCCACAGTTGAAGTTGTAGTGGTCTAGGGTTGCCAAGGCATCGGGGCCAACGAGCGCCTCGGTCTCGGGCTTGAGCTCGCCACCCAACACCACGGTGCGCATGCCGCGCAAAGCAAGGTGCTGAGCATGGAGCACGGAGTCGGTCACGTAGGTGACACCTTCAAGGTGTGGAAGATGCTCGATGAGCTTGAGCGTCGTCGAGCCCGAGTCGATGTATACAAAGCTCTCGGGCTCCACAAGCGCCGCCGCACGGGCGCAGATACGCTCCTTGTCGTCGTTATGGAGGTCGCTGCGCTCATTGAGCGTTAGGTCGCGCGTCACGTGCGCGCGTTCAAGACTCGTCGCTCCGCCGTGGACCTTGGCGATGCGGTGCGCTCGATCGAGCGTCTGCAGGTCGCGCCGAATGGTAGACGCCGTCACGCCCAGGGTATCGGCAAGCTCTGGCACAGTAACCGAGCCAGCCTGCTGCACCATCGACACAATCGCGTTGAGCCTATCTTCCGCAAGCATCGCTTACTCCTCCTCGGGGTACACGACTCCCCAGTCGGCGCGGAGCTTGGTCATAAGCTCCATAACATCATAAGCATAATCCAGCAGCTCGCGCTTGGAGTCGTCGCCGGCAACCGCCTTCTCGAGGTCGGCCATCTCGTAGCACAGGGCATAAGCCTCGGTGCCGGCGTGGACCTCCTCGCGGTGGCCGTCCGCAGTCCACACAATGGTCGCGTGATCGGCACGCGGATACTCGTTGACCTCGATATAGCACTTGTCAAAGCTGATGACCGAGCGCTTGGGCTGCTTGGAGTGAAGCGTAAGACTCACAACACCCAGCTGCTGCTCGGCATTACGGCAGACGATGCCGCCCGCAACGTCAACGCCGGTCTCACAGGTGTTGCCCAGCGAAACGACCTCAGCGGGCTGGCTTGCCATAAAGAGGCGCATAACGGACAGAGCATAGACGCCAATGTCGAGCATGGCACCGCCAGCAAGGTTGCGATTGTAGAAACGGTTGGTCAGATCGCCGTACTCCTTGTAGCTGCCAAAGTTGAGCTGAGCGAGGTTCATGCGGCCAAACTCAGCGGCATCCATGCGGCGGCGCAGCTCTTGATATAAGGGCATGTGGAGCACCGTTGTAGCGTCCATAAGGACCACGTTATGCTCGTCGGCAATGGCACGTGCCTCGTCGAGCTCGGCGGAGTTGAGGGTAATGGCCTTTTCGCAGAGCACGTGCTTGCCAGCTGACAGGGCGGCGCGCAGGTAGGTGATATGCGTGTTATGCGGAGTGGTGATATAGATCGCGTCGATGTTAGGGTCGGCATAGAGGTCCTCGGCCGTTTCATAGACCTTCTCGATGCCATACTGCTCGGCAAAAGCTTGAGCCTTTGACAGCGTGCGATTAGCGACGCCCGCAAGCTTGCGACCGGCAAGAGCGAGAGACTGGGCCATCTGGTTGGCGATAACGCCGCACCCAATCACAGCCCAACGAAGCTCGGGAGCCGTAAAGATATCATCGGGGAACGGCTTGCCCTGGACCGAAGCGAACGCTGCCTTTGCGGCTGCCGCGGAGTCGAGTGGAGCCTGCTTGGAATCTGCCATATGTGCCTCCTACATCGTGAAAAGTCTTTCATTTCTGACAGCTCTATATTCGCACAAATGCGCGTGTATGTGCGTGCTTCTGCGTGTATTACCGCTAAATGGTCAAAATTCAGGAGTTAACGGCGCATATACACGTATACTCACGCAATCATACGCACGCAGCTACGCACAGATGCGCATCACCTGATCCCCTGGGGACGGAGGAAAACGGATCATCTTTTACGCGGAAAGCTGTGATGATCCGTTGGGGACGGAGGAAAACGGATCATTTGAGGCGTCGCGCCAGCCAGCAGTTGCCCTTTTAACCGTTGCCTCACCGAGTTCGCAACAACGCACGAGCTGACCGACTGTCACGCCAGCCTTTCGCGCGCGCAACCACTCATTTAAGGCTGTCCCCAATGAGTACCCAATGAGTAGGGATAGAAAAAAGGCCCGGGTGCCGTGGCATCCGGGCCTTTGCTAGCAACTTAACTGTTGCGGGCAGCTTAGAACTTGTGGCCGCACTTCTTGCAGACGCGCAGCTTGTTCTTGCCGTCCTTCTCGTGACCGACGCGGGTAACCTTACCGCACTCGGGGCAAACGAGATTGACGTTGGAGGCGTCGATGGGAGCCTCCTGCGAAACGATGCCGCCCTGCTGGTTGGCAGCGTTGGGCTTGACGGCCTTCTTGACGACCGAAACGCCCTCGACAACGACCTTGTTCTCGGCGGGGAGAGCACGCAGGACAACGCCCTGCTTGCCGCGATCCTTACCAGAGAGAACCTGGACCTTATCGCCCTTCTTGATATACATATATCTCCCCTAACTACAGGGTCTCGGGAGCGAGCGAGACGATCTTCATGTACTTCTTGTCACGAAGCTCGCGAGCGACGGGCCCGAAGATACGGGTGCCGACGGGCGAACCATCGTTGTTGATGACAACGCAGGCGTTCTCATCAAAGCGAATGTAGGAGCCATCCTTGCGGCGGATCTCCTTAACGGTGCGAACGACGACGCAACGGACAACGTCCTTCTTCTTGACGTTGGCGCCAGGGGTAGCCTCCTGGACAGCACCGATGAACACATCGCCGATGCCTGCATAACGACGCTTGGAACCGCCAAGCACCTTGATGCAGCGAATCTTGCGAGCGCCGGAGTTGTCGGCGACGTTCAGCATGGTTTGCATCTGAATCATGGTAGATGTTCCTCCGAACTAAGAACCGAAGAGAGGTGCGCAGCCTTTATACGGCCCGTGGTATGCAAGCCAGGCATACGCACATCTTCGGAAACGTACAAGTCGTAAGAGCGACTGCTTATTTAGCGCGCTCGACGACCTCGATGAGGCGCCAGCGCTTCATCTTGGACATAGGACGGGTCTCCATAACGCGGACGGTATCGCCCACGCCAGCCGTGCACTCCTCGTCGTGAGCGTGCAGCTTCTTGGAGCTGGTCATCATCTTGCCGTACTTGGGGTGACGCTTGCGCTCGGTGATGGTGACAACGATGGTCTTGGCACCGGAGACGGAGGTAACGACACCCGTACGGACCTTACGCGAGTTACGCGAATCAGTCATGTTCTCTCCTTAGGTCCTACTCGGCGACAGCGGACTTCTCCGCTGCGATCTCGCGGGCGCGCTGCTCCGTGAGGACGCGAGCGATGTCCTTCTTCACGGTGTTGACGCGAGCGGTGTTGTCCAGCTGGCTGGTGGCCATCTGGAAACGAAGGTTAAAGAGCTCGGCGCGCATTTCCTTCAGCTTCTCAACGAGCTGAGCGTCCGAGAGCTCACGAATCTCTGCGGGCTTCATTAGTTCTCCTCCTTGGCGGCGGCGGCGTCCTCAGCAGCCCACTTGGCCTCGAGAGCGGCCTCCTCAGCCATCTCCTTCTGGATGCGCTGCTCAGCGTTCTTGGCAGCAACAATCTTGGTCTTGATGGGAAGCTTGTGCTGTGCAAGACGCAGAGCCTCGCGAGCGACCTCCTCGGGCACGCCCTTGACCTCGAACATGATGCGGCCGGGCTTGACGACGGCCACCCATTCCTCGGGGTTACCCTTACCAGAACCCATGCGAGTCTCGGCAGGCTTCTTGGTGATGGGCTTATCGGGGAAGATCGTGATGTAGACACGACCGCCACGCTTCATGTAGCGGGTCATGGCAATACGAGCGGCCTCGATCTGACGGTTGGTGATCCAATGGGCCTCGAGAGCCTGGATACCAAACTCGCCGAAATGCAGCTCGGTATTACCCTTGGCCTGGCCCTTCATGGAGCCACGCTGCACCTTGCGGTGAAGAATACGCTTAGGGGCAAGCACTACTGACCCCTCCTCTCGGAGTTACGACGACGAGGACGGGAAGAGCCCTCGAGTGCAGGGTTGGGAACAGGCTGGCCCGGGAGCTTCTCGCCCAGGTAGATCCAGACCTTCACGCCGCAGGCACCCATGGTGGTGCTGGCGACAGCCGTGCCGTAGTCGATCTTGGCGCGGAGGGTGTGCAGAGGCACGCGACCCTCACGGTACCACTCACGACGGCCCATCTCGGCACCGCCGAGACGACCGGAGCACTGGATACGGATGCCCTTGGCGCCGGCCTTGCGGGCGGACTGGACAGCCTTGCGCATAGCGCGACGGAAGGCAACGCGGCCCTCGAGCTGCTCAGCGATGGACTGAGCAACGAGGTTGGCGTCGAGCTCGGGGCGCTTGATCTCGACAACGTCGACGGAGAGCTGGCCCTTGGAGACGCCAGCGACCTTCTCGAGCTCGGTGCGGAGGGTATCGATCTCGGCACCCTTCTTACCGATGACAACGCCGGGGCGAGCGGTGAGGATGATGACCTTCACCTTGTCGCCAGCGCGCTCGATCTCGACGCGGGAGACAGCTGCGCGGGAAAGACGCTTCTCGAGGTACTTGCGGATCTCGAGATCGTTACCGAGGGTCTTAGCGTAATCCTTCTCTGCGAACCAGCGGGAGCGCCAGTTCTCGGTGATGCCAAGACGGAAGCCGGTGGGGTAGACTTTCTGACCCATACAGCTTTACGCCTCCTTTCGAGGAGCAACGACGACGGTGATGTGGGAAGTACGCTTCAGAATGCGAGAAGCGGAACCCTTGGCGCGGGGACGGATGCGCTTAAGCGTCGGACCCTCGTCAACATAGGCAGCGGCGACAACCAGGTTGTCGGCACGCAGACCATTGTTGTTCTCGGCGTTCGCAACGGCGGAACGGAGAACCTTCTCGACATCCACGGCGACGGCGCGGTCGCAGAAGTGGAGGATGTCGAAGGCCTGAGCGACAGGCTTGCGGCGGATCAGATCGACCACCAGGCGGGCCTTGCTGGGGGAAACACGCACGTACTTAGCGACGGCGCGAACCTCGGTGGCCTCAGTTTCAATAGACTTAGTTGCCATTTACGGTTAACCCCCTATTTGGCCTTGTGGCCACGGAACGTACGAGTCGGCGCGAACTCGCCGAGCTTGTGACCAACCATGGACTCGGTAACATACACGGGCACATGCTTGCGGCCGTCGTGGACGGCGATGGTGTGACCAACCATCTCGGGGAAGATGGTGGACGCGCGGGACCAGGTCTTCACGACGTCCTTCTTGCCAGCCTCGTTCATCGCGGTGATACGCGAGAGAAGGCGAGTCTCCACGAACGGGCCCTTTTTGAGACTTCTGCTCATAAGTGCTTTCTCCTAAAACTCGGTATCCGAAATTACTTCTTACGGCGACGAATGATGTGCTGGTTCGAGACCTTCTTCTTCTTGCGCGTACGAAGGCCCTTCGTCGGCTTACCCCAGGGGGTAACAGAGGGACGACCAGAGGTGTGGTTCTTGCCCTCGCCACCGCCGTGCGGGTGGTCGACAGGGTTCATGACGGTACCGCGGACGGTCGGGCGCACGTTCATGTGACGCTTACGGCCGGCCTTGCCGATGACGATGTTGGAGTGATCGGCGTTGCCGACCTCACCGACGGTGGCGCGGCAGGTAACGAGGATGCGGCGCATCTCGGAGGAAGGCATACGGACGATAGCGTACTTGCCCTCCTTACCCATCAGCTGGCAGGAGTTACCGGCGGAACGGGCGATAGCAGCGCCCTTGCCCGGCTGGAACTCGACGGCGTGGATGAGCGTACCGACGGGGATGTCGGCGAGGGGCAGAGCGTTGCCCGGCTTGATGTCGGCGTCAGAACCGGACATGATGGTCTGGCCGACCTCGAGGCCCTTGGGGGCCAGGATGTAGCGCTTCTCACCGTCAGCGTAGTGCAGCAGAGCGATGCGAGCGGAACGGTTCGGATCGTACTCGATCGTGGCAACCTTGGCGGGCACGCCGTCCTTGTTGCGCTTGAAGTCGATCACGCGGTAACGACGCTTCACGCCGCCGCCCTGGTGGCGGGTGGTGATGCGGCCGTTGTTGTTACGACCGGCCTTCTTGGGCAGGGGCTCGAGAAGAGACTTCTCGGGCTTGGTGCAGGTGATCTCGGAGAAGTCGGAGATCGTCTGCCAACGCCTACCAGCGGAGGTCGGCTTAAGGTGCTTTACAGCCATTACAATCCCTTTCAATAGGAATCCGTTAGCCATCGCAGACAGGGATTCGAGGTTCTGCCTCGGGTGCGATGACACCGGACGTATACACGGCTCCGGGCGTGTCCATTTTATACGCCCAAAACCTTGAGCTCTCGCCTCCCCTATTTGGGAGGCATGAGCTCACTCAACAGCAGCGAGTCTTAGGCCTGGTTGCCAAAGACCTCGATGGTGTCGCCCTCGGCCAGCGTGACGATGGCCTTCTTCCAAGAACGGGTCTTGCCGGCGACATAGCGCACGCGCTTGGTCTTGGGCTTGACCGTCAGGGTGTTCACGCGAACGACCTTGACGCCGAAGATCTCCTCGACAGCGTCCTTGATCTGATACTTGTTAGCATCCTTGGCGACCTCGAACGTGTACTTGTTCTGCTCCATGCCGGAGAAGGAACGCTCGGACACGATCGGACGGATGATGATCTCGTGGGCGGTCATTTAAGCAAGCACCTCCCCGAAGTGAGCGGCGATGTCGGCGGGCATCAGCACGGCGTTGTTGTTGACGAGATCGTAGGTGTTGGCCTCGTCGGCAGTGATGATGAACGTCTTGGGAATGTTGCGGAACGACAGGTAGGCGTTGACGTCCTCATCGCGAACGATGATGGTCAGACGCTTGCCCTCAAGGCCGAGAGCCTTGAGCATGGCAACGGCAGCCTTGGTGGAAGGCTTCTCGAAGCCGTAGTCGTCGACGAGCACGAGCTCGCCATCGGCCAGCTTGGCGGACAGCGCCGAGCGCATAGCCAGCTTGACCTCCTTGTTGTTCATACGCTTAGCGTAGGAACGGGGCTTGGGGGCGAAGACAACGCCACCGTGACGCCACTGGGCAGCACGGATGGAACCCTGGCGGGCACGGCCGGTGCCCTTCTGACGCCAAGGCTTCTTGCCGCCACCGGAAACCTCAGAGCGGCCCTTAGCGGACTGGGTGCCCTGACGCCAAGAGGCCATCTGGCACTTGACGATGTGGTGCATAACGTGGATGTTCGGCTCGATGCCGTACACCTCAGCGGCGAGCTCGGCCTCGGCGACCTTCTTGCCCTCGCTGTTCTTTACTTCAAACTTTGCCATTTAAGTGTTCTCCTTGGTATGACGCTGGGCTAAATGGGCTGGGCCCTTAGGCCATACGGATGGCGACGAGACCATTCTTGGCACCCGGGACAGCGCCCTTGACCAAGATGAGGTTCTGCTCGGCATCGATGCGGACAACGGAAAGGTTCTTGACGGTAACGCGCTCGTTACCCATGTGACCGGCCATCTTGACGCCCTTGAGGACGCGCGCAGGATAGGCGCACTGACCGATAGAACCGGGGTGACGCTGGAAGTGAGAACCATGCGTCATAGGACCGCGGCGCTGACCCCAGCGCTTGATGCGACCCTGGAAGCCCTTACCCTTGGAGGTACCGATGACGTCGACCTTCTCGACATCAGCGAAATCAGCGACGGTGACGACCTCGCCGACCTTGTGCTCCTCGCCGTTCTCGACGCGGACCTCACGAAGGAAACGGACAGGCTCGACGCCAGCCTTAGCGAAGTGACCAGCCATGGGCTTGTTCACGTTCTTGGCCTTGATGTCGCCGAAACCGATCTGGACGGCGTCATAGCCGTCGGTTGCCTGAGTTTTAACCTGCGAGACAGCGCAGGGGCCAGCCTGGATGACCGTGACGGGAACGACGTTGTCGTCCTCGTCCCAAACCTGGGTCATGCCAATCTTGCGGCCGAGAATCATGCTGATCAAGATATGATCCCAACTCTCGCGTGGTCTTGGGACAATGCGTACACCACCGAGCGTACGCCCCTAGAGGACCACTACTTACACGACGTGCTCCCCAGTCTTGTATTGCGCCCAGACTACCTGACAACCCTATTAAGCAGGCATTTTGTCCAGCCAGAATACTCCCCTGGTTTCACACAGCTGTTTAGTATACACGGCTGCGGGCGTATCCATCGAGATTCATATTTCACTCACATTGTTTACGCAGGTAAAGTGCGTGGAGTCGCCTGGGCTTGGCAGAGGGGCGGCGAAATATATTAAGTTTGCTGCTCTACAGTCCTGCGCAAGACGGAAAGCACATTAAGTGCTTTCCTTTGCGTGCGGAACTCGCGACAAACTTAATATATTTCGCCGCCCCTCTGCCAAGCTCGGGAGACGACACGTTGATGTCTGCTTAACTCTGCTCGCTCAGCTAATTACTTTGTTGGGGGTCCACTATTTGCTGAAGGGTGAACTTACACTGCATTGGCTCGCCTTCTGCTTGCGGCTTTTCCTCGTCAAAATCGAAGATCATGATGGCGCAGTTGGGGAGTTTTGCTGGGAGCTCGAAGCCCTCTGGGGCTGCAGCCTTGATGAATTGGCGGCTGGCGCTGCCGTGGCTTACTGCTAGGAGGGTTTCGATATCCTCGGCGCCCATGATATTGGTGAGGGTGTCTACCATGCGCTCTTGCAGCGCCTGGCTTCCTTCTCCTCCGAAGGGCACCAAGTCCTCGCCCGGATCCCATACGTCGGTAGGCAATGCGTCGTGGGGACCTTCCTCAAAGGTTCCGTAGCTGCGCTCGATGATGCCTTCGCAGGGCTCGACTGCTGCATCCGGACCGAGGAGTTCGCATGCGACGAGACTTGCCGTGTCCATGGCTCGGCCTAAGGGTGATGAGACTACTTTGTCGGGGACGACGCCATGGACCTTGAGCCATGCGGCGGCTGTCTGTGCCTGTTGACGACCCAAATTGGTGAGCGGTGAATCGCAGCGACCCTGGACGAGCTTTTTGACGTTGAATTCCGTCTGGCCGTGGCGGAGCAGATACAGCTTCTTCATAGTCTCCCCTTCTGTATAACTTGCTTTGCCGGCACAGCCCTACTCGTGGGTATGCCCTACGTAGTCTTCGTCGATCGTAATCTTTGCAATCGACTTGGGATATTCCGATTCGACCCGTTGTGCCAGCGCGTGTTTGAGCTCATCGGCATCCATGTCCAAATCCGAGGGTCGCACACAGTCAAATATCACATTGGTGTGCGTGGGGCCCGGCACGCAGCGCAGATCGTGAATCGAAAGGCGACTATCGATCTCTTGAGCCATAGCGTTGATGCACAGGCGCATGCTCGCCACATTTGAATCGTCGGTCACGATGGGATCGTAATGGAGCGTGACGATCATGCCGTCCTCGTCCCTAAACGACTGCTCGATGTTATCGAGCGTGTCGTGACTTTCCAGCGGGCTGGCCTCGGCCGCCATCTCGGCGTGCGCACTTGCAAACTTCCTGCCCGGACCGTAATCGTGAACCATCAGGTCATGAACGCCCAAAACGCCGGGGTAGCTCATGATCTTGTCTCGGATGTGCTTGACCAGCTTGGGATCGGGTGCCTGGCCCAAAAGGGGGCTCACCGTATCTTGGATAAGCTCAAAGCCGCTCCAGCCAATATAGGCGCCAACGGCAAGGCCGACCCAAGCATCAAGATTGACATGCGTCACCTGGGAAACAATCGCGCACGCCAGCACAGCGCCCGTGGCCAGGACATCGTTCTTTGAGTCCTGAGCCGTCGCATGCAGCGTATCGGACTCAATACGGTCACCGAGCTTTTGGTTGAGGGCCGCCATCCAGAGCTTTACGACCATCGAAAGCACTAGAACCGTCACCAGGGCAAGCGAGAACTCGACAGGTTCGGGGTGGATGACGCGCTCAACCGAGGACTTGATAAGCTCAAGGCCGATCAGCAGCACGAGCGCCGCCACGACCAGACCCGAGAGATACTCGTAGCGACCGTGACCGTAAGGATGCTCGGGGTCGGCCGGCTTGCTCGCCAGCTTAAAGCCCAGCACGCTCACGATATTCGAGCTGGCATCGGACAGGTTGTTCATGGCATCCGCCACGATCGAAACCGATCCCGAAACCACGCCAATTGCGCCCTTCGCAGCACATAGTGCCACATTGGCGAGAATACACACAACGCCCGTCAACGTGCCCACGCGCGCACGGTCGCCCTGCGCACGCTTAACAATCCACTCGACCATCTACATCCGCCCCCACGGTACTACCTATATATCTATTGCTCAAACGGATTGTAGTGTAGCCACTTTGTCCCCCAGATACAAAAAAGGCCGCAACCCACACGGGCCACGGCCTTGGAATATGGCAAAGGAATCGTCCTTGTGTCGCACAGGTTTACGCGCTTACTTCGGCCACGCTCTTCGAGGTTTCGGGTGAATCGGCTCCGTCCCCCGTCGCTCGCCCCTTCGTCGGCACCACGCCAAAGCAGTAGCTCAGCGCCGCAGACGCCGCAAATGCCGTGCCGCCGGCAACGCAGCACCACAGCAGGTTCAAAATACCGCCCGTGGCAAAGCCAATGACCATGAGGACATTCGTCATGCCGATGGTATAGGCCGTAACGTGGCCCACGGCTGCAACAAGGCCTCCGACGGCGCCGCCAATGGCCATGCACGTCAGGCACCTGCCATATTTAAAGCCGCAGCCGTACAGCGCCGGCTCGCTTACGCCGCCAAGCACGCCCGAGATTGAATAGCCCAGCATGAGCGCCTTCTCATCCTTATCCGCAATGCGGAGCGACGCACCAAAGGGCATGCCCCAAACGGCGAACGTCGCCATTGTCGCGGCAATGAGAATGCACGAATCCGTTCCCACGCTCATAAACTGCGCGTACGCAAGCGATAGGACAACGTTGCTGACGCCCGCAATCTTAAGAAACTCCCAACCCGCGGCAAGCCCCATGAGCGTGAGCAGCGACACGATGCCACCGGAATTGCCAAGCATAAACATAAGTTGGCCCAACAGCATGCCCAGATAGCTGCCCGCCGGCGCCGTAATACACAGCGAAACCGGAACCATAACGAGCATGGTCGCAAACGGAACGAACGAAAACGCCACGGCCTTAGGGATAACGCGCTGAAAGAAACACTCCACTCGCCATAGCACGGGCACCGAGATGAGAACCGGAATAACAGTCGTCGTGTAATCGTTGACCGGCGCGGGAAACAGACCATACACGGAAGTCATCGATGCCGCCGTCGTCGATGCGACATCGACGAGCTTAAGCAGATCGGGCGCAATCAATACGCCGCCCAGCATCATGCCCAGCTGCTCCGAGCAACCGAGCTGGCGGGCGGCCGCCCAACCAAGATAAATGGGCAAAAAGTAGTAGCCGGCGTTATAGAGCCAACTGTAGAACAGGCGATAGATATCGGAATCTGCAGACCACAGACCCAGCATGCCTTCGCCCATAATGACGGCGACGGTGCGAAACAACGCCGCGCAGACAATAAACGGCAGCGCCGACATCATGCTTTTGGACAGATAGTCCACCACGGCCATGGCGTTTGATGAGACCGTCGTTGTAAACGAGGTGTTAGAAACTTGTGACATGGAACGCCTTTCCCAATGTGACATGCGGACTGTCCCTTTGTCACATCGTGCGGTACTGACCGATTGCGCGGTACTTTTCGTAGCGGAGGTTTGTGAGGGTCGCGTCGTCGAGCCGCCCAAGCGTATCGAAGGCATCAAATGCCGAGGACATGACGGCACCGGCGATCTCCTCATGTGACAGGCCCCTATCGTCGACAATGCCGTCGATGATGCCGAGCGCCAACAGATCGGGGGCCGTGAGCTTAAGCGCCTCGGCGGCCTCATTCGCACGCTCGGTATCTTTCCACAGGATCGACGCACAGGCCTCGGGGCTCACGACCGAATAGGCCGAGCTCGAGAGCATCAGGATGCGGTCGGCCACGGACAGCGCCAGCGCGCCACCAGAGCCGCCCTCGCCTGTCACCACCGAGACAATCGGCGTCTTAAGGCCGCTCATCTCCATGAGATTCTGGGCAATCGCCTCGCCCTGGCCGCGCTCCTCGGCACCGATGCCGCAAAACGCACCCGAAGTATCGACCAGGCACAGAACCGGTCGACCAAACTTTTCGGCCTGGCGCATCAGGCGACGCGCTTTGCGATAGCCCTCGGGATGCGCCATGCCAAAGTTGCGGCGCATACGCTCTTTGGTCGTGGTGCCGCGCTCGATGGCGATGACCGTTACGGGGCGTCCGTTTTTCCAGCCAATACCGGCCACCACAGCGGCGTCGTCTCCAAAGTAACGGTCGCCGTGCAGCTCCACAAATCCATCCAGGCCCAGTGAGATCATCTCACCCGCCGTGGCGCGATCTGCCGAGCGGGTCTGCTTGACAATCTCGAGCGCGGTTTTTGGTGCCGTCGAGCGCTTAAACAAGTGTCCCAGCTTTTTGCCGCGGCGACCCGTATGCACGATCTCGTGCGGTGCCCCCAGACCGGGCGCGTGTCCTTCGTGCAGCGCCAGCAGCTCTCCCACTGTGAGCGCAATCTCGCCACGCGGAACAACGGCATCGCAAAAGCCGTGCTCCAGCAAAAACTCGGAGCGCTGGAATCCCTTGGGCAGGCGCTTGTGCATGTTCTGCTCGATCACGCGCGGGCCGGCAAATGCCGTCAGGGCATCGGGCTCGGCCAGGATAATGTCGCCCTCCATGGCAAAGCTCGCGGTTACGCCGCCAGTCGTGGGATCGGTGAGCACCGTGATATACAGGCCGCCCGCCTCGCTATACTTTCTCACGGCAGCAGAGATCTTGGCCATCTGCATAAGCGATGTCACGCCCTCTTGCATGCGCGCACCGCCCGAAACGGTAAAGCCGACAACTGGCAATCCCAGCTCGGTCGCATGCTCAAATGTGCGACAGATCTTCTCGCCCACCACGGAACCCATCGAGCCCATCATAAAGTTGGCGTCCATAAAGAAGAGCGCCGTATCGCAACCGCAGATTTTGCCCTTGCCGCACACAACGGCATCGCGCTCGCCCGAATGCTCGACCGCGCTCTTGAGCTTGTCGGCATAACCGGGAAACGAGAGGAAGTCCTCCGACGCCAGATTGGCATCCCATTCCTCAAACGTGCCCTCGTCGACCGTCATGCGCATACGCGCGCGACCGCTCACGCGAAAGTGTTTGCCGCAACGAGGGCAGACCTCGAGGTTGTCGTGCAGACGTGCTTCATCGATCACACGGCGGCACTCCGGACACTTGATAAACACGTGGCGCGCGGGAAACTCGGCGCACGACTCGGTCATCGGCCCCTCGAGGACGTTGACCGTCTTCGCTTTTCTATTCACCAGCATAGAGATGCCCCATCAGATCGGTGTGATACATGCCCGACAAGAACTCATCGTTTGCCAGCACGTCGAGCTGAAGCTCGCTGTTTTCGCTCACGCCCTCAATCACGAGCTCGCCCAGGGCCGAGCGCATCTTGCGAATGGCGCCGTCGCGCGTGGGCGCACACACGATGAGCTTGCCGAGCATGGAGTCGTAGTACGGCGGAACGTTCGCACCGGTAAACATGGCGGAATCCCAGCGCACGCGCGGACCACCCGGCACACGCAACGCGGTGACCGTTCCGCATGACGGCAGAAAGTCCGGCGTTTCGGCATTGATGCGGCACTCCATGGCGTGGTTGCGGACCGGAACGTCCTCCTGCTCAAAGGGCAGAAGCTGGCCGGCCGCCACGCGCAGCTGCCACTTGACCAAGTCGGTATCGGTCACAAACTCCGTAACCGGATGCTCCACCTGCAAGCGCGTGTTCATTTCCATAAAGTAGAAATTGCCGTCGTCCGAATACAGGAACTCGATGGTACCGGCTCCTTCGTAGCCGACGGCACGAGCCAGGTCGCGCGCGGCCTTGTGCATACGGGCACGAATGCCGTCGTGTCCGTCGAGGCACGGCGCGGGGCTCTCCTCGATCAGCTTTTGGTTGCGGCGCTGCACCGAGCACTCGCGCTCGCCGAGCGAAAACACATGGCCCTGCTTATCGGCCATAATCTGCACCTCGACGTGGTGCGCCGGCGCGACGAACTTCTCCATGTAGCACTCGCCGTCGCCAAAAACGGCCTCGCCCTCGGCACGCGCCTCGATGAACGCCTTTGCCGCATCTTCCACGCGCTCGACCTTGCGAATGCCGCGACCGCCACCGCCTGCACGCGCCTTAATAAGCACGGGGCAGCCAATGCGCTCGGCCTCGGCCGTTGCCTCCTCGGGGCTTTTGAGCAAATCGCAGCCCGGTACGATGGGCACGCCCGCCGCGGCAGCCGTTCGACGTGCGGCGTCCTTGTCGCCCATGTTGTCGATCACCTCGGCCGAAGGACCGACAAACGCCAGGCCATACTTGTCGCAGTCGCGCACAAAGCTCGCCTTCTCGGAGAAAAAGCCATAGCCGGGATGAATTGCCTTAGCTCCCGACTTTACGGCACAGGTGAGCACGGCATCGTCGTTGAGGTAGCTCTCGGCAAGACGCGGGCCGCCGATGCAATACGCCTCGTCGGCAAGCTGCACGTGCAGTGCGTCCGCATCGGCCGTGGAATAAACGGCGACGGTCTTGATGCCCATATCGCGGCACGCGCGGATAACACGGACCGCGACTTCGCCGCGATTGGCGATGAGCACTTTGTCGAACATGAAGCCTTCCTTAACTTTCGTGCATGAGTGCAAAAGACATGTCGGCGCGGCAGCAAACCTCACCGTTGACGCTCGCAGTACCCGTCGCAAAGCGGAACGGCCCGCGCGCACGCGTGATGGAGCACACCAGATCCACCGTGTCTCCCGGGCGCACCGGACGCTTAAAGCGCACCTTGTCCAGACTCGTGTAGAACGGCGTCGCGCCGCGCGCCTCCTCATCGCCCATCAGCAGCACGCAGCAGTTCTGGGCGAGCATCTCGCATTGGATCACGCCGGGGACCACCGGGTTTCCCGGAAAATGCCCCTGCAAAAAGTACTCGTCGCCCGTAATCGTGATCTTGCCGTGGGCCTCGTCGCCCACCAGCTCGGCTCTGTCGAGCAAAAGCATCGGCTCTCGATGCGGCAACAGCTTCTTGAGCTCTTCTTTGTTCATGGATATCACCTATCCGATCCTCATGAGGCAGCTGCCAAACTCTACGAGGTCGCCGTCGGCCACGCAGATCTCGAGCACCTCGCCATCCGCCTCTGCCGTCACCTCGTTGAGAACCTTCATGGCCTCGATGATGCAGAGCGTCTCGCCGGCCTTGACTTTGGAGCCCACGTGCACAAACGGCTCGTCGCCCGGCGCCGGGGCAGCATAGAAAACGCCGACCATGGGAGCGGTCACCTCGGTGCCCTTGGGCTCCGGTGCGGCGGCAGGCGCCTGCGCGGCGGGCTCCGGTGCGGCGGCAGGCATGGCGACAGGAGCCACCGCCGGAGCAGTCACGGCACCCGGCATAGGCATGGGCACGGCAACCGGCTGCGCGGCGCTCGCGCGCTCGAGCTCGACCGCGGTGCCATCGGGCTCCTCAACGCGTACGCGCGTGAGGCCGCGGTCCTCCATCACATCGGCTATCTCGGCAAGTCTTTTGGAATCCATGCTCTAGCTCCTTGCATATCTACGCAGCGCGATGGCGGCGTTGTGCCCGCCAAAGCCCAGGTTGGTCGAAAGCGCCCAGGTAAGGTCGGCGCGAACCGCGCGATTGGGCGTGTAATCAAGATCGCAGGCGGGATCGGGTGTGTGGTAGTTAATGGTCGGCGGCACCACGCCCTGCTCGAGCGCCATGGCGCAGGCCATGACCTCGATGGCGCCCGTGGCACCGATCATGTGGCCGGTCATCGACTTGGTCGACGAGACATGTGCGGCGCGCGCCGCGTCCTCGCCGAGCGCTCGTTTGATGCCCGCCGTCTCGGACGAATCGTTGAGTTTGGTCGAGGTGCCGTGAGCGTTGATGTAGAGGCCCTCGGAAGGCTTAACGTCGCCCTCGGCCACCGCCAGCGATATCGCACGGGCGATACCTGCCGCGTCCGGGTCGGGACTCGTGATGTGGTAGGCGTCATCGGTGTTGCCGTAGCCCACGACCTCTGCGTAAATGTGCGCACCGCGGGCCTGTGCGTGCTCCATACCCTCGAGCACGAGCACGCAGGCGCCCTCGCCCATCACAAAACCGTCGCGGTCTGCATCGAACGGGCGGCAGGCCGTCGCGGGATCGGGGTTGGTGGTCAATGCGCGGCAGGACGTAAAGCCCGCAACGGCATCGGGGATAATGGCGGCCTCGGCGCCGCCGGCCAGGATTGCATCGGCATAGCCGTGCTTGATGGCGCGGAACGCCTCGCCCACCGCATGGGCAGAAGTCGCGCACGCGGTCACCACGGGCAGGGTCGGGCCCTTTGCCTTATGGCGAATCGCAATGTTGCCCGAAGCCATGTTGGGAATCATCATCGCAATCATGTAGGGCGATGCGCGACGAGGCCCGCGATCGGCAATCGTGTGGACGTTGTCGACAAGCGTCTGCATGCCGCCCACGCCCGAGCCCACATAGACACCCAGGCGATCGCGATCGACCGCGCCCTCAACATCGAGGCCCGCATCGTGCATGGCCTCGTCCGACGCCGCCATCGCAAACTGTACACAGGGGTCGAGATGCTTGGCGTCGTGCTTGCCAAAGTACTCGTTGCCGTCAAAGCCCTTGACCTCGGCCGCCACTTTAACGGCGAACGCATCGGTATCGAAGTGCGTGATCGGGCCGATACCGCACGTGCCGGCGCACATGGCCGCCCAGGTGGCAAGCGCGGTATTGCCGAGCGGCGATACGGCACCGATGCCGGTGATTGCAACTCTCTGTTCCATCATGGTCTCCTCATCCAAGCCGTTGTTCGGCCCTGGTTTCTACATCGCCATTCCGCCGTCGACGCGCACGACCTCGCCCGTAATGTAAGCGGCCGCATCGCTCGCCAAAAAACGCACCACGCCGGCCACTTCCTCGGGGCGCGCCATGCGCTTAAGGGGAATCTGCTCCTCGGTTGCCGCACGCACCTTCTCCGAGAGCTTTGCCGTCATATCTGTCTCGACAAACCCGGGGGCGACCGCGTTCACTCGTACGCCGCGGAGCGCAAGCTCGCGCGCTACCGCCTTGGTCAGGCCGATAACGCCCGCCTTGGAGGCAGCATAGTTGGCCTGCCCGGCATTGCCCATCAGGCCCACAACCGAGCTCATGTTGACGACGCAACCGCCGCGCTGGCGCATAAAGGTCTTGGTGAGCGCGCGCGTCGTATTGAACGTGCCCTTGAGATTGACATCGAGCACGCGGTCGAAGGCATCGTCGCCCATACGCATGAGCAGGCCGTCGCGCGTGATGCCGGCGTTGTTGACGAGCACCCAAATGGAGCCAAAGTCATTGAGAACCGTCTCCACGCATGTGTTGACGGCATCGGGGTCGGCCACGTCACATTGATATGCGCGCGCCGTGGCGCCTGACGCCTCGCAGGCTTCACACGTCTCGCGCGCCGCGTCGACGCTACCGGCATAAACGACGGCGATATCGTAGCCATCCTCCGCCAGGCCCACGGCACAAGCGCGACCGATGCCGCGCGAGCCGCCCGTGATCAGCGCCACACGACGTGAATCGTCGCGCTCGAGCGCGCCGTTGTTCAAATTGCCCATGTCGTTCCTTTCGGGTTACAGCCCTGTGGGCTATGCGAGCTCGTCGGCAATAGCTGCGACCTGTTCGGCCGTTTCGCACGAATACACGTGAACGTCGCTCAGCGTACGCTTGACCAGGCCCGACAGCGTTTTGCCAGGGCCGACCTCAATAAACGTGTCGATGCCCTGATCCTGCAGAGTGTGCAGCGTGTCGACCCAGCGCACGGCATGGCTCACCTGGTTGGCCAGCACGTCCGATACTGCTCGCGGGTCCGCCGGATAGGGCGCCGCCGTCATGTTTGCCATGACCGGAATCAGCAGCGGAGACGGCGCGTGGCCGGCTTGGATATACGTTGCCAGCCCCTCAGTCGCCTCGGCCATATAGGGGCTATGGAATGCACCCGACACCGCGACCTTCATGGCGCGGCCGCCAGCCTCTTTTACCAGGACGTCGAGGGTCTGCAACTCATCGGGCGCTCCGGCCACAACCGTCTGCTGCGGGCTGTTGTAGTTGACCGGCCAGCAGTCCTCGCCGGCCTGTTTTGCCAGGTCCTCGACTTGCGCCGCATCGAGCTTGATGACGGCGCGCATGCCGCCCGGATGGCGCTCGGCAGCCGCGGCCATCAATGCCGCGCGCTCACACACGAGCTCAAAACCCGCTCGCGTATCGAATGCCCCCGCAAAGGTGAGCGCGGCGCCCTCGCCCAGCGAAAATCCCGCACAGGCGGCAGGCGCCACGCCGCGCTCACGCAGGGCGACAGCCGCTGCCAGGTCATGAACGAACACGCACGGCTGCGTGTTCTCGGTCTGCGAGAGCTCCTCCTTGGAGGCGTTCCGGCACTGCTCGCTGGTTCCCGGACGCACCTCGTCGGCAATGGCGAACACCTCGGCAGCCGCCGGCGATGCCTCGATCAGGTCGACGCCCATCGCGGGGTGTTGGGCACCCTGGCCGGCGAACAAAAACGCTACGCTACCCATGTGGACGCACCCTTCAGAACGCGCTCGGCACCATCGACCAGGTCGTCAACGATTTCACGTGCGCTTTGGCGTTCGTTGACCATACCGGCAACCTGTCCGCACAAAAACGAGCCCTCTTCGTAATTACCGTCCTTTGCGGCTTTACGAAGCGCGCCCGTGCCCATGGCCCCGAGCTCCTCGGGGCTTGCGCCCGCCGCCTCGTTCTTGGCATACGCGTTGGTGAAGGGGCTCTTAAGCGCACGCACCGGATGCCCCGTCGAACGGCCAGTCGCGCGCGTCGAGGTGTCTCCTGCCTTGAGCACCAGCTCTTTGTACTGTTCGGATACGGTGCACTCGTTTGCGACCAGAAAGCGTGTTCCCACCTGGACGCCAGCGGCGCCAAGCATAAAGGCCGCTGCCACGCCGCGACCATCGGCGATACCGCCAGCTGCCACAACGGGGACATCGACCGCGTCGACAACCTGCGGAACGAGCGCCATCGTCGATGTCTCGCCAATATGTCCACCCGATTCGGTGCCTTCGGCAACCACGGCGGTGGCCCCACGACGCGCCACGAGACGCGCCAGCGCCACCGAGGCAACGACCGGGATGACCTTGATGCCGGCGTCGTTCCAAGCCTTCATGTACTTGGTGGGATTGCCGGCACCCGTCACGACGACCGGCACCTGCTCGTCAATCACAACCTGCGCGACCTGGTCGGCAAACGGGCTCATAAGCATGACGTTCACACCAAAGGGCTTATCCGTCTTGGTGCGCAGCTCGTGAATCTGATCGCGCAGCCAGTTGGAGTCGGCATTCATGGCCGCGATGATTCCCAACCCGCCGGCCTCGGACACGGCCGATGCCAGCGAGGCATCGGCAATCCAGGCCATGCCGCCCTGGAACACGGGCTTTTCGATGCCGAGCAGCTCGCAGAGAGGAGTCTTGAGCATCTCTACTTCTCCAATGCCGCCTCGACCGTATCGGCGAACTCGCCGACCGTCTTGGGGTTCTCCTCGGTATCGAGCTCAATGCCAAACTCGTCCTCGACGGCGACGAGGATCTCGACGGTGCCCAGGCTGTCGAGGCCAATCTCCTCGAGCGTGGACTCGGGCTTCATCTCGACGTCGTCAAGGCCAGCGGTCTCGCGGATAACGTCGCAAACGCGCTCGAAGGTCTTCTGATCTGCCATGGTAGTTCTCCTTTGTTTGTGCCCTAGGGGCGTTTTTATTTCCTATGTGCGACTACTTCCAGCGAAGTAAATAGCCACCTATATCCAAACCGGCGCCAAATCCAACGAGGGCGATGGTGTCGCCCGCAGTCAGTGCGTCGGTACGTGCCAGCCGGTCAAGCGCAAAGGGAATGCAGGCGCTCGAAATGTTGCCGGTCTCGCGCAGCGTTCGAACCACGCGCTCGTCTGGCACGCCGAGGCGCTTGACCGCCTGACTCAGGATTCGTTCGTTAGCCTGATGGAATACAAAATGATCGATGTCTTCGACCGAAATGCCCGCATCGATCGCAAGCTTATGGACCGTGTCGCAGATGGCGCTGACGCCGAACTTGAACACGCGGCGGCCTTTCATGGACAGCACGCTCTCACTATCTGCGGAGTCCTTAAACGGCGAGGTGCCGATCAGACCGGGAACGCGCAACGTCTCGACGTCGGGCGCCGTCGAAAGCTCGACGGCAAGGGGGCTGTCTCCCCCAGCTTCTATCACTGCAGCACCCGCGCCGTCACCAAAGAGCACGCACGTGGCGCGATCTGTCCAGTCAAGCGCGCGCGTCATCTGCTCGGCAGCAACGACAAGCACATGCTTGGCTCGTCCTCGGGCGATATAGCCCTCGGCGACATCGAGCGCAAATACGAAGCCGGCGCAGGCCGCCGAGACATCGAAGGCAGGGCACGTCGCGCCCAGACGCTCGGCAACGGCACATGCCTCGGCGGGAACGAGATGGTCACCCGTTGTCGTCGAGCAGACGATCAGATCCAGCTGGCTCGCGTCGATTCCGGACACCTGGAGTGCCCGCTCGCTCGCCGCTACGGCAAGGTCGTCAAGTGACTCGGTGGAGCAGACGTGGCGGCTCTTGATACCTGTGCGGGTAAAAATCCACTCATCCGAGGTATCGAGGAACTCAGACAGCTCGTCATTGGAAACACTGCGCTTAGGAAGCGCCGAGCCTGTTCCAAGAATCGTGAAACCCATCACTAACCTCCTTTGAGTTGTTGACGTGTTTACATCGACCAAGAGAGGATAACGCATTTCAGTCGTTGTTGACGTGTTAACATTAAATTGTTCAAATGCGACAAAGGCTTCACATTGTGTCTATCTCTCGACACCATTACGCGATTGCCTTATTACCTTAGGAGGTAGCAGCTGTTATGGATTCTCGTTTAACGGTGGTCGACGTAACCGGATCGACCAACGATGACCTGCTCGAAGCAGGAAAACAGGGAGCGCCGCACGGCACAGGACTTGCCGCCCGGGCTCAGACAGCAGGACGCGGCCGGCGCGGCCACAAGTGGGATTCAACCGCCGGCAACCTATTGCTTTCGATTGTTCTGCGCCCATGCGTTAATCCTGCAAAGTACTCTGGTCTTGCCGCCGTCAGCGGCCTAGCGGTGCTCGAGGCGCTCGAAATGCAGGGCCTTGCAAACGAGATTGACCTCAAATGGCCCAACGATCTGGTCGCGCGAGGGCGCAAGCTCGGCGGCATTCTGGTCGAGGCCGCACGCGATAACGACGGCAAACCTTTCGCCGTCTGCGGCATTGGCGTCAATGTGAACTATGTGCCCTCGGAGGTTCCCGATGGCGGCCTGCCGGCAATCGGTCTCTCGGATCTCAACGAGAACATTCCCGCCGTCGATGTGTTACTCAAGGAGGTCTATCACACCGTCGTAAACGCTGTGAACGCGTGGGCAGAGCGTCTCAACGCCATGGAAGATAACGCCGGACCACTCGCGCCCGTCCACGGCGAATATGTCGCTCACCTCAATTGGATTGGGGAGCACGTTATCGCCCGTTCCCCTGCCGGTGACGAGCTGGCACGCGGCATCTTTAAAACCGTCGATGCCTTTGGTCGCGCGTGTATCGAAGCGGAAGGCGGCGTGCGATCCTTCCATTTTGAGGAGGCATCGCTGCGCCCCTTGAGCGAATAGGGCGCCGCAGCCACCTACTCGGCAGCAATACCCGGCAGTCCAAACCATCATTCAAAACAAAAGAGCCCCGCTACCGTAATGGTAGCGGGGCTCTGTAAGCTATGAGCGATATCGCTTAGAGCTTGATGTCGATGTCGACGCCAGCGGGAAGGTCGAGACGCATGAGCGAATCAACGGTGCCCGAGGTGGGGTCGAGGATGTCGATGAGGCGCTTGTGGGTGCGCATCTCGAACTGCTCACGGGAGTCCTTGTTCACGTGCGGCGAGCGGATAACCGTGTACAGGTTGCGCTCGGTGGGCAGGGGGACAGGACCGGAAACGCGAGCGCCGGTCTTCTGAGCGGTCTCAACGATGAGCTTCGCGGACTGATCGACGACCTCGTGATCATAGCCCTTGAGGCGAATGCGGATCTTCTGGGTAGCCAACTTAAACCTCCAAAGAGTGCGAGAGATGTTCTCGCGGATTACGTAACAGGGAGCTCGAACTTAGGCGTTCTTGCTCATGACCTCGTCCACGATGGACTTGGGCGCCGGCTCATAAGAGTCGAACTGCATCGTGTAGGATGCACGGCCCTGGGTCTGGGAGCGAAGGTCGGTAGCGTAACCGAACATCTCGCCCAGCGGCACCTTGGCACGGATGAGCTTGCTGTTCTTGCGATCCTCCATGCCCTCGATCTTGCCGCGGCGACCGGAGAGGTTGCCCATAACGTCGCCCATGTACTGCTCGGGGGTCTCGACCTCGACAGCCATGATCGGCTCGAGCAGCTGCGGATCGGACTTCTTGAGGGCGTCCTTGATAGCCATGGAACCGGCGATCTTGAAGGCGGCCTCGGAGGAGTCGACCTCGTGGTAAGAACCGTCGAACAGGGTGACCTTAACGTCGAGGACCGGGAAGCCGGCGATAACACCGGTGTTCAGGGCCTCCTGGATGCCCTTGTCGATGGACGGGATGTACTCCTTGGGCACGACGCCGCCGACGATAGCGTTGACGAACTCGTAGCCGAAGCCCTCCTCCATCTTCTCGAGCTTGATGACGGCGTGGCCGTACTGACCGCGACCGCCGGACTGACGGACGAACTTGCCCTCAGCCTTCTCGACGTCGTGACCAGCGGTCTCGCGATAGGCAACCTGGGGCTTACCAACGTTAGCGTCAACCTTGAACTCGCGGAGCAGACGGTCGACGATGATCTCGAGGTGCAGCTCGCCCATGCCGGCGATGATGGTCTGGCCGGTCTCGTGGTTGGTGGACACCTGGAAGGTCGGGTCCTCCTCGGCGAGCTTGGTCAGAGCCAGGGACATCTTGTCCTGCTCGGCCTTGGTCTTGGGCTCGATGGCAACGTCGATAACGGGCTTAGCGAACTCGATCTTCTCGAGGACGATCTCCTTGCCCTCGGCGCACAGGGTGTCACCGGTGGTGGAGTTCTTGAAGCCGACGCAAGCGACGATGTCGCCGGCAGCGGCGTCGTCACGGTCGATACGCTCGGCGGCGTTCATCTCGAGGATGCGGCCGAGGCGCTCACGCTGACCGTTGGAAGCGTTGACCACGTAGGAGCCGGACTCGGCGCGACCGGAGTAAACGCGGACATAGGTGAGCTTACCGACGAACGGGTCGGTCATGATCTTGAAGACCAGGCCGGAGAAGGGCTCGTCGAAGGAAGGATGACGCTGGATCTCCTCGCCGGTGTCCGGATCGGTACCGGTGACGGCCTCGACGTCGAGCGGGCTGGGCAGGTAGTCGACGACAGCGTCGAGCAGCTCCTGAACGCCCTTGTTCTTGTAGGCGGAGCCCACGAAGACGAGGTTGAGCTCGTTGGCCAGAACGCCCTTGCGCAGAGCAGCCTTGAGCTCCTCGACGGTGAAGTCCTCCTCCATGAGGATCTTCTCCATGAGCTCGTCGTCAAAGCTGGCAGCAGCGTCGAGGAGCTCCTCGCGCTTGGTGGCAGCGATGTCAGCAAACTCAGCCGGGATCTCGTCCATCGGCTCGGGGTAGGTCATGCCCTTCTCGTCGGCCTTGAAGTCCCATGCAGTCATGGTGACCAGGTCGATGACGCCCCAGAAGTTGTCCTCGGCACCCATCGGGACCTGAGCGGCCACGGCGTTAGCGTCGAGACGATCCTTCATGGTCTCGATAGCGTTGAAGAAGTCAGCGCCCACGCGGTCATACTTGTTGATGAAGGCGATGCGGGGGACGTTGAAGGTGGAAGCCTGACGCCAAACGGTCTCAGACTGGGGCTGAACGCCGGCAACGGCGTCGAAGACGGCGACAGCGCCATCGAGGACGCGCAGGCAGCGCTCGACCTCGGCGGTGAAGTCAACGTGGCCCGGGGTATCGATGATCTGGATGCGGTAGTCCTTACCGTCCTTGTTCCAGAAGCACGTGGTAGCAGCGGAGGTAATGGTTACGCCGCGCTCCTGCTCCTGAACCATCCAGTCCATGGTGGCAGCGCCCTCATGGACCTCACCGATCTTGTGGGTCTTACCGGTGTAGTAAAGAATACGCTCGGTCGTGGTGGTCTTACCAGCATCGATGTGAGCCATGATGCCGATGTTACGGGTATCGGAAAGCTTGTACTTAGGCTTAGCCATGTTAGTTCCTTACCTTAACTTACCAACGATAGTGAGAGAACGCGCGGTTGGCCTCGGCCATCTTGAAGACGTCCTCACGCTTCTTGACGGAAGCGCCCAGGCCGTTGGAAGCGTCGAGGATCTCGTTGGCGAGACGCTCGGCCATGGTCTTCTCCTTGCGAGCACGGGAGAAGTTGACGATCCAGCGGATGCCCAGAGCGGTGGAACGACGGGAGTTGACCTCCATCGGGACCTGATAGGTAGCGCCACCGACACGCTTGGGCTTAACCTCGAGCGTGGGCTTGACGTTGTCCATAGCCTTCTTGAAGGTAGCGAGAGCGTCGCCACCCTCGGACTTCTCGGCAACGATCTCGAAAGCGGTGTAAACGATGCGCTCAGCGGTGGCCTTCTTGCCGTCAAGAAGGACCTTGTTGATGAGCTGAGTCACCAGGCGGTTGTTGTAAACGGCGTCAGGCTGAACCTCACGACGATTAGCTGCTGCACGACGCGGCATGTGAAATCTCCTTAAGTGTCTACCGTGCGGCGCTTAGGCGGCACACGGCGAAAGTATCAAAACGTTATCTGGCTTATTTGGCCTTGGGGCGCTTAGCACCGTACTTGGAACGGGCCTGCATACGGTTCTGGACCGGAGCAGCGTCGTAGGCGCCACGGATGACGTGATAACGGACACCAGGGAGGTCACGGACACGACCGCCGCGGACGAGCACGATGGAGTGCTCCTGCAGGTTGTGGCCCTCACCCGGGATGTAAGCGGTAACTTCGATGCCGTTGACGAGGCGAACACGGGCAACCTTACGAAGAGCCGAGTTCGGCTTCTTGGGGCTCGTGGTGAAGACACGGGTGCACACGCCGCGCTTCTGGGAGTTGTGCTGCAGAGCAGCGTTCTTGGACTTCTTGGGCACGGAACGACGGCCCTGGCGAACCAGCTGGTTAATAGTAGGCAAAGCGTACTCCTTCTCGAATGATTCCAGCTTTCTGTAAAGTGCAACGGCTTGAATCGAGGGGTCAGCATCCCCCTACGAAACACGCAGTTCGATAGGATACGTGCCGTTAGCTGTGCCGTCAACAGACCACGCCGCCGGGCGTATCCTTAAATAGCCACATTTCCGCAAAGCCTACACAAAAGGAATCCCCTCCTGTGCGCTTGGGCGGATTCCCGGACCGGGCGGCCCAGGTTTTAAGTTTGCTGCTCTACAGTCCTGGCTCGCACGGAGGCCACATTAAGTGGCCTCCGGCTCGTGCGGAACTCGCGACAAACTTAACCCCTGTGCCGCCCGGCCCGGGAATCCGGCGTGCTCGTTGGGGCAACGTTTCTCACCAAAAAAAGACCCGCTTCCCTGTTAGGAAACGGGTCTTTGGAAGGGCGGTTAACGTACTAGGAAATTACTCCTCGTCGTTGTCCTTGGCCTCTTCGGCGTCGTCGGTGTCCACGAGCTGGTTGAGCAGCTCGTCGAGGGACGCCATGTCCTCGTTGATCGCGCCGTTGGCGGGAGCCTTCTTGTCGTCGATCGGGGCGCCCAGGAGCTCCTCGTCGGCGTCGGCGTGATGCGTCGGAGCGGAGGTACCCAGCAGGATATCGTCCGGACCGTCGGGGCTAAAGACCATCTGCAGCAGCTGCGAGAGGTCTTCCTCGTCGGCAACGTCGTCGTTGTTCTCGAGGATGTAGAGCAGGTCGTGGGCCTCCAGGCCGTCACGGAGCTCCTCGATCGCCTTGGCACCGATACCATCGATGCGCAGCAGATCCTCCTCGGACTTGCCAACCAGGTCGCCGACCGTCTCGATGCCGACCTCGCTGAACTTGTTGGTCCAGCGCTGCGACACGCCCAGGTCGTCGAACAGGTACAGGCGAGCCTTCTCGGCGGAGATGGTGTGGCCGTTGCGGGTGAACGAACCGTCAGCACCACCGAACTCGTCGTAGCCGGCCCAGTCGAGCTGCTGCGGGAGCTGCTCGTCCAGGTCCTTGAGCTCAACCGGAGCCCACTCGGGCAGCGACTTGGCGTTGGGCGAAGCCGGGCCGTCGATGTCGACATAGCCGTCGGCCGTGCGATACGTCAGCTTGGCGTTGGCGTACGGCTTAAGGCCGGTACCAGCCGGGATCTTCTTACCGACGATGACGTTGGACTTAAGGTCGAGCAGGTGATCGACCTTGCCCTCAATGGCAGCCTCGGTAAGGACGCCAGCGGTACGGATGAACGAAGCGCTCGACAGCCAGGAGTCGATGTTGGACGCGACCTTGAGCGTACCCAGGATGACGGGCTCGGCCACAGGAGCCTGACCGCCCAGACGGGCAACGCGCTCGACCTCGTCGGCGAACTCGTAGCGATCGACGTACTGACCAAGCAGGTACTTGGAGTCGCCGGGGTTGGTGATCTGAACGCGACGCAGCATCTGACGTGCGAGCACCTCGATGTGCTTGTCGTTCAGGTCGACGCCCTGGCTGGTGTAGACGTCCTTAACGCTCTCGACGAAGGTGTGCATCGTCGACTCGATGTCGGTCAGCTTACGCAGGTTGCGGAAGTTGACGAAGCCCTTGGTGATCTGGTCGCCGGCGCGAACCTCACAGCCGTCCTCGATCTCGGGCATAAAGCGCACCGAAGCGGGGACGCGACGCTCGTCGAGGACACGGGTGTGGTCCTCGGAGTCGGTGAGCGTCAGCACGTACTCGGACTTCTCGGGCTTAATCGAGAGGTGCCCGGAGTACGGAGCCAGCTCGGCCTCGCGACCCAGGATCTTCTCGTTGACGTTGCCGACGATATCGAACATACGGCTGACCGTAGGCAGACCCTGCGTAATATCGTCGACGCCAGCGACGCCGCCGGAGTGAATGGTACGCATCGTAAGCTGCGTACCGGGCTCGCCGATGGACTGGGCGGCAATAATGCCGACCGCGGTACCGATGGCGACCGGACGACGGGTGGAAAGATCCCAGCCATAGCACTTCTGGCACACGCCGTACTTGGAGCGGCAGGTGAGCAGCGCGCGGAGCTTGACCTTCTTGAGGCCCGCATCGACCATCTTCTGGATGTCGGCGACCTTCTCGATGTAGCCGTCCTGTTCAAAGAGCACGGTGCCATCGGGAGCCACGACGTCCTCAATGAAGCAACGGCCGACAAGGTCGGTGTTGAGGTCGGTGGTGCCGGGAATGATGAGGTTGTAGGTGACGCCCTCGTGCGTACCACAGTCCTCCTCGCGGACGATGACGTCCTGGGCCACGTCGACCAGACGACGGGTCAGGTAACCAGAGTCCGAGGTGTGGGATGCAGTATCGACCAGGCCCTTACGGGCGCCGTAGGTCGAAATGAAGTACTCGAGCGGCAGCAGGCCCTCGCGGAAGTTCGCCTTAATGGGAAGGTCGATCGTCTCGCCGGACATGTCTGCCATCAGGCCACGCATGCCACCGAGCTGACGCAGCTGGGTCTTAGAACCACGGGCGCCGGAGTCGGCCATCATGTACAGCGGGTTCTCCTCGTCGAACATGTCGAGCATGAGCGCTGCGACCTTGTCGGTACAAGCGGTCCACTCGTTAACGACTTCGATGTGGCGCTCCGTCTCGTTGATGAAGCCCTCCTCGAAGTACTCGTTGATCTGGTCGACGTTGGCCTGGGCGCGATCGAGCAGTTCCTGCTTCTCGGCAGGGATGAGAGCGTCCCACACCGAGATGGTGAGGCCGGCGCGGGTAGCGTAGTGGAAGCCGGAGTACTTGATGGCGTCGAGAATCGGGCCGACCTTGGCCTCGGGGTAACGATCGCAGCAGTCGGCAACCAGCTTGGCCACATCGCCCTTGACCATCTTGTAGTTCATGAACTCGTAGTCTTCGGGCAGGCACTGGCGGTTGAAGATGATGCGGCCGATAGAGGTCTCAAAGCGCGCGGTCTTGTTGCCGGTGACGTCGTAGTCGACAAACTCGTTCTTGCCGTTCTTGACGCGGAAGATACGGGTGCCGTCCTCGTTGATGACGTTGGCGTTCTCGGCGGACACGCGGACCTGGATCTTGGCCTGCATGTCGACCTCGGAGCGGCAGTCATAGGCGTGCAGCGCGTCGTCGAAGCTGGCGAACACGTGGTTCTCGCCCGGCAGACCGTCGCGGACCTGGGTGAGGTAGTACACACCGATGATCATGTCCTGCGAGGGGATGTTGACCGGCTTGCCGGATGCCGGCGAGCGCAGGTTGTTCGCAGAGAGCATGAGCACGCGAGCCTCGGCCTGAGCCTGGCTGGACAGCGGCACGTGGACAGACATCTGGTCGCCGTCGAAGTCGGCGTTGAAGGGCGAGCAGACCAGCGGGTGCAGGTGGATAGCCTTGCCCTCGACCAGCACCGGCTCAAAGGCCTGGATGGACAGACGGTGCAGGGTCGGTGCACGGTTGAGCAGCACGACGCGGCCGTCGATGACCTCTTCGAGGATATCCCACACAAAGGTGGCACCGCGGTCGATAGCGCGCTTGGCGCCCTTGATGTTCTCGACCTTGCCAAGCTCGACCAGGCGCTTCATGACGAAGGGCTTGAAGAGCTCCAGCGCCATGGTCTTGGGCAGACCGCACTGGTGCAGCAGCAGCTTGGGGTCGGTAACGATGACCGAACGGCCGGAGTAGTCGACACGCTTGCCCAGCAGGTTCTGACGGAAACGACCCTGCTTGCCCTTGAGGGCCTCGGCGAGCGACTTGAGCGGGCGACCGCCACGACCAGAGACCGGGCGACCACGACGGCCGTTGTCGAACAGGGCGTCCACGGACTCCTGGAGCATGCGCTTCTCGTTGTTCACGATGATCGCGGGGGCGTCCAGGTCGAGCAGGCGCTTGAGTCGGTTGTTACGGTTGATCACGCGACGATACAGGTCGTTGAGGTCGGACGCGGCGAAGCGGCCGCCGTCGAGCTGAACCATCGGGCGCAGATCGGGCGGAATGACCGGGATGACGTCCAGGATCATGTTCGCGGGGCTGTTGCCGCCCTTCAGGAAGGCGTCAACGACCTCGAGGCGCTTGACGGCCTTCTCGCGCTTCTGCTTCTGGGAGTCCTCGTCGGCGATGATGGCCTTGAGCTTCTCGGCCTCGGAGGGGAGGTCGATGGCAGCGAGCAGGTCGCGGACGGCCTCGGCACCCATACCACCCTTGAAGTACATGGAGTAGTAACGGGTCATCTCGCGGAACAGCGGCTCATCGGAGATGAGGTCGCGCTCGGTGAGCTTCATGAAGGCGTTGAAGGCGTCCGTGCGGAGCTGCTTCTCGTCCTTGCACTCTTCCTCGATGTCGACGATGCCAGAGGCGATCTCCTCGGGGGTCAGCGGCTCCTCGTCGGAGAACTCGTCAAAGTTCTCGGGGTTGCCCTGCTCCTTGAGGGACTCGATCTGGCGGGCGCACTCGGCATCGATCTCTTCCAGATCGGCGGCGAGCTCCTCGCGCAGGTCGTCAGCGTCGGCCTCGCGAGCCTCGTAGTCGACCTCGGTGATGATGTAGCTGGCAAAGTACAGAACCTTCTCGAGGTCCTTGGACTTGATGTCGAGCATACGGCTCATCGGGAAGCTCGTGGGGCTCTTGAAGTACCAGATGTGGGACACGGGAGCGGCGAGCTCGATGTGACCCATGCGGTCGCGACGCACCTTGGCCGAGGTGACCTCGACGCCGCAGCGCTCGCAGACGATGCCCTTAAAGCGGATGCCCTTGTACTTGCCGCAGGAGCACTCCCAGTCCTTGGCGGGACCGAAGATCTTCTCGCAGAACAGGCCGTCCTTCTCGGGCTTGAGGGTACGGTAATTAATGGTCTCCGGCTTCTTGACCTCACCGTGCGACCAGGAACGGATCTGGTCGGCGGAGGCAAGGGAGATCTTTACCGAGTCAAAATCAGTAGCTTCGAAATCTGCCACAGTCAACTACTCCTTATCAGTGGTCGTGGCGGCGACAGCCTCGGGTGCCTCGGCGGTCTCGGCATCCTGGGCCTCGACGTCGGCGTCAACGCCGGCGAGCGCAGCCAGGTCGTCGAGAGCAGAGGTCTCCTCGGCGGTCACAGGGGCGGAGGCGTCCTCGTCGGCATCGTGCATGGGCTCGATGTCCAGCGCGAGGGAACGGATCTCCTTGACGAGAACCTTGAAGGACTCGGGGATACCCGGGACAGGAACGTTCTCGCCCTTGACGATGGACTCGTAGGTCTTGACGCGGCCCACGGTATCGTCGGACTTGACGGTCAGGATCTCCTGCAGGACGTTGGAAGCACCGTAAGCGTACAGTGCCCAAACTTCCATCTCGCCGAAGCGCTGGCCGCCGAACTGAGCCTTGCCGCCCAGAGGCTGCTGGGTAACCAGGCTGTAAGGGCCGGTCGAACGGGCGTGGATCTTGTCGTCGACCATGTGGCCGAGCTTGAGGATGTAGGACGTGCCCACGGTAATGGGCTCGCGGAACTCCTCGCCGGTGCGGCCGTCGAACAGACGGGTCTTGCCGCGCTCGTCAAGCTGGGTGACAAACTCGGGGCGCATGTGATCGCCAAAGGCAGCGGTGGCCTTGTTGAGCATGTTCTTGTTGGCGCGACGGATGACCTCGGCGATCTCGTCCTCCTTGGCGCCGTCGAAGACGGGCGTCGCGGTGAAGAACGGACCGGGGACATACTTGTCGGAGTCGGCATCCTCGGTATCCCAACCGCAGGCAGCAGCCCAGCCAAGGTGGCACTCGAGCAACTGGCCGACGTTCATACGCGAAGGAACGCCCAGCGGGTTGAGGATAACGTCGATCGGGGTACCGTCAGCCATGTAGGGCATGTCCTCGACCGGCAGAACGTTACAGATAACACCCTTGTTGCCGTGGCGACCGGCGATCTTATCGCCCTGCTGGATCTTACGACGCTGGGCGACGTAGACGCGCACCTGCTCGTTAACGCCGGGGGCCAGATCGTCGCCGTTCTCGCGGCTAAAGCGGACGACGTCGATAACGCGGCCGTAAGCGCCGTGAGGCATCTTAAGGGAAGTGTCGCGAACGTCGTGAGCCTTGGCACCGAAGATGGCGCGCAGCAGGCGCTCCTCGGCGGTCAGAGCGCTCTCGCCCTTAGGCGTGACCTTGCCGACCAGGATGTCGCCAGGACCGACCTCGGCGCCGATGCGGATGATGCCGTCCTCGTCGAGGTTGGCAAGCATATCCTCGGAGAGGTTCGGGATCTCGCGAGTGATCTCCTCGGGACCGAGCTTGGTGTCGCGGGCGTCGATCTCGTGACGGGTGATATTGATGGTCGTCAGCAGGTCCTCGGCCACCAGGCGCTCGGACACGACGATACCGTCCTCGTAGTTGAAGCCTTCCCACGGCATGTATGCCACGGTGAGGTTCTGGCCCAGTGCGAGCTCGCCATGATCGGTCGAAGGACCATCGGCCAGAGGCTCGCCCTGCTCAACGGTGTCACCGACACGCACGAGCGGACGGTGGTTGATGCAAGTGGACTGGTTGGAGCGCTGGTACTTGGCCAGGTGATACTCGTCCATGCCACCGGCATGCTTGACGATAATCTTGGAAGCGTCGGCAAAGATGACCTCGCCGGCGTTCTTGGCCAGGGTGACCTCGCCAGAGTCCAGGGCGGCGCGACGCTCCATGCCGGTACCGACATAGGGAGCGGCAGGGTGAACCAGCGGCACGGCCTGACGCTGCATGTTGGCGCCCATGAGCGTACGCTTGGCGTCGTCGTGCTCGAGGAACGGAATCAGCGTGGCTGCGACGGAGAGCATCTGACGCGGCGAGACGTCCATGTAGTCGACGTCCTCGACAGGCACGTCGGCGGGAGCGCCGAAGGAGCCGTCGAAGTCGCGGGTACGGGCGATCACGGTGTGCGGACGGACAATCTTGCCCTCGGCATCGGTCGTGATGAACTCGTTGGTCTTGGGATCGAGCGGCGTGTTGGCCGGCGCGATGACGTGCTTCTCTTCCTCGTCAGCGGTCATCCAGTCGATCTGGTCGGTGGCAACGCCGTTCTCGACGCGACGGAACGGAGCCTCGATGAAGCCGTACTCGTTGACGCGGGCGTAGAGGGCGAGCGAGCCGATCAGGCCGATGTTGGGGCCTTCGGGGGTCTCGATCGGGCACATGCGGCTGTAGTGCGAGTTGTGAACGTCGCGGACGGCCGTCGGCACGTTAGTGCGGCGGCTGGAACCCGACTTGTGGCCGGCAAGACCGCCAGGGCCGAGCGCGGAGAGACGGCGCTTGTGGGTCAGACCGGTCAGGGGGTTCGCCTGGTCCATGAACTGCGAGAGCTGCGAGGAACCGAAGAACTCCTTGATGGAGGCCACGATCGGGCGGATGTTGATGAGCGACTGCGGGGTGATCTCATCGATGTCCTGGGAGCTCATGCGCTCACGGACGACGCGCTCCATACGGCTCATGCCGATACGGAACTGGTTGGCGACGAGCTCGCCGACGGTACGGATGCGGCGGTTGCCAAAGTGGTCGATGTCGTCGACCTTGAAGCCCTGCTCGCCAGCAGCGAGGGACAGCAGGTAGCGCAGCGTAGCGACGATATCCTCGTCGGTGAGCACCGTGACCTCTTCCTCGGTGGTGAGGTTAAGCTTCTTGTTGACCTTGTAACGACCGACGCGGGCCAGATCGTAGCGCTGCGGGTTGAAGAGCAGGCCCTCGAGCAGGCTGCGGGAAGCATCCACGGTGGGAGGCTCGCCCGGGCGCAGGCGACGGTAGATCTCGATGAGGGCATCCTCGCGGGTGAGGGCGGTATCGCGCTCCAGAGTGCGCTTGATCACATCGGAGTTGCCGAGCAGCTCGATGATGTCGTCGTTGGTGACGGCGATGCCAAGGGCGCGCAGAAACATCGTGGCGCTCTGCTTGCGCTTACGGTCGATGGAGACCATGAGCTGGTCGCGCTTGTCGACCTCAAACTCGAGCCAGGCACCGCGGGACGGGATGATCTGGGCCTTGTAGATCTGCTTGCCCGAATCCATCTCGGAGCTGTAGTACACGCCCGGGGAGCGGACGAGCTGCGAGACGACGATACGCTCAGTACCGTTGATGATGAAGGTGCCCTGATCAGTCATCATGGGGAAGTCACCCATGAAGACGAGCTGCTCCTTGATCTCGCCGGTCTCCTTGTTGGTAAGACGGACGTCGGTCAGAAGCGGAGCCTGATAGGTCATATCCTTCTCGCGGCACTCCTCGACGGTGTGCGCGGGGTCGCCGAACTGATGCTCGCCGAAGGTAACCTCGAGAACATGGTTCTGGCTCTGGATGGGGCTGGATTCCTTGAACGCCTCACGAAGGCCCTCGTCCTTAAAACGCTCAAAGGATTCCCTTTGAACAGAGATAAGGTTGGGGAGCTCCATGGCCTCCGGGATTTTCCCGAAGCTGACGCGCTTGCGCTCAGTGGCAGTGTATGCGTAGGTCACCAGGTTTTTCCTCCTTCACGGAAATGCTCGGTGGGTTGGCGAGGCATAGCTTCGCCAGTTATCGCAACCTAATAGTTTATCAGGTACCGACCGTTGAGCAAGAAAAGCCTTGACGCGATTGAGTTTTTGGAGTAGCAAAGTTTTTCGACAGAAAACACGCAGGTAGATGCATGTGTATCGAACATCTGTTCATATATTTTCTGTGAACAGAGAGCCAACAATCGCAGCTCTTATAAAAAACGGGCGCAGACCGAAGTCCGCACCCGTAAATGTCGATGCCCGAAGGCTTACTTGCGCATCAAGCCGCCGCGCTCGTCGATGGCGTCCCAGAAGGCGCTTGCAAAGCGAGGATCGCTTGCAGCCATAAGAGCGTTGGTGGCCATCCAGCCAGACGGGGTACCGGTGTCGTAGCCCGACAGCGGGTCGATGACGACAGCGTACATGGCCTCGCGATCGAGCGAACGGGCCATAGCGTCGGTCAGCTGGATCTCGCCGCCCTTACCGGCCTGCTGGTCGGCCAGCAGGTCCATGACCAGCGGGCTCAGCAGGTAGCGACCGACGATGTACAGGTTGGACGGAGCCGCCTCGGGAGCGGGCTTCTCGACCAGACCGCCAATGCGCCAGACAGCGCCCGGCTCGGCATCGGCAGCATTCTCGAAGCCCTCGAGAGAGCCCACGCGATCGCCGGCGATAACGCCGTAGCGGCTGACCTCCTCGGGAGCGCACGCGGCAACGGCGATAACAGAAGCGCCACCATGCTCCTTAGAGACGGCAAGCATCTTGTCGCAGATGTCACGGTTGGGCACAACGTAATCGCCCAGAAGAACCAGGAAGTTCTCCCCTGCCACAGCGTCGGCGGCAGAGCGAATGGCGTGGCCAAGGCCCTTGGGCTCGTACTGATAACGGAAGTCGACCGGCATACCACCCGCATGGGCGACGGCGTCGGCATAAGCATCCTTGCCGCGCTCGCGAAGCAGGTTCTCGAGCGAGCGATCGGGCTGGAAATAGCTCAGCAGCTCAGGCTTGCCGGGAGAGGTGACGATAATGGCATCGTCGACCTCCTCGGGGTCGAGTGCCTCCTCAACGACGTACTGGATGACCGGCTTGTCGAGCACCGGCAGCATCTCTTTGGGCGTGCACTTGGTACCAGGCAGAAAACGCGTGCCAAGACCGGCGGCGGGGATGATTGCCTTCATAGTATTCAGGGATCCTTTCGCAGGCGCAAATAGCGCCCGTGCATGCGGCTCACCGGCCGCAGACCAAATTGCGATACCGGATTATCTTACCGCTGTTAATTAACGTTAATGCAGGCAAACGCCATTCTTCAGCAGGTCAACGCAAATTATTGCTTGAATGGTGCAATTTTATCGCCCAACGGTAGCGACCCCAAAGCACCGCAAACGACAGCAATTTGCATGCCGAGCCAGCAAAATAGAGTGGTCATAACAAAAAAGACGGGGCTCGCAATGCGAACCCCGTCTGCAAAGAAATCTGGCGAGAAAGCCTGATTACTTGAGGGTGACAGCAGCGCCAGCAGCCTCGAGCTTCTCCTTGGCAGCCTCGGCGTCCTCCTTCTTGGCACCCTCGAGAACAGCCTTGGGAGCGCCCTCGACGACCTCCTTGGCCTCCTTCAGGCCAAGGTTGGTGAGCTCACGGACGGCCTTGATGACCTGGATCTTGTTGTCGCCGAAGCCCTCGAGCACGACGTCAAACTCGGTCTTCTCCTCGGCCTCAGCAGCGCCAGCAGCGGGAGCGGCGACAACGGCGGCAGGAGCAGCGGCGGAAACGCCGAAGGTGTCCTCGATAGCCTTAACGAGCTCGGAAGCCTCGAGAAGGGTCATTTCCTTAAGAGCATCGATGATCTCATCGGTGGTAAGCTTAGCCATTTCTAAGTCCTTTCGGTTTCCGTGTCTGTGCACGGAGATCAGTTAAAACACGGCGCGAATGCGCCAGGGGTGCGGCGTTGCCGCCGCGGGTGAAAACAGCGACTAGGCTGCCTTCTGCTCGGAGACCTGCTGGATCGAACGAGCGAGACCAGAGGAAACGCCGTTGACGCAGACAGCGATGTCGCGAGCGAAACCGGAGATGAGACCGGCGATCTGGCCGAGAAGCTGATCCTTGGTGGGCAGCTCGGCGATAGCCTTAACATCATCAGCGGAAACGGCCTTGCCGTCGGAGATACCGCCCTTGATCTCAAGGACGCCCTTGGACTTAGCAGAGAAGTCCTTAAGGGCCTTAGCGGCCTCGACCGGCTCGGACTCGTAGAACACATAAGCGACGGGGCCGGCGAGGATCTCGTCGAGCTCGGGCTGCTCCTGGTTCTTGAGAGCGATCTTGACCAGGTTGTTCTTGTAGACCTTCATCTCGGCGCCGCACTCGCGAAGCTGATGACGCAGCTCCTGAGCCTGCTTAACCGTCAGACCGTTGTAGTTGACGACGAACAGACCGGCGTTCTCGGCGATACGGGACTCGATCTCTGCAACCTTGTCGATTTTGTACTGCTGGGGCATGAATTACACCTCCTCGAATTCTTTCCGGGCACGGTCCGCCACAAGGACGTGACGGGGGCATGTCCAAAAAGAAAGCCCCCGCGCTGCATGAGCGACGGGGGCGAGAAGACATATCTACTCGACCACCTCGGCTGGCGGGATATCCCATTAAGCTCGCGGGCGATGCCCGTTTGCACCGGCTGTCTCTGGCAGCGGATTCGTGCGTGAACCGAAAGTATTATGGCGGGGACCCCGGCGTCGGTCAACGGAAAACCGGGCTGCACACAATTCCACCATCCGGCACGCTCCGCCGAAGGCCGGGCGCAAGGTTTTCGCTCGGTCAAGTCCTGGGCTCGCACGAAGACCACATTAAGTGGCCTTCGGCTCGTGCGGAATCTACGAAAACCTTGCGCCCGGCCTTCGGCGGCGCGGCCTGCGGTGACTTTGGGGCAGCCCGGGTTTTCGTTGGCTGACGCCCCCACTCATAGTGCTTGAGTCGGTGGGCTGATGTGTTGCGTCCCGCTGGGCTATAAGGTCGAAATGAAGGTGGACAGGCGATTTAGGCCTTCGTCCAGATCTTGGTCGGAAACGCAGTAGCTTAAGCGGATGTGGCCTTCGGTTCCGAAGCAGTCTCCGGGAACTAGGGCTACATTGGCTTCTTTGATGACTTTGATGCAGAAGTCTTCGCTTGTTAGGCCGAATTGTTTGATGCTCGGGAAAGCGTAGAAGGCGCCCGCCGGTTCCACTACGTCGAGGCCCATGGCGTTTAAGGCTACGAGCACGCGTTCGCGGCGAGCTTGGTAGACATTGAGCATGGGGGTTGGGTCGACGGTCAGAGCTCGAGCCGCGGCGTCCATCTCAAAGGAGACGGCACTCGATATTAGGTATTGGTGAGCTTTTGCGATCTCGGCGATGACGGGGGCTGCGGCTGCGAGCCAACCTAAGCGCCAGCCGGTCATGGCCCAGGGCTTGGAGAAGCTCTCGATAACTACCGTCTGATCGCGAAGCTCCGGGTGACGCTGGGCAAATCGCTCGTAGCCGTCCACGTAGACCAGGCGGTTATATACGTCGTCGCAGATTACGTAGATGCCCGTCTGGTCTGCCACGCGCGCCACGGCGTCGAGCGACGCCGCGTCGAGGATGCAACCCGTGGGATTGTTGGGCGAGCAGATGACGATGGCCTTAGTCGCCGGTGTCACGCAATCACGAAGTGCGTCTTCGTCAATCTGGAATTGTGCAGGCTCTGTATCCAAAAAGACCGCTTTGGCATGATTGGCCACGACGATGCTCTCGTACAGGCCAAAGGCCGGCGTTGGGATAATGACCTCGTCGCCGGGGTTGAGCATAGCCATAAATGTTGCCGACAGGGCCTCGGTCGCTCCGTCGGTCAGGATGACCTCGTCGGCCGAAAACGTAAGGCCCGCGTCCCCCATGTAGGCAGACAGCGCCTCGCGCAGGGCGGGGCGACCGTTGTTGGGCGGATAGTGCGTGTCGCCGCGGCCCAGCGCGGCGGTCACCTCGGCGCTAATCACATCGGGCGTGGGAAAATCAGGCTCGCCAAGCGCAAGCGCGATGCACCCCGGATGCTGGGCGGCGAGCGCATTGATCCGACGGATGCCGGAGGGCTTGAGCGTGGCAAGCGAGGTATTCATGGGCAGACGCATGGCATTCCTTTCGTAAGGGTTGCACTAGGATAGCGTGGCGAGACGCCGCCAGACGGTGTAACCTAAACGGAAACCAACCGGAAAGGAGGCGGCATGGAGACGACCGCACGCGGCGATATACCAAAAACGCTGCATAACATCGCGTTTGTCAGTATTCCCGAGAGCGCCGATCTTGAGTTTTTGCTCTGGGACCTCCAGGATGCCATCGCCGCCTATGCCCAGCTTTCTGGCACCGTACTCCCCCGCCCAGTCAACTTGAAGGCAAATGATGCCGGTGCAGTCGATGGCATGGTGCTCGCTGTTGACGATGCATTTGATGATGAGGCTATGATTGCTGTCGAGCAGATACTCGATCGCCTTGGGAATACAGAGACACGCATCTATGTCGTCGTCCAGGCCCTGTCAAAAAACAACAAGCAGGCGGACGAAGTCCTCGACCGCTTGCACCGGGCATGCATTCTACGTGACCTGCCATGGTGCGACGGCGTTGTCATCTGTGCCGGCAGCGGCATCGCAGCGCTTCACCATTCCCCACGCATGGGCGTCTTGCGCCGACCATTTTCGGAAGCGATGGATAAGCTTGTAGGCGCTGTGCGCATGGGCTGCTCCATCGAGCATGCGCAGCTGCTTGGCGGTGGCAATGCCGGTAGTGTCGATGCCGACGGCATGGTGCGTGCCAGGCCCGCCGTGCCCGCACCAATCTGGCGCGTCATCATCAAACGCCTCGGCACCCGCGCCCAATCAGATATCTAAATTACAGAGCGCCCCAATCAACGGCATCGCGCCAGCGCTCGACAAGGCGTTCCAGGCGCCATGCCGCATTGGCGGGACTTGTCGACGGCAGAACGATGGCGGGCAGCCCGGTGCGTTCTTGTAGATAGCGCCTGTAGAGCCGACCAGCTGTGCCACCGTTGCATATCACCTGCTCAATGGGGGCTGCGCCGGTAATGCACTCGATATGTGCCGGCACAACGTTGCGAATGCTCGCGTCACTCGAGCCCTTAATGTCGCAGCTCTCAATCACATCCCATAGGGCTACGCCGCCGTAAAGCAGCATAGATCGCTTGACGGCAATGGAGGCATCGAGCGCCGCGTGCTCACCGCTTGCCAAAGAATCGCCCTCGTTGGGCGGCACAGGCACACCGAGGCACGCGGCCATCACGCGCCAAAAGCGATTCTGCGGATTGCCATAGTAGAAGGCATTGGCGCGCGAAAGCACCGAGGGAAACGACCCGAGCACCAAAACGCGCGAGTGCTGGTCGAACACGGGCTCAAACCCATGCTCAATATGTTGATAGCCCTCGTCGGACGCCGCCATGATCTAGGCCCTCAACAGATAGCGCACCTCGTAGGGCGCAAGCTCGAGGGTGCCCGTCAGCTCGACCGCGAGCGCGTCGTCGGCAAGCAGATCGACAAAGGAGCCGTTGAGCTCGCCGGCGCCAAAGGTGTAAGGCTCGCCCACGGCGTTCACCGCCACGAGCACCGTCGCGCCGTCACAGGCGCGCTCGAACAGCAGCTGCTTGTTCTGGATCACCACGTTGCGATAGGCACCGTAGTTGAGGGCGCGGGCCGCCGCACTGTCTGTCGAGCGCAGGTGCGCGAGCTGCTTGATGAAGGCCGTCAGCTCGTTGGGCGCAGGCTCATCGAGCGCAGGTCGCAGCGCCCAGTCGCCATCGGGGCCGCCCTTTTCGCCAGGAATCCCCCACTCGCTGCCATAGTAGACGCACGGAATGCCCGGCATGCCAAACAGCATGCCATAGGCGGGGCGCAGGCAGGACTTGTCCGTCAGGATGCTCGCCAGGCGCGGCACATCGTGGTTGTCGACAAAAGACAGCAGGTGTTTGCCGCGGTAGATGCACCACGGGTCGCCGCCAAACTGACGGTGCAACGAGTGGGCGATCTCGAACATGTTGACCGAGTTAAAGCTGGAGTACAGGCCCTTGTAGCACTCGTAGTTGGTGCAGGAGTCGAGCATCTCGTCGTTGACGATCTGGTTGTAGTCGCCGTGGAGCGTCTCACCAATCAGCACAAAGTCGGACTTGAGCTCACGGGTAAAGGCGTGCAGGCAGCGCATGAAGTCGCGGTCGAGCATATAGGCGACGTCCAGGCGCAGGCCGTCGATGCCAAAGACCTCGGCCCAGTGACGCACGGACTCAAGCAGGTAATCAACCACAGTGGGGTTTTGCAGGTTGAGCTTCACAAGCTCAAAATGGCCCTCCCAGCCCTCGTACCAAAAGCCGTCGCCGTAGCACGAGTCACCGTCGAAGCTGATGTGGAACCAGTCCTTGTACGGCGAATCCCACTTGCGCTCCTGCACATCACGGAAGGCCCAAAAGCCGCGACCGACGTGGTTGAAGACGGCATCGAGCACCACACGGATGCCGTGGGCATGCAGCGTCTCACACACGGCGGCAAAGTCGGCATCCCTACCCAGGCGGCGGTCAATATGGCGCAGGCTGCGCGTGTCGTAGCCGTGGCTATCGGACTCGAGCGGCGGGTTGATGAGCACGGCGCCAACGCCGAGTTCCTGCAGGTAGTCGGCCCATTGGGCGATCTTCATGATGGGAGCGTCGGGATTGGGCGCGGCGTTGGCAACCTGGGCGAGCTCGTCCTCGGCAACGGGCGCGGCATTCTCGTGCGGAGCTCCGCAAAAGCCCAGCGGATAGATCTGATAGAACGTCGTCTCGTATGCCCACATAACAGCCTCCCAGAAATCCTTCACGCAACGCCACCCATTGTATGCCCAGCTTGTATCCTCTTCCCCAAAATAAGTTGCGGTGGAATAGTTCCTGCTTGGGTCTTCAGAGGCCTTAAACAAGAACTATTCCACCGCAACTGATGAGGGGATGTGGCTAGGCGACGGGCTTTGCGCGGCGTATGGCCGGGAACAGTACGGTAATGGCGAGGATGACGCCCACGACGGCGATCGTGCCGCCCGCGTAGCCGATCCAAGCGATGCCCGGGCCCGACACCACGGCGCCGCCGATTGCGGTGCCCGTGCCGATACCCAGATTGAACAGGCCCGAGAAGATCGACATGGCGACAGCCGACGAATCCGCCGGCGTGTTCTTGATGAGCTCGGCCTGGAACGCCACGTTAAAGGCCGTGGCGCAGCAGCCCCACAGTGCGCAGACGGCAAGCACTGCCGCGAGCGACGATGCGGCCGGACCCATGAGCAGCAGGGCCGCCGGCACGCCGGAGAGCGTAATAGCCAAGAACGGGAAGCGATGCCCATCGAACAGGCGGCCAAACAGCCAGCTTCCGAGCAGACCAGAGCAGCCAAACGCCGTCAGCGTCATGGTGATGGCGCCCGCGTCGACGTGCGCGACCTGTGCCAGGAAGGGCTCGATATAGCTGTAACCCGCGTAGTAGCCGGTCGCCATAAAAACCGTGACCGCGTAGAGCGCGATCAGGAGCGGGTTCTTGAGCAGCTCGGGCAACTGTTTGACGGTAAAGCGCTCGCCCGCCGGCATGGCCGGGAACACGGTCGCCTGGTAGACGACCGCGATGGCCGAGAGGACCCCGACCACGGCAAACGTCATGCGCCAGCCCACGGCCAAGCCAATAGCGCGACCGAGGGGCAGACCAAAGATCTGCGCGATTGACGAGCCCGTAGCGATCATGCTGATGGCGAGCGCCCCGTGGCGAGTGTCGACCAGGCGCGAGGCCATAATCGAAGCGACCGACCAGAACACGGCATGTGCGCAAGCGACCACCAGGCGCGCACAGACCAGGACGGGATAAGTCGGCGCCACAGCGGACAGAAACTGGCCCAGCGAAAACACGGCCAGCACGCCCAGCAACATCCGCTTGAACTCAAAGCGCGAAGCGAACACCATGAGCGGCAGCGACAGCAGCATGACGCCCCAGGCATAGACCGAGATCATGATGCCGGCTTGGGACTCGGTGAGCGAGAACGACGCGGCGATGTCAGTCAAAAGACCGATGGGCATAAACTCCGACGTGTTGAACACGAAGGCGCAGCAGGTGAGTCCGATGAGCGGGAGCCACTGCTTGAGCGTGATGCCGTCTTGCCTTGCCTGAGTCATATATAACGTCTCCAATCGTTTTGAGCGGAGGCGATTATATAGCAACGGTCCCGCATCCGTCAGTAACGGACACGGAACCGAAAACAATTCGATACACAGAGGTTGCGCCGTCAATAAATAACTAAGCCAGCCCCAGCAATATGCCCGCCGAATGCACGACAAACGCCACGATCCAGGCGACTGCCACCTGAAACGCGAACACGGCAACGGCGTAGCGCGCGCCCAGCTCGCTCTTGACGGCGCCGATCGCAGCCACGCACGGCGGGTACAGCAACGTAAAGACCAGGAACACATAGGCAGTAAACGGCGAAAACATGGTCGACAGTGCCGCGGGCGAGGTCGCGCCCAAAAGTACCGTGAGGGTCGAGATGACACTCTCCTTGGCGATAAGTCCGGTGACGAGCGCCGTGGATGCACGCCAGTCGCCAAACCCAAGCGGCGTCAGCGCCGGCGCGATGATGCTGCCGAGGCCCGCAAGCAGACTCTGCGACTGATCGGCGACCACATTAAAGCGGATGTCGAACGTCTGAAGGAACCAGATGACCACGGTAGCGGCAAAGATAATGGTAAAGGCCTTGGTAATAAAGTCTTTGGCCTTATCCCATGCCAGCATCACCGTCGTCTTGACGCTCGGCAGGCGGTAATTGGGGAGCTCCATAATAAACGGCACTGGGTCGCCCTTAAATGCTGTGCGATTGAGCACCAAAGCCGCAATGCAGCCGACCACGATACCGATCAGATAGAGCGAGACCATAGCGGGAACCGTCGCCTGTGGGAAAAACGCCCCGCACAGCAGACCGTAGACCGGCAACTTGGCCGAGCAGCTCATGAACGGCGTAAGCATGACCGTCATCTTGCGGTCGTGCTCGGATGGGAGCGTACGGGTCGACATGATAGCCGGCACGGTGCAGCCAAAACCGACGAGCATGGGCACAAAGCTACGGCCCGACAGGCCAAAGCGACGCAGCACCTTATCCATGACAAAGGCCACACGCGCCATGTAGCCCGAGTCTTCCAGAATGGAGAGGAACAAGAAGAGCACGACGATAATCGGCAGGAAGGTCAGTACGCTACCCACGCCCGTAAGCACGCCGTCAACAGCCAGCGAGCGCACCACGTCGTTGGTGCCGAACGCCTTGAGGCCCGCATCGGCCGAGGCGATGATGGCAGCGATGCCGTCCTCCATAAGTCCCTGCAACGCCGCGCCGATCACGCCAAACGTCAGCCAAAAGACAAGGCCCATAATCACCAGGAACGCCGGAATGGCCGTGTAGCGACCCGTCAGGATGCGGTCGATCTTGACAGAGCGCACGTGCTCGCGACTCTCGTGCGGCTTGACGACGCAACGCCCGCACACGTCGCCGATAAAGCTAAAGCGCATGTCGGCCAGCGCGGACAGGCGGTCGGTGCCGGCCTCGCCCTCCATCTGGGTAATGATGTGCTCGATGGCGTCGAGCTCGTTGCGGTCCAGATGAAGCGCCTCGGTTACCAGCTCGTCGCCCTCAACCAGCTTGGTCGCCGCAAAACGCACGGGAATGTGCGCCGTCGCGGCATGGTCCTCGATAAGGTTGGCGATGCCGTGGATGCAGCGATGCAGCGCACCGCCGTCCGAGCCATCGGGCGCACAGAAGTCCAGGCGACCGGGGCGCTCACGGAACCGCGCCACGTGCAAGGCATGATCAACCAGCTCGCCGATGCCCTCGTTGCGGGCAGCGCTAATGGGGACAACGGGCACGCCCAACAGGCTCTCGAGCAGGTTGACGTCCACGGCGCCACCGTTGGCCGTCACCTCGTCCATCATGTTGAGCGCGATGACCATGGGGCGATCGAGCTCCATAAGCTGCAGCGTCAGATACAGATTGCGCTCGATGTTGGTGGCGTCAATGATATCGATGATGGCGTCGGGATGCTCATCCAGGATAAACTGGCGGCTCACGATCTCCTCACCCGTGTACGGCGACAGAGAGTAAATGCCGGGCAGGTCGGTAACGCTCGCCTCGGGGTGGTTACGAATGGTACCGTCTTTGCGGTCGACCGTTACGCCGGGAAAGTTGCCGACGTGCTGGTTGGAGCCCGTAAGCTGGTTGAACAGCGTGGTCTTACCGCAGTTTTGGTTGCCGGCGAGGGCAAAATGCAGCGGCGCGCCCTCAGGCACGGCCGTCTTCGCGGCGCGGGGCGAATACGTCCCCTCGCCCAGGGCCGGATGCTCCGTCGTGCCGATTGCGGCGTTAGCGCGCGGACCCGCATCGGTGTCGTGAACACCCACGAGCTCGATGCGAGCGGCATCGTCCTTGCGCAGCGTCAACTCGTAGCCACGCAGGCGGATCTCGAGCGGGTCACCCATGGGGGCGTACTTCATCATGGTAACTTCGGTGCCCGGCGTTAGACCCATGTCCAAAATATGCTGTCGAAGCGCCTGATCGTCGGATGTCACCGATGCGACAACGGCGTCCTTTCCAATCTCGAGTGTATCGAGCTTCACGTCCGTGTTCCTCCCCCGGCGCCCACAGGGCGTTGTATTTATGTTCACCATGGCTAACCGTTTGCCATGACTAACCAATTGTAACCATGCATGATAGCGCGAACACACAACGACGTTCAATCGACAGATCGGTGCGATGGGGACAGGCAGGAGAGTTCAGGGCCATAGTTTCCCGATGAGGCCTCTCGGGGAAACTACATCCCAGAATTCTGGCTCGAAACGGGATATGGTTTCCCTAACAGGCCTCTTACGGAAAATGCATCCCAGAATCCCCGCTCGAAACGGGACGCGCTTTCCCAGTCGAGGCCCTATGGGAAACTGCGTCCCACCTTGAAAGGCAAAACTGGGACGCAGTTTCCGGGCGGGGCATCAAAAACGAAGTTGCGGTGGAATAGTTCCTGGATGGGCTGGTTGATGCCCCAGATCGGAGCTATTTCACCGCAAGTTATTGAAGGGCTGGGATGCCCGTCCTCTTACAGATGGCGCTCCAGGAAGCGGAAGGCTAGGCGAATCCAGGGACGGACCGCCACCTGCTTGTCCTCGTTGTCGACCGCGGTGTTGGCGTTGCCGAGCGAAAGGCCGTGACCACCCTGGTCGAAGACGTGCATCTCGCATGCAACGCCCTCCTCGGCCATGCGCTGCGCAAACGGGCATACCTGCGCGATCGGCGCCGTCTTGTCGTCGGACACGCCCCACACAAAGGTCGGTGGCATCTGACGCGAAACATGCGTGGTGGGGCAGATGTCGGCCAGATGCTCGTCAGTTGCCTCGCCGCCCGTCACCATCGACAGGTAGTCGTTGAGCAAATCGCGTCCCGTCTTGCCGCCCGTCTTGGGCACGCGCAAGTCAATGCGCGGATCGCGCGTCTGCATGTCGCGCACATAGGCAAAGTCGAGCAATGGATAGCCCAGCACCACGGCATCGGGACGAATGTCGTCCGGACGCGCCCCGGCAAGTGCCGCAAAGGGGCCGGTCTTCCACTGTGTTGCCAGCGAGGCGCAAATCATGCCGCCAGCAGAAAAGCCCACGACGCACACGCGCTTAGGATCGACATGCCACTCGTCGGCGTTGGCGCGCACCGTGGCGACCATCTTGGCAAGATCTGCCTGGGGGTGCGGAAAGCTCACGTCACCCGTAGAACTCGTGACATAGTTGAGCACAAAGGCCTGGTAACCGTGATCCAAAAACGCAAACGCCACAGGATCCTGCTCATGCGGAGCGATATGCGTAAACGCACCTCCGCCACAGATAATCACCGCGGGGCGGCGGCCATTCGGTTTATCGGGCAACGGCTCGGCACCCAAATACGTAAACGTCGCCGGATAATCCTCGGTCGGCTCCTCGCCCCACAGCGCATGGTTCTCGACAATCATATGTGCTCCCTTCGCGCAAATTATGCGCCCTTGTTTTTCGCCTTCAAGCGTACCCCACTTGAACCCGTGGCGCAGAAACACTCCGGCAATAAGTTTCCCTTCAACTGATATATCACATAATCCCAGTTCAGAGGTATCGTTGAGCAGCGTAGAATAGGGGCGTTGACCAAGCCGCGAAACACATGTGAAACGTTTCCGGCAAACCAAACGCGCGATATGCGCCTATTTAAGTTGGAGGCAACTATGGGTCTGCTCGATTCGCTTAAGTCCACCTTCACCTCGACCGGCGAGGCGTCCGTTCCGCCCGCAGCAAGCTTCGCTACCCGCGAAGGCGTCATCTATGCCCCCGTCAACGGCGTGCTCGTCAACCTGGACGAGGTTCCCGACGAGACGATCGCCTCGGGCATGCTTGGCCAGGGCTATGGCATCGAGCCCATTACCGGCACCATCTATGCGCCCGCCAACGGCCGCATCGGTGCCACCACTGTCACCAACCACTCCATCGGCATGATTACCGAGGACGGCCTGCGCGTGTTCATCCATGTCGGCCTGGGCACCGTGGAAATGAACGGCAAGGGTTTTGCCCGCTTTGTCGAGATGGGCGATGTGGTCAAGGCAGGCCAGCCGCTCATCAGCTTCGACCGCGAGGCCATTAAGGCCGCTGGTCACGAGGACATCGTGACCGTCATCGTCTCCGAGCTCGATCGTCTTAAGAGCATCGACCATGTCGGCGAGTCTGGAACGCTTATCGGCGGCAACCCGCTCGTCAAGCTTGGCGACCCGCTGCTGGTAGCCAAGACCAAGTAGCCAGGCCCCGCGCCACACAGCCAAAAGGCACCTCGTCAAGCGCCCGCGACCATTTGGCCGCGGGCGCTTTTCGTTTGAAAAACCATCCCGCCAATGCCTTATCTGTATAGCCCAAATGAGACGAGCTGCTAGAATAACGAACTGTATGGATAACTATCATTCAACCGTTATGGGAGGATACGTGAACCGCACCAAAATCGCGCAGCTCTATGCCGATGCCGAGTCGCTCGGCGGCCAAACCGTCACCGTCGCCGGCTGGGTCAAGTCCGTCCGCGACATGAAGAACTTTGGCTTTGTTACGCTCAACGACGGCAGCTGCTTCCGCGACCTGCAGATCGTCATGAACCGCGAGGCACTCGACAACTACGACGAGATCGCCCATCAAAACGTCTCGGCCGCACTCATTTGCACCGGCACCGTCAAGCTGACCCCCGATGCGCCCCAGCCTTTCGAGCTTTCTGCCACCTCCATCGAGGTCGAGGGCACGAGCGCCCCGGATTACCCGCTGCAGAAGAAGCGCGCAACCGTCGAGTTCCTGCGCACCCAGCAGCACCTGCGCCCGCGCACCAACCTGTTCCGCGCCGTGTTCCGCATCCGCTCTGTCGCGGCTGCCGCCATCCACCGCTTCTTCCAGGAGCAGGGCTTTGTCTACGTCAACACCCCCATCATCACCACGAGTGACTGCGAGGGCGCCGGCGAGATGTTCCGCGTGACCACGCTCGACCCCAAAAACCCGCCCCTCACCGAGTCCGGCGAGGTCGACTGGAGCCAGGACTTCTTTGGCAAGCATGCGAGCCTCACCGTGTCCGGCCAGCTCAATGCCGAGAACTTTGCCATGGCCTTTGGCGACGTGTACACCTTTGGCCCCACCTTCCGCGCCGAAAACTCCAACACCACGCGCCACGCCGCCGAGTTTTGGATGATTGAGCCCGAAATGGCCTTCGCCGATCTGAACGACTACATGGATAACGCCGAGGCCATGCTCAAGTACGTCCTTAAGGACGTCATGGCCACCTGCCCCGACGAGCTCAATATGCTCAACAAGTTTGTGGACAAGGGTCTGCTCGAGCGCCTGGACCATGTCGCCAACTCCGACTTTGCCCGCGTCACCTATACCGAGGCCGTCGAGATCCTGGAGCAGGCAGTCGCTGCGGGTCACAAGTTTGACTATCCCGTGAGCTGGGGCATCGACCTGCAAACCGAGCACGAGCGTTTCCTGACCGAGGAGCACTTTAAGCGCCCGACCTTTGTAACCGACTACCCGGCCGAGATCAAGGCGTTCTACATGCGCATGAACGAGGACGGCAAGACCGTCGCCGCCGCCGACTGCCTGGTTCCCGGTATCGGCGAGATTATCGGCGGCTCCCAGCGCGAGGAGCGCCTGGATCTGCTCGAGGCCCGCATCAAGGACCTGGGCATGAATCCCGAGCAGTACAAGTACTACCTTGACCTGCGCCGCTACGGTTCCTGCAAGCACGCCGGCTACGGCTTGGGCTTCGAGCGCTTGGTGATGTACCTCACCGGCGTGGGCAACATCCGCGACGTCCTGCCGCACCCGCGCACCGTGGGCAACGCCGACTTCTAATCGCCATAGCGCCACCAAACGCGTTCCAGCGCATCACGCCAGCGCCTCTCGGCAAGCCGAGGGGCGCTTTTTTTCAACAGCATCCGTCAAGCTTTTGGCAAGGTTTTGGTCAGTTAGGCAGGGTTGTTGAAAACTCGACCCGCCGTTTGCCGGCAACCATCGACCGTCCAAGGCGTCACGCGTCCTTGGCCAGACTCCGCACCCTAGGCTCTGATCTGCCATCACCAAAAAAAGGAAAGGACGTGGGCGCTATGACCGAAGCCGTTGTTGAAAACTACGAGACCACGACCAGGGGCTCCGCCTCGATGGCAGCCTATCGCGCCGTACGCATTCTGCAGCTCTTGAGCGAGAACACCGGCGAGGACAAGGCGCTGCTTTCCGACGAGCTGGTCGAGCTCCTCGCCCATCCCGACGACCCCGCCCGCATGCCCATCTCGGCGGCACGCCGCAGCATCTATACCTCGATATCTGCACTTCGTCACGCCGGATACGAAATCGACTATAAGCGCGGCGTGGGCTATCGGCTCCTCACCCGCCCGCTTGCTGACGAAGAGATCATACGGCTCCACGGCATGGTCATGCGCAACCGATCGACGCCCATAGCCATTCGAAAGAGCATGGCACAGCACCTGGTCGCCATGGCGAGCGCCGATGTTCGCGACTATCTCGATATGCCCGAACCGGCACCGGCCGCCAACGACGCGCCCGTCAAGGCAACGCGTCCGCACGCCAAGCGTATCGACACGTGCGAGCTCGTCGAACAGGCCATCGACCATGGAACAACCGTCAGCTTTGATATCACAAATGTCCTGACCCGGGGCGAAATCGAGGTGGTGCGGATGACGGTCCGGCCCTTTGCCATCAGGCAACGCGATGGCGTCTCGTATCTGCTGGGAACGGTCTACGACACCCGAGGCGCCGACGACACTCTGCGCACCGTTGAGGTCAGCCGCATGAGAAACGTCAGCACGCGTTTGCTCGACGGCAAGAAACTCTTTGCCGCGCTAGACGAAGAAGACAGCCCCGCACCCGCAGCATAAGCCCCGTTACCGTCCGTCGTTCCTCAGCACCGCCCATCCGGTTCAGTATTAAAAAACCCGCCAGGTTATTGTAAAAATGGACATCGGCGTTACTATAGTCCCACTTGCACTTTTTCCTAGTGCAGTGTTTCCAGCCATTTTTATACTGGGGGTAATGATATGAAGGACATCACCATCAGCCGCAGGAGCCTTCTTGTCTCCGCTGGCCTGCTCGCGCTCGCTCCGCTCGCCGGATGCGGCGGCAACTCTGGTTCCGGCTCCGCTGCCGCCGGTTCCGACTACACCATCGGCGTTCTGCAGCTTACCGAGCACTCCGCGCTCGATGCCGCCAACGACGGCTTTGTCAAGGCCATCAAGAAGAGCGGTCTCAAGGTCAAGATCGACCAGAAGAACGCCCAGAACGACCAGTCCACGTGTAAGTCCATTGCCGACAAGTTCGTAGGCGACGGCGTCAACCTGATCTATGCCATCGCTACGCCCGCCGCGCAGGCTGCCGCCGGTGCCACCGCCGATATCCCCATCGTTGGCTGCGCCATCACCGACTACGCCGCTTCCGGCCTGGTCCAGGACAACGACAAGCCCGGTACCAACGTCACGGGCGCTTCCGACCTCACCCCGGTCGCCGAGCAGCTCGAGATGATGCAGAAGGTCCTGCCCGACGTTAAGAAGGTCGGCTTGCTCTACTGCACCGCCGAGTCCAACTCCGACGTCCAGATCAAGGCCGCCAAGAAGGAGCTCGACAAGCTAGGCCTCGAGTACACTGACTTCACCGTCTCGAGCTCCAACGAGATTCAGTCTGTCGTCGAGTCTGCCGTGGGCAAGGTCGACGCGCTGTACTCCCCCACCGACAACACCATCGCCGCGGGTGCCTCGCAGGTCGGCCAGATCTGCAAGGAGAACAAGCTCCCCTTCGTGACCGGCGAGGAGGGCATGTGCAAGACCGGCGGTCTGTTCACCCTCTCCATCAACTACGAGGACCTGGGCTATGCCGCGGGCGAGATGGCCGTCAAGATCCTGAAGGGCGAGGCCAAGCCCGAGGATATGCCGATCAAGCACCTCTCGAGCAAGGACCTGGTCGTCGTCAAGAACGACGAGATGGCCGAGGCCCTGGGCATCGACCTTTCCGCTCTGGACGCGTAGCGGCATGCGCGGCGATGTGCCTAGGGCCCATACTCGCGCCGTTGCCGTGCTATTCAATATCTGAGCCACAGGGGCGGACGTCAAAGACCGGCGTTCGCCCTGCTTGTTTCGGATGAGACAAAACATCCGTCCGCAGCTCTTTTATGCATTGTTACCGCTATTATGGAAAATCACGTGTCTACCCTATCCTAGGAGGTATGAAGCATGCTCATTGCATTGCAGGGCGCCGTTTCCCAGGGTGTCCTCTGGGGCATTATGGTGCTTGGCGTGTTTATCACGTTCCGCCTGCTCGACATCCCCGATATGACCTGCGACGGCAGCTTTGCCCTCGGCGGCTGCGTTTGCGCCGTGCTCATTGTCAACAATAACGTCGACCCCTTGATCGCCGTGCTGGCCGGCATGTGCGCCGGCGCCATCGCCGGCGCCGTCACGGGTATCTTGACCACCGTCTTTGAGATTCCCGCAATCCTCGCCGGAATCCTTACGCAAATCAGTCTGTGGTCCATCAACCTGCGCATCATGGGCAAATCCAACACGCCCATCCTTGCCAAGGGCACCATCTTCTCATCCGTCAGCCACATGACGGGCCTGCCGCAGTCCACTGTTGCCATTATCCTTGGCATTGTGCTGGCCGTGGCCATCGTCGCCATCCTGTACTGGTTCTTTGGCACCGAGATCGGCTCGGCGCTGCGTGCCACCGGCAACAACGAGTACATGATCCGCGCCCTGGGCGTCAACACCAACTCCACCAAGATGATCGCCCTCGTGCTCTCTAACGCCCTTATCGGCCTTTCGGGTGCGCTCATCTGCCAGAGCCAGAAGTACGCTGACATTGGCATGGGCACCGGCGCCATCGTTATCGGTCTTGCCGCCATTGTTATCGGCGAGGTGCTCGGCCGCCTGCTGCCCGGCGGTCTCACGCAGTTCTCCGTCCGTCTTGCCTCTGCAGTCTTTGGCTCCGTGGTGTACTTCCTCATTCGCGCCATCGTGCTGCAGCTGGGCATGGATGCCAACGACATGAAGCTGCTCTCCGCCGTGATCGTTGCCGTGGCCCTGTGCGTGCCCGTGGTTTGGGAGCGCTACAAGCTCCGCAGCTCCTATACGAAGGGAGATGAGGCAGATGCTTAAGCTCTCGCACGTCAAAAAGACCTTTAACAAGGGCACCGTCACCGAGAAGCGCGCACTCACCGGCGTCGATCTCACCCTTAACGACGGCGACTTTGTAACCGTGATCGGCGGCAACGGCGCCGGCAAGTCCACGCTGCTCAACATGATCGCCGGCGTGTATCCGCTCGATTCGGGCGTTATTGAGCTTGACGGCAACGATATCTCGCGTCTGAGCGAGTCGCAGCGCGCCAAGTACCTGGGCCGAGTGTTCCAGGACCCCATGCGCGGCACCGCAGCCGACATGCAGATTGCCGAGAACCTGGCCCTCGCCAAGCGCCGCGGCCAGCGTCGCGGTCTTTCGTGGGGCGTCACCAAGGCCGAGAAGGACGAGTACATTGAGCTGCTCAAACGCCTGGACCTTGGTCTGGACACGCGCCTCAACGCCAAGGTCGGCCTGCTCTCGGGCGGCCAGCGCCAGGCACTCACCCTGCTGATGGCCACGCTCACCAAGCCACGCCTGCTGCTGCTCGACGAGCACACCGCGGCCCTCGACCCCAAGACGGCTTCTAAGGTGCTCAACCTGACCGAGGAGATCGTCGACGAGAACCACCTGACCACGCTCATGGTCACGCACAACATGAACGACGCCATCCGTCTGGGCAACCGTCTGATCATGATGCACGAGGGCCATGTGATCTACGACGTGGCCGGCGACGAGAAAAAGTCGCTCACCGTCGCCGACCTGCTCCAGAAGTTCGAGGAGGTCTCGGGCGGCGAGCTCGCCAACGACCGCATGCTGCTGAGCTAAAACCTGCCAAAGAGGGACAGGTTTATTTTGGCAGGTTTTATCTGCACAAACGTCAAAACCGCCGCAAAGGGACAGGCGCCCTTGCGGCGGTTTTCGCATATCATGTCGATAATCCAGCGTCAGCAGGGACCACTGGTCAAGAACTAAGGAAACTGCCTTGAGAAGATCTCTTCCCCGCCGTGCAAACCTTATACCCACCAAGAAGCCTGTCCGAATTTGATCGGACGGGCTTCTTGTTGGGTATCATGGTTGAACGATCATGAGGAGGTTTCCCTACATGGAATTGTTTGAGCCAATTCTTCATTTCTTTGCACAACGATGGGTCCACAACATCATCTGGGCAGGTATCTTGGCTATCGGCACCGCCGTTGCCGCCAAGGTCGCGTCCAAGACCCTGCGCCACCTGCTTAACCGCGACGATAACCCACTCCCTTCATCCAGCATCTTCATCAACATCGCGCGCGCCGTCATATGGACGATCGGCGGCAGTTTTATCCTCGACAACTGCTTTGGCATTAACGCAAACGCTCTCGTCGCCGCTCTTGGCGTCGGCGGCATCGCCATCTCGCTCGGCTTTCAGGACACGCTTTCAAACCTCATCGGCGGCATGCAGGTGACGTTTATGGGCATCATCAAGCCCGGCGACAATATCGAGGTCGGCGGCGTTTCGGGCGTGGTCCAAGACATCACCTGGCGCCATACGACCATCGAGGACGCCTGCGGGCAGACCATCATCGTCCCCAACTCCAACATCTCCAAGAACACGCTCGTGCACCTCATGCCCTTTGGGCGCGTTGCCGTGCCCGTCGCGGTCAAGGACACGTCCAAGTGGGCTTCACTGGACGCGCTGGCAGATGAGCTCACCGACGTCACCAAGGCCGCCGTGCTTCCCATCTCGGGCTTTGACAAGGAGCCCTACGTACTCTTTAGTGAGATCGGCGACTTTGGCATCAAGGGCAAGATCATCTTTATCGTCAGCGACGACAGCACCACCTTCACGGCAGCCGACGCCTGTATCCGCGCCATCGCCCCCATCATCGCCTAAAACCACCACAATGGGGACAGGCACCTTTGTGGTGGTTTCGCATCGTGGTACCATGGTTCATATCGTTGTTTAAACGACTAAGGGAGTAGACACCATGGAAGAGGCCTATCGTCAAGCACGCAAGCGCGGCGAGCAGGGACGCCGTCGCGCCATCAGCCAAAGCGAGCACCCGTACCTTACGGACCTCGACGGCCTCGTTGCCCAGCTCCCCTTAGGCCAGCGAGAGAGCGTCGGCCTGAGGGACATTCCGCTCGAAATGGTCGTCGGCACGGTCACCAAAGGCCGTCAGTCTGCCTTTTCGTGTAACTTTATGCCCCTGCTGCCGTTTAACACCGAGTTCGCCCGCAAGTGGTCCAATCTCTACGACATCCAGGTGACCGAGGGCTATCGCGACCCCATCATCGTCACCGAGTTCATGCATCGGTTCTATGTCCAGGAAGGCAACAAGCGCGTCAGCGTCCTCAAATTCCTGGACGCCCTGACGGTTTCGGCCAAGGTCACCCGTCTCTACCCCGGCACATGGGATTCCGTCGAAAGCCGCCTGTACGGCGAGTTCTGCGCGTTTTGGCGCGTCTGCCCCCTATACGAGATCGAGTTCTCGCGTGAGGGAAGCTACGAAACGCTCGCCAAGATGCTCGGTCAGAACCTTATCGAAAAATGGCCGCAGAAAAAGGTCGACTACCTGCGCCACACCTTCTTGCTCTTTAAGCGCGCCTACCTTCGCGCCGGCGGCGACCATCTGGACATTACACCCGCCGACGCAATGCTCGTATACCTCAATGTGTACAACCAGGACCGACTGCTGGATACGCCGACGGACATCGTCGTAAACCGCCTGTGCAAGATCTGGCGCGAGCTGGTCATCACCGGCAAAAATGACGAGGACAAGGTCGATCTTGTCGAAGCACCGAGCGTCGATGAGGAGGAGTCGCCCGCCAAGTCCACCTCCGGCGTGCTCAACTTCTTTATGGGCAAGACCGTTTATTCGGCGGCCAACCCCCTGCGCATCGCCTTTATCCATGAATTCCCCTGCGCCACGTCGAGCTGGGACAGCCTGCACGACCAAGGACGCCAGCATCTCGACGATCACTTTGGCGGCATCGTGCGCACCGAGGCATTCGAGAACTGCCACAATCCGGACGTGTTCTACGCCGCCGTGGAAACGGCTGTCAAACATGGAGCTAACGTCATCTTCTCGACCTCGCACCGCCTGATGGAATACACGCTCAGGGCTGCCGTCGAGTATCCCCAGGTACGATTCCTCAACTGCTCTATCGGCCTTCCCCACCAAAGCGTCCGTTCGTACTTTGGCAAAATGTACGAGGCCAAGTTCCTCCTGGGCGCCCTTGCCGCCAGCATGGCGGACAACCACCGCATCGGTTACCACGCGTCGGTCTTCGCCTCGGGCGCGCTCAGCGAGATCAACGCCTTTGCCATCGGCGCCTCGCTGCTCGACCCTCGCGCGCAGGTAATCCTCACCTGGGGCGATGTGCCCGCCGGCGGTCTTGCCGAGGCCATGTGCCGCGAAGGCGTGAGTGTTATGACCGGCGCCGACATGTCAAAGTCGCTCGAAGACCCCACGGCCTACGGACTTCACCGCCTGGTCGATGGCAAGGTCGTCGGCATCGCCATGCCGGTATGGAACTGGGGTCGATACTACGAGCTTATCGTGCGAAGCCTGCTGCATGGCACCTGGGATGAGACCAGTGACGATAGCCAGGTTCGCGCCGTCAACTACTGGTATGGTATGAGCTCGGGCGTTATCGACATTCGCTACGCTCCGGGCCTGCCTTATCAGACGCGCAAGCTTGTTCAGCTGCTCCGCAATGGCATCGTCGAGGGCTCCATCAATCCATTTGGCGGCGAACTCCATAGCCAAGACGGCGTGGTGCAGATCGAGGGTTTTCCCCCATTGCCGAGCACGCAGATTGTCGAGATGAACTGGCTGGCCGACAACGTGGTGGGCACCATTCCGCAGCCCAGCGATGAGCCGAAGGTCCGCGCCCTATGAAGATCCTTGCCATAGCCGATACAGAAGAACGATGCCTTTGGGAGTGTTTTCACAAGGAACGCTTTGAGGGTGTTGACCTGATTTTGTCAGCTGGCGATCTGGACCCGGACTATCTTGAGTTTTTGGTCACCGTCATCAACAAGCCGCTCATCTACGTGCGCGGCAACCACGATGACCGCTATGCACGTCATGCACCGGGTGGATGCATCTGCGTCGAAGACACCGTGTACGTGTATCGCGGCGTCCGCATTGCGGGGCTTGGCGGCTCCATGCGCTATCGAGACGGTGCCAACATGTACACCGAGCGCGAGATGGCCAAGCGCATGCGCAAGCTGTCGCGTAAAATCAGGATGGTCGGCGGCTGCGACATCTTGCTCACCCATGCACCCGCCGCCGGCGTGGGCGATCTGGATGATCTGCCACATCGAGGATTCGAATGCTTTAACACAGCGCTCGAGTCCTGGAATCCCGACTACATGGTGCACGGGCATGTGCACCAATGCTATGGCCACGACTTTCAGCGTGAGCGTCGGCATGCATGCGGGGCAACAATCATCAACGCCTGCGGCTATACGCAGTTTGAACTTGACGAAGCGCACTACCCTATCCGTGGCTGGCAGGCAGCCTGGCTCAATTCGCAAACCATGCGCCGCGAGCTCAAGCGCCACGAGGCCATCGAGTCCTCTACCGCCAGAACCCCCTGGTAACCACCTTTAAGGCTTGACGCTGCGCCGGCCCCAAGCACCCCATCTCGCCCCTCAAGCCGTCGCTCGCGTACCAAAGTACGCGTCGCTCCTCTTTCGGGGCGACCTGGGGCACTTGGAACCGGCTCGCTGCGATGCCATAACATTGACGCCAAAGTGCCAAAACCACCACGAAGTGCCTGTCCCCTTTGTGGTGGTTTTGGCCCGAGATAGCAAGAAACCCGGGCCTGTACGAGGCAGAACCGGGTTTCTTTAGCAATGCTTGCTTTGCTCAGGCAGTAACTAGCAGCTACTCAGCCAGGAAGTCACGCTGGACAGCGGGATCGACCTTGACGCCAGGGCCCATGGTGGAAGACACGGAGATGGACTTGACGTACTTGCCCTTAGCAGAAGAGGGCTTGACGCGCAGGATCTCGGTGTACAGGGCAGCGTAGTTCTCGACGAGCTGCTGCTCAGAGAAAGACTTCTTGCCCAGGGGCACGTGGCAGATGCCGTAGCGATCGGCGCGATACTCAACGCGACCGGCCTTGAGCTCGGAGACCATCTTGGCGACGTCCATGGTCACGGTGCCGAGCTTGGGGTTCGGCATGAGGCCACGGGGACCAAGGATCTTACCGATGCGGCCGACCTTGGCCATCATGTTCGGCGTAGCGATAGCGGCGTCGAAGTTGATCTCGCCCTTCTGGATCTGGGCAACGAGCTCGTCGGAACCGATGATGTCGGCGCCGGCAGCCTCGGCCTCGCGAGCCTTCTCGCCCTCAGCGAAGACGGCAACACGAACGGTCTTGCCGGTGCCGTGGGGCAGGGAGATGGAACCACGGATGTTCTGGTCAGCCTTACGAGTATCGATGCCCAGACGGAAGTGGGCCTCGACGGTCTCGTCGAACTTGGCGGTGTCGAGCTCCTTGATGAGCTTGGCAGCCTGAAGGGGGGTGTAGAGCGCTGCGCGGTCGATCTTCTCGGCAGCGGCGTTATAGCTCTTACCATGCTTAGCCATGTGCATTACCTCCTGTGGTTAAACGGGCTTATGCCCTCCCACATCGTATCGTGTGCCCTATTGCACACATATAACGGGCGCCCCGATCGGAGCACCCGTCATTACCTAAAGAAATCGCTACTCAGCGATGGTGACGCCCATGGAGCGGGCGGTACCGGCGATGATCTTCTTGGCGGCGTCAATGTCGTTGGCATTGAGGTCCGGCATCTTGATCTCGGCGATCTTGGTGAGCTGCTCCTGGGAGAGCTGACCAACCTTGTCGGCCTGCGGCTTAGCGGAACCAGACTTGAGGTTCAGCTCCTTCTTGATGAGGTGAGCCGCCGGCGGGGTCTTGGTGATGAAGGAGAAGGACTTGTCCTCGTAGACAGAGATCTCAACGGGGATAATGTCGCCCTTCTTGTCCTGCGTCTCGGCGTTAAAGGCCTGGCAGAACTGCATGATGTTCACGCCAGCAGCACCCAGGGCGGGGCCGACGGGAGGAGCGGGGTTAGCTGCACCAGCAGGAATCTGGAGCTTAATGACGTTGGCAACCTTCTTCTCAGCCATGGTCATTCCTTTCGAATCACGAGTGTGAAGTACTTGCTATATCGTAAGCACGCACGTGTTAGAAGCACTCCTGAGATGAGCAGTCACAGAAGAAGCACGCTCGCGCGAACGGACGAAAACTTAAGCGATGACAGCGACCTGGTTAAAGTCGAGCTCAACCGGCGTCTCGCGGCCAAAGATCATCAGCGTGACCTTGAGCTTGCCAGCCTCGGTGTTAACCTCGGAGACCTTGCCATCAAAGTCGGTAAGCGGGCCATCGGTGACGCGGACGGACGTGCCGACCTCAATATCAACCGAGGTGCGCTTGGGCGAATCGCCCTTACCGGGACGACGAGTCATCTTATTGTACTCGTCGCGGGAAAGCGGAGCGGGCTTGCCGTTGCCGCCCAGGAAACCGGTGACGCCGGGCGTGTTGCGAACACACGTCCATGCATCGTCATCCATCTCCATGCGGACCAGGACATAACCCGGGAAGATCTTGGAATCCTTGGTCTCACGCTTGCCACCCTCTTTAATCTCGGTGACGCGCTCCATAGGAATCTCGATATCAAAGATACGGTCCTGCATGCCCATAGTCTCGATGCGATGCTCGAGATCGGACTTAACGCGGTTCTCGTATCCAGAGTAAGTGTGAACGACGTACCAACGCTTAGACATGGTTTAGCCCCTCAATCCAGAGAACAGAGCAAGAGCCTCGCCAAAGCCAGCATCGAGCAGAGCGATGACGACGCCGACGACGATCAGAGAAGCGCAAACGACGACCGAGTAGTTCACGAGCTCCTTCTTATCGGGCCACGTGACACGCTTCATCTCGGACTTGACCGAAGCGAAATACTTCTTGGTGCGGGCGAAGAAACCAGGCTTCTCGTTCTTCTTGGACTTCGCAGCCTTCTCGTTCTTCTTGGCAACGGCCTTCTTGGCCTCAACCTTGGAGTTGGCGGCAGCGTTGTTGGCAGGTGCCGGCTGCTGAGCCTTCTTCTTGTTCTTCTTGTTGGCCATTTGGGTTACCTCCGCGCAATGCGCTTATACATGAGTAAACCGTAAGCCCCCAATTGGGAGCTTACGGAATAATGACTGGCACGCCAGGAAGGACTCGAACCCTCAACACTCGGTTTTGGAGACCGATGCTCTACCAATTGAACTACTGGCGTATGTGACTAGAGACTAGCGAGTCTCTTTGTGCAGCGTGTGATGACGGCACCAGGGGCAATACTTCTTGATCTCCATACGATCAGGCATGTTCGCCTTGTTCTTGGTGGTCGTATAGTTGCGGCGCTTGCACTCAGTGCACGCAAGAGTAACTAGAGTACGCATGTATCCTGAACCTTTCATATCCGCCCCGTACGGGCACGAGATGGTACTTTATCAGCTCTATGTAAGTGCTGTCAATGAAAACCTCGAATCAATTGGTTCTCGCTGGATCCATTCATATTTGGAACACATCAATGAAGCCAGCGAGATCTAATCGATCCCTCACGCTCGGCTTAAGGGCGAGCGAAGCGCAATCGGCAGGGAACAAGCCCCGCGTAGAAAAGAACCCGGCACCCTATAAGTGCCGGGTTCTCTAAGTCAGCTATATCAAAGAGCTAATTTACTCAATGATCGTGGAGACGATGCCCGAACCGACGGTGTGGCCACCCTCGCGGATAGCGAAGCGCAGGCCCTCCTCCATGGCGATCGGGTGAATGAGGTCGCCCTCGATGGTGATGTGGTCACCAGGCATAGCCATCTCGGTGCCCTCGGGCAGCTTGACCGTACCGGTAACGTCGGTGGTACGGAAGTAGAACTGAGGACGATAACCATCGAAGAACGGGGTGTGACGACCGCCCTCCTCCTTGGTCAGAACGTAGATCTCGCCGGTGAACTTGGTGTGCGGGGTAACCGAACCGGGCTTGCAGAGAACCTGGCCGCGCTCGATGTCCTCGCGCTTGATGCCGCGGAGCAGCAGACCGACGTTGTCGCCAGCCTCGCAGAAGTCCATGGACTTACGGAACATCTCGATACCGGTAACGACGGTGTTCTGGGTATCCTTGATGCCGACGATCTCGACGGGCTCGTTGAGCTTGAGCTCACCGCGCTCGACACGGCCGGTAGCAACGGTACCACGGCCGGAGATGGTCATAACGTCCTCAACGGCCATCAGGAACGGGAGGTCGTTGTTACGAGCAGGCGTCGGGATGTACTCGTCGACGGCCTTCATGAGCTCGCGAATGGCGTCCATCCACTTGGCGTCGCCCTCGAGAGCGCCCAGAGCGGAACCACGGATGACGGGGATATCGTCGCCGGGGAAATCGTACTCGGAGAGGAGCTCACGGGTCTCCATCTCGACGAGGTCGATGAGCTCGTCATCGTCGACCATGTCGCACTTGTTCAGGAAGACGACGATGTAGGGGACGCCGACCTGACGGGCGAGCAGGATGTGCTCGCGAGTCTGAGCCATGGGGCCGTCGGTAGCGGCGATGACCAGGATAGCGCCGTCCATCTGAGCAGCGCCGGAGATCATGTTCTTGACGTAGTCAGCGTGGCCCGGGCAGTCAACGTGAGCGTAGTGACGGGCAGCAGTCTCGTACTCAACGTGGGAGACGGAGATCGTAATGCCGCGCTCGCGCTCCTCGGGAGCCTTGTCGATGTTCTCGAACGCAGTGAAGTCAGCCTTGCAGCCCTCGGTCTCAGAGAGAACCTTGGTGATGGCGGCGGTCAGCGTGGTCTTGCCGTGGTCGACGTGACCAATGGTGCCGATGTTAACATGCGGCTTAGTGCGCTCAAACTTCTCTTTGGCCATAAAGCCCTCCTCTTAACAGGTCGTCCCCGGACGGGACTTTGCCTTTATACCATAGTGGCCTCTCAACATACTATTGAGAAGCCACCGTGTTACCTATGGTAGCGGTGACTGGATTCGAACCAGTGACGCCACGGGTATGAACCGTGTGCTCTAACCAACTGAGCTACACCGCCGGATGGAGCCTGCAACCAGACTTGAACTGGTGACCTCTTCGTTACCAACGAAGTGCTCTACCGACTGAGCTATACAGGCACTTGACGGGTGGGAGCTATAGGATTCGAACCTATGTAGGCAGAGCCAACGGGTTTACAGCCCGTCCCCATTAACCACTCGGGCAAACTCCCAATCGTTCAAGTATCCGCAGGTTCTTTGGTCTTTTGGACCGCCGCCCCCGCGAACGAAAAAGATAATACGATGCAACCTTGGGGGCTGTCAACGAAAACCTCTAGATACACGGTGCCGGGCGTATCTATATGCCTTTGACCTGCGTTTTTGTTGAGTTTAGATATGAAGGGCGGTGGATTTCGCTACGCTGGTGACATTTCCCAAGGGAACACTTTGGCACGGTGGAGTACGCCTACAGCATCGACCTTCGATAACGACCCTCTCGCACTATTACATAGGTCGCGATCGAGCTTTTCCGGCACGGACGAGTGTGGATTATCTCCCGTTTGAAATCGAGCGTGGATAATCTCCCTCTTTTAGCACGGCTTCGAACCCAAAGTGGCAGATTATCCACGCTCATTCACTAGGCGGTAGATTTTCCACGCTCGTACGTCCAGAAATCCACGCTCAAGGTAAACGGCTGGGCCCGCTCCCGCCTTTGTCTCTATCTGTAACATTTAGAGAACATTTTCTCCCCTATCTGTTACAGATCGAGATGTTTCGCAGAGACCCTGGCTTACGTCTCATTCTGTAACAGTACGAACGGTTTTCCGCCCCTTCGTGTTACAGATCGAGACATTTATCTATTCTCGCCTTACATCCACGACATCTGCCCAGTCAATAACGTCGTAGTCATCATCGCTTCGCCAGACGACACACTTGGGTCGTGAATCCGCTTGGGCTGCATCGTCCCTCGCCGCTTGTGGACGACTCGCAAAGAAGCGCCCAAGCTCAGCTCGCGGCAAGATAATCCCTTGCACGCTCCCGCCACCCGCAAGACACACACGCGCCCAGCGACCAGCCTTTTCATATAAGAGCCAATTGGCAACCTGCGAAGATCTGCCCTCAGGCACTTTATCCCCTGGAATATCAGGAACAAACATGGGGTCGACCTCCTCCAGTTGAGCAAAGCCCATCCCCTCCAAACGCGAACCAAGTTTTTCCTTAGCGTAACCGCTCAGCTCGCGCTTGATCATGCCTGCAATACGCCGGGCCGTCCTACCATGGGGATCAAACCGGCTGCATCCGCGCTCATAGGCAGCCAGCGCATCCATAAGCACGTAGACCTCGCTCAAATTGAGCGGCAGCGCCAGCGGGTGTACCGAGGACCTGAATTCGCCGCGATACCCAAACTCCTCGGCCACGCACATGCCGCCGATACGCACGCCATCGCGAATCCTGGCACGGCGCTCCCCCACCGCGTTCTTGCTGCACAGCAAAACGTTATAGGCGATGTCTTCCTGCGAGCGCTCTTCGTGGGAAACGGTGAGCATAATCAAGTCCGCCTCTTCACCGCCAATAAAGGAATCCTTGAGTTCGTAGCCCTTCATGCCTTTGTTAGACGGCTCAGCTGCAAGCAGCGCAAAAAGCTCGTGCACCTGATGGTAGAGCGCTAGGCGTCCCTCCAAATATGGACCATCGGGTCCATTTGCATACGCCTTGACATGCATCCGCAAGGCCCCCGTGTCGACGGGCGCTACCGCCATCTGGCTAATAGCATATCCCTCGCCTGGACGGGAAATCATATCGTTGAGCTCGACCGCATCTGGCATGTTTCTTTTTATGTACTGTCCAAGCAGCATTGGCGGCGCCCGCCTTTCCAATCTTTAACCTATCGATTTTTTCTCTTCGAGTCCATCTCAAGATAGCGTTGGATTTTGTCGAGCGACAAATTGGTCCGGCCCAGGGACTCTGCCGCCGTCAAAATCTTCTGTGCAAGATTTGATCCAAAGTAGTAAATCACATCTCCATTGGCGATGCGCTCAACGTATTCGTCTCCAATCTTATTAATAAGGGAGAAAAACTCGGGGCACAGCATGGGATAACGCTCAGCTATTTCCGTAATCCCCGCATGGCCAAAATCGGCAACGTCCTCGCACTGCCGCTCAAGATCTTCGATACCGTGGCCATTAAGGCCGCGCCCGCAGGAAAAAGCAAGGCCGCGAGACAGGGCAGTTTTGACGCGTTGCCCCTGCTCGTTCGATAGCTTTCCACCCAGCAGAGCTCGCATCATGATCTGGCAGCAAGCGTACGTAGGTCGATAGAGAAAATCGACACGTGCATCACTGGGCATATGGCAATCGCTGCTCAGAGGAAAACAACCGTCTTCTCGTTGCGACTCGAGAATGACATCGAGGGACTCGCGCCAATCCGGATCGTCATCCAAACCATAATCGCGAAAGTAGCGCAGTAGCTGCATCTCCATATCCATGGCACGGATGCTGATGATCGGCTTATTTGTTGCCCTGTCCTTGCCGGCAATGTCGCAAAGAGAGTAAATCATGGTCTTTTTTCCTTTCCGTAGACCCTATGCCAACGATTTCCTTTCGTTGGCTTTGTTGACTCCATTCTCTTTTACAAAGCTATATCCAACGACCAAGCAGTGCTTGGTTATTGCAGGTGACGGAAAAGGAACCAGACCACGTAGGCGCCTACCTAAAAAGAAACGGGCCCTGTCCCATATAGAGACAGAGCCCGAAACTCTCATGGAGCCAGTGACAGGAAGTCCGCGTATTCGCTTCGCGAATCCGCTCCGGCTTCGGATGCCTGCCGGCATCCTTGCCCGCTCGCTACGAACGCTCCGCGTTCGCTTGACGCTCGCGCCCTCGCAGGTTCGATTCCGGCACACATAAGAAACGGGCCCTGTCCCACAAGGGAACAGAGCCCGAAACTCTCATGGAGCCAGTGACAGGAATCGAACCTGCAACCCACTGATTACAAATCAGTTGCGCTACCGTTGCGCCACACTGGCACACTTGGCGCTTTCGCGCGAAGCCTGTTTAGAATAAAGGAATTGCGGACGAGGCGCAACAGGCCCTTTGACCGACCACATCTCAAAACTATTCGTCAGAACGAATAGTTTTTATTACAATGAAGAAGATAAAACTATTCGTTCTGACGAAGGGTTTCGCGATGTTGACCACGAAGGAAGCTGCAGAGCTACTCGACATCACCCCGCGCAGGGTGCAGGAGCTCATAAAAAACGGAGCACTTGAGGCCCGCAAGGCTTCTGGTGTATGGCTCATCGACAAAGACAGCGTCGACACGCGACTCCGTTCCGTGACCAAAACGGGGGGACGTCCCCGCCGCGGCCACGGTAAGAGCGAGATCGCATTCACCCTCATGAATCGCACACACGAAGTCGCTCAGCTGGTCTACAGCACATCGCGAAAAGACTTTACCCACATCGGCGCCGACGTCGATCGTGCCCACGCCCCTATTGGAGTATTTGGCCCTAATAGTCCCATATCGCTCGACTCCTTCCGCATCTGGTGGCGCGGCCGCGGTATCCCGCTCGCACGCATTGGGCTAGCCTCCCTGCTTGCAGAAGCCGCAGTCGATGTTCCCGATGAACTCGTACAGCGAAATCTTGGCCTCTCCCTATCCGACCAGTATTGGATTAGGCCCCAAGACTCCGGTCTCGCGTGGGAAGATATCAATTTCTTCAATAATGCTTTTGACGACGTCTCGCTAACCATTGCACCCTTCGCCCCGGAGGGTAAGGCAGCTGCCGCAAAGCCTGACAACACCTCGGACGGCAATCTTCAAAAGTACTGGACATGCGAGGGTGACCGTCGAATCCTCCACAAGGCAGGTGCACATCTAAACCAGGAACCTTATAACGAGCTGGTGGCGACTGCACTTCACCGTCGCATCCTAAACGGTTGCGATTATGTACCCTATTCGCTCGAAGGCGCGGGTACTTCCGCCTTGAGCACATGCAATGTCTTCTTAACTGACGAAGAAGAATATGTCCCTGCGTTCTATGTAAACCAGCATGCAAATGCAGACGAGCGACTAACCGATTACGAACGGTATGTAGCAAACAGCGAGGAGCTTGGAGCGACAGATATAAAAGACGCCCTTGACCGCATGATCGTATGCGATGACATCATTGCCAACTACGATCGTCATTGGCGCAACTTCGGCCTCGTGCGAAACGTCAACTCACTGGCCTGCAGACCAGCCCCCATCTTCGATTCGGGCTCATCACTCTGGTGCAACATATCACTAGAGGAGCTTAGGGCGGGAGAGCACAGTTTTACCAGCGCACAATTTCATTCAAGCCCCGCCAAACAAATGTTGCTCGTCGAGGACATGGGCTGGTTTGACGGCGGCAAACTCGAAGGCTTCGTTGACGAGGCGATCGAGATTCTGTCTAAAAACGATGCCCTAGCAGCGAGACTGCCTTATCTAAAAGAGGCGCTAACATGGCGCCTCGAAAGAATGGTCGACATCGCTGAATGGAGTTAGCGAGGCAGCATTGCCCCGCCAACTCCCCTACCTCCCGCGCAGGGCCTTGAGCTTGGCCAGGGCATCGGGACTCAGGCGACTGCCCAAAGTCATCTTGATCTGCGGAGCTTCCTCTGCCTCGTGAACGTCGTTATCGATCTGCTTGATCTCGTCCACCAGCATGCGGCTCGAGATACGCGTGACACCCTTGCCCATGACGACGGCCTGGATTGTACCGTCACTCGATACCACGGAGCACGCGCGGCCCTCCTCACGTGCCTCGATGCAGAGCTTCTGCACCACGGTGTCGGCAGAGACGCCCGTCGGCGAAAACTCGATGCGCACGCCGCGGGCCGGCAGGTTGGGACGCTCGCTGGAGATATTGCCCGCGCCGTCGAACACGATCACGGCCTCGTAGCGGCCCTGGGCAAAGGCGGCGACGTCGTTGATGAGGGCGGTGCGCGCCATATCGTGAACGTCGCTGGAATACGGATCGTCGGAATGGTCGTATACGAGCTTTTCGTAGCGCGGCGTGCAGTGGATCACGTTGTAACCGTCGACCACCAGCAGCTCGGGCTTGTTGGAGTGCACCGTCGAGACTGGGTCGGCGATAGCCTGTGCAAACGCATTGCCGCCCACGCCGTAGGTCGCGGCCGAGACAATCGGCTTGGCCGAGCCTTCGCCAAAGCGCTTGGCTTTGGACTTGGCACGGTTCTTTTTGGACATGCGCTACTCCTCCCCCATGAGCTCGCCGGCGTTGCGGCGCAGCCACTCAAAGCACAGCGCCGTGGTCGCCTGGGCAACATTGAGGCTCTCGGTCATGCCGCGCTGGGGAAGCTTGGTCAAAAAGTCGCATTTCTCGAGCACCAGGCGCGAGATGCCATCGCCCTCGGACCCCATGACGAGCGCCACGCGACCCTCGAAGGGAGCATCCCAGCAACTGCCTTCGGCGTGCTCGGAGGCACCGCCCACCCAAAAGCCGGCGGCCTTGAGGTCATCGAGCGCACGGGCGATGTTGGGCACCTGCGCGATAGGCAGATGCATGACGGCGCCGGCTGAAGTCTTGTAGCTGCCCACGGTCACGCCGGCGGCGCGCTTGTTGGCAATGATGACGCCGGCCGCACCCACAACCTCGGCGGAGCGCACGATGGCGCCAAAGTTACCGTCGTCGGTCACATGGTCGAGCACGATGACGAGCGCCGGACCGTCGCCCGCGCGGTCGAGGATACCGGCGACATCGGCATAGGGGAAGTTGCCAACCTCGAGCGCAATGCCCTGGTGAGCGCCATGGCTCGACAGTGCGTCGAGCTGCGCGCGCGGCACATACTTAATGCGGACACCCGCGGCGTTGAGGTCGTCGACCAGGCGCGACAAGGCAGCATCGCGCTCCCCGCCCTCGGCGATGAGCGCGCACTTGATGGGAAAACCGGTGCGTAGCGCCTCGGCGGCAGCACGACGGCCTTCGATAAACTCGCCCTTGGGAGCCTGAACGTTGTCGCGGCCACGCTCGCGCTGCGGACGAGCGGCCTGGGCGCGATCGCGCTGGCCCTTAGGAGCGGCAGCGCGATCATTGCGGCGAATCGGACGCGAGCTAGAAGCAGCCTGCTTGCCGCCACGAGGCGCACGCTTGCGATTGTCGGCCATAAAGCGACCTCCTAAATACAACTATCAATCGAAACAAAATAAACGACCGCCCATGAATATTAATTCGGGCGGTCGGTACGGGTTTTCCAAGTGCCCGAGATTGCCGTGAAAGAGGAGCGACGCGTACTTGAGTACGCGAGCGACGGTTTGAACGGCAAGGTCGGGTGCTTGGGAAACCCGCAGGGATTAGAGAGATTTGATACGGGTACCGGCGGCAGTATCCTCGATCGTGAGGCCCAGGTCCTTGAGCTGATCGCGAATGGCATCTGCCAGATCCCAGTTCTTGGCGGCACGGGCCTCGGCGCGAGCCTCGAGAATCTTGGAAGCTGCCTCGTCCACGTCGTCACCAGTGTAGGCGACCAGGCCGGCGGCAACGCCCAGCAGGCCCAGCGGCAGCTCGACCTTGGGCTCGGGGAGCTCAACGCCAAGCGTATCGAGCAGCTCGGCCAGCGTGTCGGCGGCGGCAAGCGCGGCGGCCTTGTCGGCAGCATCGACCGCCTGCTCCAGATACTGATTGCACTCGGTGACAAAGCCAAAGACGGCACCCATGGCACCGGCGGTGTTAAAGTCGTCGTCCATGCACTCCTTAAAGGCGGCACGAGTCTCGGCGGCCTTGGCGACAAACGCCTCGGCGGCAGCCTCATCGGCGTCGGCCGTCGCGTGGCTTGCAGCCCAGCGCAGGTTCTCGACCGTGCCGGCGATACGCGTGAGCGAGTTCTCGGCACCCTCCAGGCGCTCCCAAGAGAAGTCGAGCGGCGAGCGATAGCTCGTCTGCAGCATCAGCAAGCGCAGAGCCGCGGCAGAGTGCTGCTCGAGCACCTCGGCCAGCGTAAAGAAGTTACCGAGCGACTTGGACATCTTCTCGCCGTCGACCAGCAGCATGCCCGTGTGCATCCAGGTGTTGGAGAAGCCCTGGTGCCAGGCGCAGGTAGCCTGGGCGCACTCGTTCTCGTGATGCGGGAAGGCAAGGTCGGAGCCGCCGCCGTGGATGTCGATCGGGGTGCCCAGGTAGCGGTGCACCATGGCGGCGCACTCGGTGTGCCAGCCGGGACGGCCCTCGCCCCAGGGGCTCGGCCAGCTGGGCTCGCCGGGCTTGGCGGCCTTCCACAGGGCAAAGTCGAGCGGGTCGTTCTTGTCCTCGTTCTCCTCGATGCGCGCGCCCACCATAAGGTCATCGATGTTGCGGCCCGAGACCTGACCGTAGTTGGGATCGCTGCGCACGGCAAAGTACACGTCGCCGTTATCGGCTGCATAAGCGTGGCCCTGCTCGATAAGCGTCTTGATCATGGCGATCATGGGGCCGATCTCTTTGGTGGCGCGGGGACGCACGTCGGGATCGAGCACGTTGGCGGCGCGCATGACGCCGATGAACTTGTCGGAGAACTCCGTCGCGACCTCGGCGGCCGTACGGCCCTGCTCGTTGGCGCGCTTGATGATCTTGTCGTCGACATCGGTGAGGTTCTGAGCAAACGTGACCTCGTAGCCGCTCGCGATGAGCCAGCGGCGAATCACATCGAAGCTGATGAACGTGCGGGCGTTGCCGATGTGGATGTTGTCGTAGACCGTGGGGCCGCACACGTACATGCGGACCTTGCCGGACTCGATGGGCTGGAACTCTTCCTTTTTATGGGTAGCGCTGTTGTAGATACGCATTCGTTACTCCTTAACGGTTTTCTGTAGCAGGCAGACGGCCCAGGCGCCAATTCCCTCGCCTTGGCCTTCCCAACCGAGCTTTTCGGTCGTAGTGGCGGCAACGCCCACGTTTTCGACGTCAACGCCCAGGGCATGGGCAAGGTTGGCGCGCATGGCATCGCGGTGCGGGGTGATCTTGGGTTGCTGGCAGGCAATGGTGCAATCGGCATCGACAAACTCAAAGCCCAGCTCGCGCGCATAGTCCATCACACGGGCAAGCAGCACCATCGAATCGGCACCCTCGTAGGCGGGATCGGTGTCGGGGAATAGCTTGCCGATGTCTCCCCCGCGGCAGGCGCCCAAAATGGCGTCGGCCAAGGCGTGCGCGAGCACATCGGCATCCGAGTGGCCCAGCAGGCCGCGCTCGTAGGGAATGTCGACACCGCCGATGATACATCGACGCCCCTCCACCAAACGGTGGACGTCGTAGCCGTGGCCAATGCGCAGGTTACTGAACATGGGGAAGATCCTCTCCCTCGGCCATGCGGCCGAGCAGAATCGCGGTTACGGGACGCAAGTCCTCGGGTACCGTCACCTTAAGGTTATCGCGTGGGCTCTGGACGCAGCGGACACGCCCGCCCATGCGCTCGACCAGCGACGAATCGTCCGTGCCGATAAAGCCCTCGGCAATCGCCGCGGCATGGGCGCGCTTCATAGCGTCGACACTAAAGATCTGCGGCGTCTGTGCAGCCCAATAGAGTTCGCGCGGCGGTGTCTCAACGATGTTATCGCCATCGACGATCTTGAGCGTGTCAATCGCGGGCTGACCGCACACGACACCGTCGAGCGAGCGGTCACCCATGAGCACGTCGATAGCGTGGTCGATGGCCTCGGTCGTAATGAGCGGACGAGCGCCGTCGTGAATGGCGACGTATTCAAAGCCTGCCGGTACCGCATGCACGCCGGCTCGGGTGGAATCCTGACGGGTATCGCCGGCATCGGCAAAGCTGATGGGCGTGTCATAGCCAAACGGGTCGATGGCCAGGCGGCGCATCTCGGCACGGCGCTCGACAGGACACACCACCACGATGTGGCCGACCTTGTCGCTCCGATCAAATGCGCGGATGGACCAGCTCATGAGCGGACAGCCCGCTACATTGACGAGTTGTTTGCCACCGGGGTTACCAAAGCGCTGGCCGCTGCCACCGGCAACGACCACGGCGCATACGGGCGCCATTATGCGTTCCCCTGTTTGGTGCCCTTCATGCGGTACAGCGAGTCCGCAAGAATGGCAGGGTTGTTAACGCCAAAGTCGCCTAGGCGCTCCGGGTCCTCGCTGATGTCATCCATGAGCTCCTGCAGCGAGCCGTACTCGTCGACAATCTTCTCGGCCACGCCGTCGCGCACGACGGACACGCGCGAAAGCGTGCGCAGGCCCAGCGGCGTCATGACGGAGTCCTCGTCCAGGTCGTCGTAGCCCAGAACCGCCGCCACATGCTGCGGATCGGACAAGTCCTTGGGCGTCATACGGGCAAGCTCAGCGCGAATTTTCTCGGCGTTTGCTTCGGAGGAGTCACTCGCGTAGTCGCGGATCATCAGGTCATACTCGGTATCCATACTGGAGCCGGCGAGCTGCTCGAGCTGCATCTGCACGAGCTTGCCCTGGTTGCCCAGCTTGACAATGCAATCCTTAAGCTCGGTCTTTGCCTGCTGCATGATCTCGAAGCTCGAGAAAATACCGGTAATGTCGGCGAGCGTAACGTAGTCGTCGAGCTCGAGGGCCGTCAGGCGCAGCAGGGAGCGATCGAGCGACTGACGGGTAGTCTGGAGCGTGGCGACGAGCTGGTTGACCGAGCTCATGATGGTGGTAACGGGCTGGATCTCGTAGCTCTTGCCGTGAACATACACGTTGACAACGGCACGACGGGCCGAGACCGAGATCACGATGGCATCCGTGAGCACCGACATGCGAGCGGCGGTGCGGTGACGCATACCTGTCTCGCTCGTGGCAAGCGAGGGATCGGGATTGAGGTGGAAGTTGGCGCGCAGGATCTGGGTGAGGTCACCGTCGATGACGATGGCACCGTCCATCTTGGAGAGCTCGAACAGACGGTTCGAGGTGAACGAAATGTTGAGCGGGAAGCCGTCGTTACCGGCAGCGAGCACGTTTTCGGTGTCGCCGACGCAGATAAGGGCGCCCAGGTGACCGGCGATGATCATGTCGAGGGCGGTGCGGATCGGCTGACCAGGTGCCGTCAGGCGGATGGCCTGTTCCATACGCTTTTGCAGCTCGTTCTTATCCAAGGCATCGCTCCCATCGTATACGCTCCATAAACGCTAAATAGTTTCTCACGGTTTGTCCCCGCAGCAGCCACGAAATCCGATGCTTACAGAATGAGCGAACACCGCTTAGGTAGCTCATTTGGGACGGGGCTCCTTTGACTGCTCATGTGGTAGCATCGGGTCTCATATAAATGAGGGAGTAGTCGCGTAATCGGGCTCGCCCGCAGAGAGGGAGCCAGACCATGGGACTCGCAGAGCTCGTGTTGCTCGCCGTTGGCCTTTCGATGGACGCCTTTGCCGTTTCCATCTGCAAGGGTCTCGGCATGAAAAAGATCAACCTTAAAGTCGCCGTGGTGCTCGGCCTGTTCTTTGGCGGCTTTCAGGCCGGCATGCCCGTGATCGGATGGGCGCTCGGCAGTCAATTCATGGGCATCATCGGGCCCATCGACCATTGGATCGCCTTTATCCTTTTGGCCTTCATCGGCGGCAAGATGCTGTGGGAGGCCTTTACCGAGGACGAGGACGAGAGCGACAACAAGAATGCCGAGAAGATTGACCTGATAGAATACCTGGTTCTCGCCATTGCCACCTCGATTGACGCCCTGGCCGTAGGCATCTCGTTTGCGGCGCTCTCGGTTGACATCGTGCCCGCTGTATCGCTTATTGGCATCACAACCTTTATCCTCTCCATCGCCGGCGTGGCGATCGGCCATACCTTTGGCGCGCGCTACGAAAAGCCTGCCACCATCGTGGGCGGCGTCGTGCTCATCCTCATCGGACTTAAGATCTTGCTTGAGCATCTGGGGATCCTCGCGATATAAAAAACGCCTCTCATAAGCTCAACGTCAACGTGGAAGTCTCATGCAGAGTTTTGCATAAGGCCTTTTCGTGCAGACTTTTGCATGTCATACTGATATGCAAAAGTCTGCACGTTAGGAGATTGCCGTGGATACCTTTCCCATCACCACGCCGCGCCAAGCTGGCATCTACGTGCGCCAGGCACGCGAGTCACAGGGAATCACCCGTGCGACCCTCGCTAAAAAAGCCAGTGTTTCGGAGCGCCTGCTCGCATCGCTCGAGCTGGGAGATGCCACCGGCATTCGACTCGACAAGCTATTGGCGATCTTTAATGCTCTCGGACTGGCGCTCGCCGCTCAAGGGGATATCGTCAAAACGAATAACGAGCAATCAGCCAACGTTCCGCATGCCGATCTGCAACCTCGTAGCACCCCCAGACGCCATCGCGCTCAACGTTTTCGCCATCGCAACCGTCGCAGCGCAGCCATTCCGGCTCTCGCAGACGCCCCCTTTACGTCTGAACTCTACGACAAAGCCTTCGCAGATTTCGCCATGTCCAATCTCGGAGTCTCGATTGCCGCAAACGCATCTGTCCAACCAAAGCCTGACGGGAAATAGCCAATGGCCACCACATCGCTTCGGACTATTATTTGCGGCGAACCTGCAGGAACGCTCATGCAAGATGAGAACGGTCTAGTCAGCTTTGCCTATGATCAAGACTATGACGGGCCAGCATTATCGATCAACATACCCGTATCAAATCGTACATACAGCCAACAGGTCATGAATCCGTACCTGTTTGGCCTTCTACCCGACAGCGAGGACCAACGAAAAGCGATTGCCGCCGAATTCGACGTTAGGCCCAACAATCCCGTTGCGTTGCTCAGCCATATCGGACTCGACTGTCCGGGCGGAGTGCAGTTTTGTGCCGAAGAAGATGCCGACGCCGTCCTGCATCGCGCTGGCGAATACCGCCCTATAGACGACCACGAAATTGCTCTCCGTCTCAAGTCGATCAGAGATGACCGCGATGCATCGTGGATGGGTCTAGATGAAAGTTGGTCACTTGGAGGCAACCAGGGCAAGTTCGCACTCGCACTCATAGACGGTCGCTGGTGCGAATGCGTAGGTTCCTCGCCCACGACGCATATTTTCAAAAATGGCGTTATCGGATTTAAGCTCGAAGCGCTTAATGAGTTTGTCTGCATGAAAAGCGCCCAGCGCGCGGGTATCGCAACGGCGAACGTTGAGTATCGCTTATTTGAGGACGAACCCGCCCTCATTGTTGAGCGCTATGACCGTGTGAATGTCAAAGACGGGACAATCATGCGTCTACACCAAGAAGACCTCTGTCAGGCCCTTGGAGTGATGCCCGCTCAAAAGTACACGGCAGACGGCGGCCCGACCGCACGCGATATTCAGGAACTCCTCGTCAATACGAGCCATCATCAACTTAACCTGTATCTGTTTACGCAGATACTTTTCTTTAACGCCATCATCGGCGCACCGGACGCGCATGCGAAGAACTATTCCCTGCTTCTTGGAAACGGCGGCACAGCTATGATGGCCCGTATGTATGACGTTGCATCTGGGCTGGCATACGAACGTATGCGGCGAAAAGCGCGCCTCGCCATGAGCGTTGGCGGCGAAAACCGTGTGGGACGCATCGGTCCAGGCGCTATCCGCCGATACCACGGTATGGGCGACCCCGCGCTGGAGGCGGCACTCACCGATGCCGGGCTATCCGAGAAGTTTTGCTTTGCGACCATGATGGACCTCGCCTACGAGGTACCCATTTGCATGGAAGAGGTCATGGACGAATACGCCGATCTGCCCGGCATGGCGGACCTGCGCAAGCATATGCTCGGGCCCGTCCGCGAAAACTGCCAGCGCACCCTCGACCTCATCAAGGCGGATATGGGCTAGACGCCAATCAGTTTCCCATTTCTTAAAAGAAGAGAGGGGGCACCCGTCGCAAAAGCTCGGGTACCCCCTCTCGTAATGTCATTTGCAATCCATCAGCAAAGGTTTTGGATCGCCGTCAATGCGACCTTTACGCAGCGAGGCGCTTGAGGACGTCGATGAGCAGCTCGTAGAAGCGCTCGGCAGAAGCGAGCTCCATGCTCTCGTCCGGGGTGTGGACATCGGAGAGCGTCGGGCCCACGGCGATGGCGTCCAGGCCGTGCAGGGCCTCGGCAAACAGGCCGCACTCAAGGCCGGCGTGAATGGACTCGATGCGCAGCTCGGAGCCAAAGAGCTCGCGATAGCTCTCGACAAAGATGTCGCGGACCGGCGAATGCTCGGCATAGCTCCAGCCGGGATACTCGAACTCGAACTTGGCGTCGAAGCCCAGGACATCGGCCAGCGTCTGCAGGCGGTCCTTGAACTCGTTCTGCAGCGAGGTAATCGAGGAGCGCGGGGACAGCATGATCTTGACCTCGTCGTCAGAAGTGGCAACCACACCGATGTTGGAGGAAACCTCGACGGAGCCGTCGGTGGCGACGTTGCGGCGAATCACGCCGTTAGGGGCAAGACGCAGGGCGCGGATGAGGGCAAGCGCGGACTTCTGATCCATGGCCTCGACCTCGGCGTCGTCGGCAATCTCGACGGTGCAGGTAAAGCCGGGGTCAAAGACCTCGAGCTCGGCAGTGACGTCGGCAATGATGCCCTTTGCGATCTGGGCCGCGGCCTCGGCGGCAGCGTGATCAGTGTAGACCAGCTCGGCCTTGCACTCACGGTTGATGGCGTTGTCCTTAGTGCCGCCGTTAAAGCTGACGATGGCGGGCTCGCCGGCGACCATCAGGCGGTCGATGATGCGGGCCATGATGAGGTTGCCGTTGCCGCGCTCCAGGTGGATGTCGGCGCCGGAGTGACCACCCAGCAGGCCGGAGATCTCGAGCGTAAGGGTGCTGCCGGTCTTGTGCTCGCGCACGATCGGGCAGGTGTAGGTAACGACGACACCGCCGGCGCAGCTGACGGTGGCCACGCCCTCCTCCTCGGAATCGAGGTTGATCATGGTGCGGGCGCTAATCTGGGACTTGTCGAGCGTCTCGGCGCCAACCAGGCCAGTCTCCTCGTCGGTGGTGAACACGCACTCGAGGGCCGGATGAGCAATCGAATCGTCGTTGAGCACGGTGAGCATCAGAGCGACAGCAATGCCGTTGTCGGCGCCCAGGGTGGTGCCGTTAGCGGTGAGGACGCCGTCCTTGACGACCAGGTCGATACCGTCGGTCGTAAAGTCGTGCTCGACGGAACCCAGCTTGTCGCACACCATGTCGATGTGACCCTGCAGCATCACGGTCGGGGCATTCTCGGCGCCGGCAGATGCGGGCTTGCGAATGATGACGTTGTAGACCTCGTCCTGATACACATCGAGACCGCGCTCCTTGGCAAACGCGACCAGGAAATCGCTGATGCCCTTCTCGTTGCCAGAACCACGGGGGATCGCGCTGACCTCCTCAAAGAAATGGAACAGCTGGGCGGGCTCGTAGCCGGTAATCTTGTAGTCCATGGTGCCTCCTTGGCGCAACTGGTTAGACAGTAAGACATGCGCCTTGTATATTCCCAGACTTTGCGTGCATAAACCAGTCGAAAACGCCGAGCGTTCTCGCATCATCGGCTAACGGTGGACCGTATAGCGTAACGGTCACAATCACCGCAGCTCTACAAATCGAGGCGCCCTTGCCAGAGCGCCTCGATTGAGCGTATCAAATTGTCGCCACGCCCTACAGCGCGCCGGAGCCAGCTTGCATCATACCGCCGGGGCCCGAGGTCACGCCACTACTCACAGGCGCAGCGTTTCCGGTGTGCGGCGCTGCCGGAGCGGTATCGCCACCGAGCGTGCCCGCCGGACGCGGTGCCGGGATCTCGCCCGTACCATGGCTAAAGACAAACTTGCCATCGGCCACATCGCACAGGACGGTATCGCCACTGCCCCACTCGCCGGCCAGCAGCTCCTCGGACAACGGATCCTCAATGAGCTTTTGGATGGCGCGGCGCAGCGGACGCGCACCGTTGGTGAGGTCGGTGCCCTCGGCCACAATCTTGTCGTAGGCCGCATCGGTGAGCTTGATGTTCATGCCGTTGGCAATCAGGCGCTGGCGCAGGTCGTCCACCAGCAGGTGAGCGATCTTGGTCAGGTTCTCGCCCGAAAGCTTCTGGAACACCACGATGTCATCGATACGGTTGAGCAGCTCGGGGCGGAACAGGCGCTTGAGCTCGCCCATCGCGCGACCACGGATCTCACTCGACGTGAGACCCTGCTCGCCGGTGGTGCCAAAGCCAACGCTCGCATCCTGCGCAATCTCGCGGGCGCCCACGTTGGACGTCATGATAATCACGGTGTTGCGGAAATCGACCGTCTTGCCCTGGCTATCGGTCAGGCGGCCCTCCTCCAGCACCTGCAGCAGAATGTTGAAGATATCGGGGTGCGCCTTCTCGATCTCGTCGAACAGCACGACCGAATACGGGTGACGACGAACGGCCTTGGTGAGCTGACCGCCCTCGTCATGGCCAACGTAGCCCGGGGGGCTACCGATAAGCTTGGAGACCTCGAACTCGCTGCCGAACTCCGACATGTCGAAGCTGATGAGCGCGTCCTTGCTGCCAAAGAGATACTCGGCGAGCGTCTTGGCGAGCTCGGTCTTGCCCGTGCCGGTGGGGCCCAGGAAGATAAAGCTGCCGCCGGGGCGACGCGGATCCTTGAGCGGCGAGCGACTGCGGCGCACGGCCTTGGCAACGGCCTCGACGGCCTCGTCCTGGCCGATAATGCGGGTCTTGAGCACGCTTTCGGCTTGCAGCAGGCGACGGCTCTCGCTCTCGGTAAGCGAGGACACCGGCACGCCCGAAGTCACGGACACGATATCGGCGATCTGGCTCACGTCGATGGTGAGCGGGCTGGCGTCGAGCTCGGCCGTCCAGGCGGCCTTGGCCTCGGCGAGCTCAATCTCGGCAGCTTTCTGCTGCTCGGTGATCTCGGCGGCCTTGTTCATATCGTCGCTCTCGGTGGCCTCCTGCGCGGCGGCCTTGAGCTCCTCCACGCGATGCTCGGCCTCACGCACCGGCTCGGGCGCGCGATTCGCGGCGATGCGAGCGCGGGCACCGGCCTCGTCAATGAGGTCGATAGCCTTATCGGGCAGGAAGCGATCCTGGATGTAGCGGTTGGAAAGGTTCGCGGCGGCCTCGATAGCACCCTGCGTATAGCGCACATGGTGGTGCTCCTCGTAGCGCGGCTTGAGTGCGGTCAGGATCTTGACCGTGTCCTCAACGCTCGGCTCCTCGACATCGATGGTCTGGAAACGACGCTCAAAGGCCGGATCCTTGGTGAGGTACTTGCGGAATTCCTCGGCCGTGGTGGCGCCGATAATCTGGAAGGCACCGCGCGCAAGCACGGGCTTGAGCATAGAGCTCGCGTCGATGGAACCCTCGGCAGAACCGGCACCGATGATGGTGTGCATCTCGTCGATAAACAGGATGACGTCATCGGCTTCGGTGGCCTCCTGGATCACGTTCTTGAGGCGCTCCTCAAACTCGCCGCGATACTTGGCACCCGCCACGAGGCCCGGCAGGTCGAGCGTCCAGATATTCTGGTTCATGAGGTTCTCGGGCACGTTGCCGGCTGCAATCTGCTGAGCTAGGCCCTCGACAATGGCCGTCTTGCCCACGCCGGGGTCGCCCAGAATGAGCGGGTTGTTCTTGGTGCGGCGCGAAAGAATTTCCATCATACGCTGGACTTCCTTTTCGCGACCGATTACAGGGTCGAGCTCGCCGTCGCGCGCCTTCTGTGTGAGGTTGGTCGCGAACTGCTTAAGCGTATCGGTGCCACTCCCCTTTTGCTGAGAGGCATCCGAGCCGCTAAAGAACGGCAGGCCCGCACCGGGACGACCAGCACCGGCGCCGGCGAGCGGACGCTTCTTGTCCTGGTCCTTGGCGGTGAGTTTCTCGATAGCCTTTTTGATGGAGGCGGACGACACACCTAGGCGCATGAGGATGTCCATGGCCATGCCGTTGCCCTCTTCGACGATGCCGATCAGCAAGTGCTCGGTCGACACGTAGGTCTGGTTGTTCTCACGCGCCACGCGGAATGAACGCTCCATCACGCTAATGACGAGCGGCGTAAAGGCGAGCTTGGCCGCCTCGGTCTCCTCACTGGGCTCGGGAACCGTGGTCTGGACCTCTTTGAGAGTATCCATGATGTCATCGTAGGAGATGTCGAGCGAACGCAGTGCCTCGGCGGCAATGCCCTCGTCCTCCTTGGCAAGCGCGAGCAGCAGGTGCTCGGTGCCCACCTTATTTGAATGAAGATCGAGCGCCTCCTGTTTGGCCATCGACATGACCTTGCGCGCTCGATCGGTAAATCTATCTAACATGCTCGTTTCCTTACATGAGTTCATCGAAATCAAAACGCCCGCCCGTCGGCGGCGCTTTTGTCTCTTTACCCACAGGTTGTCTATGTTAACAGCTGGAGGAATATCTATAAACCCGGCTCACATGAATGCAGGTTATGACCGCATCGCGGGACTCACCGCGCGATGCGCGACAGGCGCCCCGCAAGAGAAACCCTAGGCGTCTTTCACCACGTCGGGACTCGTCGCACGCGATGTGCGATAGGCATCGGCCTCCTTGGAGACGCGTTCGAGCAGCTCGGATGTATCGACACCCTCGACTTGCGCGACCGTTTCCACCGTCTGCATGGCGACCGCCCTCAGGTACGCGCACGCGCTGTCCCCCAGCTGCTCGAGGTCTATCTCCTCGCCGCCCTCCCGGGCAAAGCCGACCGCCATCACAAAGTCCATGATGCCCGAGGCCAGAAAGCCCACCGCAAAGCTCGAATCCGCCTTGAGCTCTTCTCCGTCGGGGTGGACGATCTCTCTCACGCGGTCGATGATGATCGTATGGATGCCCTGCACGACCTGCTCGGCGGCACCCGCTCTCATGGTGATGACGATGCGCCGCAGCAGGCAGCGGACGTCGCGCCGGTCGAACGCCGAAAGGTCGCCCTCGCTCGAAAAATGCCAGAGGGCATCGGTGATGAGCTCGTTATCCTGCAGCAGCTGGGCTATGGCGATGGCGACGAGTTCATCGAAATCGTGAAAATAGTAGTAAAACGTTCCGCGATTGCACCGGGCGGCGCGGGTCACCTCGCCAACCGACAGCTCGAAGATGCTGTTGTTCTCGATGAGCTCCCAAAACGCCTCGATGATACGGGTGCGTGCATCGGGCGCATCGGCGTCCTTACGCGGTCTCGCCATGCGCCTCACCGCACCCCTGCGCCTTGGCGTTCATGATGAGCATCTGAAGACGGTTCTCCACGTTGGCGAAGCTCACGTCGGGATCGTAGTCGAGCGGCAGGAACTGCGCCGTGGGATACTGCTCCTTGAGCGCATGGATGAGCCCGCGCCCCACGACATGGTTGGGCAGACACCCGAACGGCTGCAGGATCACGAAGTTGCGGCAGCCGCGCTTGGCGTGCTCGAGGATCTCCGCCGGAATCAGCACGCCCTCGCCCGCATCGAACGTATGGTGCAGGATCTTATCGCTCGCGCGCACGAGCTCGGGCATGCGCGTCGGCGGCTCGTAGAGCGGGCTCGCCGCGCCCAGGCGGTCGCAACGGTCGTGCGCGAGCTCGAACAGGTTGTCCGCCGTGGCGTACCAGGCCTTTTCGGGCAGCGACAGGTCGACGTGGAACTCGCGCGACTGCGCATGCTTGTAGAAATAGGTCTTGCGGATCACGTCGGTCATGCGCGCCTCGATGACCTCGAGCCCGTTGTCCTCGAGGTAGCGCTCGATCTCGTGGTTGGCGCCGAGATGGAAATTGAGCAGGTACTCGCCCACGATGAGAACGGTCGGATGCGGGTTCGAGCGGTCGTACGGAACGGCGTCCATGATCGCAAGCGCGCGTTTGAAGCCCGTCGCCTGGCCTCTCAGCCCGGAGCGCTCCATGCCCTCGATAACCTCATCGAGCGCGCGGTCGAACGCAGCGTCCGCCGCGCCCTTCTCGAGCTCGTAGGGACGGATGCGCCTAAGCATGGCCTCGAGGGTATCGATCATGGGAAGACCGTAGGCGATCTGGATGCTCGGGCCAAGGCCGAGCTTGAAGCCCGGATGCGCATTGTGGGCATCGACGTCGTCGTTGGTGAGCACCGGGACATAGTCGTATCCCGCGTCGTCGAGCGCGCGGCGCAGCAGGGGCATGTAGTGCGTCAGGCGGCAGTCGCCGATATACTTGCCAGTCACCACGGCGACGTCGTGCGGGTCGTACTTACCGCTCTCGAGTGCCGCGAGCGCCTCGCCGATCACGATTTGCGCGGGGAAGCAGATGTCGTTGTGCACATAGCGTTTGCCCAGGCGGATGGCATCCTCGCGCCCGATATCAAGGGCCTCGGCGCGCACGCCCTGATTGCGCATCGCCGCGGTCATGAGCCTGCAGAACGCATGGGAGGTGTTGGGGACCAGCGCGATCTTGTCGTGCCGGTCGCGCTTGGTGTACTTGACCTTATACGGGTCGTCGAGCGGATGGACCGCGTGCACCCGGGCGCCCTCGGCACGCTCCTCCGCGCGACGACGGTTGACCGACTCGATAAACGAACGCACGCGAATGCCCATGGGACCGGCGACGTCGCTCTCATCGAGCTTGATCATCATCGGAACCTTGGAGCCCATCTCGCCCATCATGCGCGCGATCTCGTCGGTGAGATACGCATCGTGGCCGCAGCCGAAGCTGCCCATCTGCACGAGCTCGAGCTCGGGCGTCGATGCGACGATGACCGCGCACGACAGCATGCGCGCATGGTAGTTGTTCACGATGTCGATGCGGCTGTTGGAAAGATCGACGTTGCAGACCCCCGGCACCGCATCGGGCGTCAGCACGGGGATGCCGCGCTCAGAGAAGAGCTTGGGCAGCCCGTGGTTGACCAGCGGGTCGTTGTGGTACGGGCGCGAAGCGATCACCACCGCGTAGCCGCCGTCCTCGCGCACGTTCTCGAGCACCTGCCTGCCGCGCAGCTGCAGCTGGTTCTCAAACGTCTGCTGCGCGCGGTCCGCCTGCTCGGTCGCCTTGGCAACCAGGTCGGCATCGATATCGAAGGTCTCCTTGCACCACGCCTTGAGCTGGCGGTTTCGGTCGCCCTCGTCGTACCAGTGGAACAGCGGCGTATCGAACGGAACGCCGAAACGCTCCTCCGGGTTATCGGAATTGCGCATCACGTAGGGGTATCCCTTTACGACGGCGCACATCCACTCGCTGGTAGAGGCGGTGTTTTCGGTGGGCACCGTCGTGATGATGGGCATGAAGATGCGGTCGACGCCGGCGTCGACGAGATTGCAGATGTGCCCGTGGACGAGCTTGGCCGGGAAGCACACGGTGTCGGATGTGACGTGCGCCAGACCGCGCTCGTACATCGCCTTGGTGCTGCGTCCCGAGACGCGCACCTTAAAGCCGAGCGTGCTGAAGAACGTCGACCAGAACGGCATGGTGTCCCAGAACTCGAGCACACGGGGAATGCCGATCGTGACATCGCGCCCCCCGCAGACGGGAACCGTGGGGCATGACTCGAACAGCAGCTTCTCGCGGTCGACAAAGAGATTGGGGGCAGCCGCGGTTCGGTCGCGCCCCGTGCCGGGTGCCTGTGCCTCGCAAGTACCCTGCGGACGCAGCTCCTCCGCCGCGGGAACCTCGCGCACGAGCTCATCCCATGAGATGGCGCCGCCGCGCGGGCAGCGATTGCCCGTGACGTAAAGCGAGCCGTCGCCAAATGCCACGACCGCGCGCTGGCAGCGGTTGTTGCACCGACGGCAGGTAACGCCGCCGAACTCGCGATGCTCGAAGCGCTCCACGGCATCGAGCCCGATAAACGACGTGCCGGCGTCGCCCTTGCGGCATTCCTCGCGCGCGAGCAGGGCGATACCGATAGCGCCCATCAGCCCCGGGTGGGGCGCACGCGTGACGGGTTTGCTCAGATACTGCTCGAATGCGCGCAGCACCGCGTCGTTTCGGAACGTGCCGCCCTGGACGACGACTTTGTCGCCCAGACGGTTGAGATTTGAAACGCGAATGACCTTGGTGAACACGTTCTCGATAATCGAACGGCAGAGACCAGCCATGATGTCGCCCGGACCCTTACCGCGCCGCTGCTCGGAAACGACGCTGCTGTTCATGAACACCGTGCAGCGGCTGCCGAGAACGGCGGGGGCTTTGGACGAAAATGCCTCGGTCGCGATATCCTCAACGGCTATTCCGAGGTTTTTGGCAAAACCCTCGAGGAACGAGCCGCAGCCCGCAGAGCACGCCTCGTTGACGACGATATCGGTCAGCACGCCGTGGTTGAGCCAGATGGCCTTCATATCCTGTCCGCCGATGTCGAGCACGAAGGTCGCATCGGGAACGCATGCGCACGCGGCGCGGGCGTGCGCGACCGTCTCGACCGTATGGTAGTCGGCGTGGAACGCGCGCGCGAAAAGCTCCTCGCCGTATCCCGTGGTGCCCACGGCATCGATCGCAAGCGTGACTCCCGCTGTCTCCCAGCGGTTCTTCAAGCTGACAAGACCCTGTTGGGCGACGTCGAGCGGTCTGCCGTTATTAGACGCGTAGAACGAATCGACAAGCTCACCCGCCTCATCGACCAGGGCGAACTTGGTCGTCGTGCTCCCCGAATCGATACCGAGCGCCACACGCACCGTCTCTCCGGGCGCATACGCATCCGGACCCTTTGCCGGCGTCTCTTTGCCATGGCGTGCCGTAAAATCCGCCTGCTCGGCAGGTGTGGCAAAAAAGGGCTGGGCAAGACGTCCCTCCCCGCTTGCGGGCGCGACCGTCTCGAGCTTATCCAGCCGGACAAAAGCGTCGGGAAGGTCGATCGGTTGGGACGATGCGAACATGTCGGTCAGCGACAGGGCGGCACCGCGCGCGACCATGATCTGCGGATCGCGCGGGACGATAACCTGATCGTCCGATAGATTCAGTTGCTCCCGGAACACGCGGACCAGCGTGGGGTTGTAGGCGAGCGTACCGCCCTCGAAGATTACCGGCGGCTCGATGTCGATACCCTGGGCCAGACCGCCGATCGTTTGGCGGGCGACCGCGTGAAGCGCCGAAAGCGCCAGGTCGGTGGTAGGAATGCCCTCGTTGAGCAGCGGCTGGATATCGGTCTTTGCGTACACGCCGCAGCGGCCCGAGACCTCGTGGACGGTCGTTCCCCGGCTTGCGAGCTGCTCGAACTCGCCCGATTCGGTGCCGACCCCCATGAGCTTTGCCATCTCGTCGATAAATGCACCGGTACCGCCTGCGCACGAGCCGTTCATGCGCATGTCGGCAACCTCGATGTCTCCCTTATCGTTGGTGCGGAAGAAGATCATCTTGGCGTCTTGGCCGCCCAGCTCGATGGCGCAGCGCGTCTGCGGATAGAACCTGCTGATCGCGAGCGCGTTGGCGACCACCTCCTGAACGTACGAGGCGCCCAGCGCGGTCGCGATATCGCGCGCACCCGAGCCGGTCACCGCAACGCGCAGCGACTCATGGGGAAAGCGCTCGGCGAGCTCGCCGAGCATGGCGCGCACGCTCGCTGTCTGACACGCCCCGTGGCGGCGATATCCCCACCACGCCTCGGTCATATCCTCGTGCATCGCGTAAACTTTGGTCGTCGTCGACCCTACGTCCAGTCCTACTAGCAACGCCATAATGCTCCGTCTCTCGCATTTTTTCTGCTAGAGATATACCACTCTACGTAATACAACAGACTGTTGTATTTAAACTCCGTATAAAAAGCGGCTGCCGAAACGCTTCAGCAGCCGCCGAATGCACCAACAGATTGTTCTGCGCGCTAGCACGTCGGGCAACGGAGCAGCACGGGGCCTCCGGTCATGCGCACCGCTCACGCCCGCGATGTCGCCGAGAGAGCTATCCACGCTTAGGGCTCCAACCAAGCAAGTCGCCCGCGCTCAGCAGATCCCTAAGCGAGCTACTCGCACTCAGGAGCCATAGCCTGCTCCAAGAGCTCGGCATGCTCCTCCTCGAAAACCGTCCCCACAGGGAAGGCGCGACGGAAGACGAAGTGGGAAATCGGACCGGCTACCAAAAGGTTCCACGGCAGCGCCATCACAAAATTATGCGGGATGTTGATCATCCAGATCGCAGGCACGGAATACAGGTTCGCAAGGATGCCGCCGGGCATGTGCGTCAGACCCTCGCAGGCACCGTACAGCGACATGATGATGACCATGGGAACGACCATGCAGGAGCTAACGGCGAGCGTCATGGCGAGCGGCGAGCTCTTGCCCGGCGCGACCAAGTACTTAAAGGCGAAACCCTTGGCGAGCGGGCTGGCGACGAACCAGTCGCAGCACATGGCAAAAATGTAGGCAACGGGGAAGCCGAGCCACGCAGCGGCAACGACCTCGCCGTTGATGGCCCCGTGCTGCAGGGCAACGTTGTAGATGCTCATCCAGAGCACCATGCAAAAGCACATGATAAAGGTGAACAGCAGGCTCTCTCGTTTGTTGATAGGCATAAAGGGCATGGTCCTTTCCGTGTTACGCCGCGGCATCACGCAACAAAAACGGGCGGGCAAGATGGAGCTGTTGGGACTTCATCTCGCCCGCCCGTGATACGTGCGTCTGCGACTACTTATGTGGTGGAACCAGCCTAGCACGAAAACCCCGCGCTTCGTAAGCGTTGAGTTTATGAAGATGCAGGGCACCAATAATCCCCCGACCCCCTAAGTTGCGGTGGAATACGGACTGTTTTGACCCTTTAAGCAGCAATTCAGTCCCTATTTCACCGCAACTCATTTGGTGCAAAGTAACATGTCCCCCTTGCACCAATTAGCTGGTATGGCGCCAGCGAGGGTCGGTGAGCGTACGTGCCACACCCAGGCCAACGGGCAAAAACGCCACGATGAGCACTGCACGCACAAACCAGCCGAGCATATTGACCGTGTCGAAGGTGCACATGTAATACATCGAGCGATACAGATACAAACCCGGCACCATAATGACAATCGATGGCACCGTGAGGGCGATACGTGGATAGGTGAGTTTGATTTCAGCTAAGCTCGCGAGCAGCCCCGATACCAGCGCACCGATAAACGCAGCCGCCTCGGGAGGCATGCCCGCACTCAGCCCCAGGAAGGGAAGCATCGTCGGCGCATCGACGAGCGCAAGACGCAAGGTATTGGACACGGCGCCGATGAGCCCTGCCGCCGCTGCCATCTTTACTGGGCTGTTGAACATAACCGAGAAGCCAAATACGCCGATAAAGCTCATCAGTATGCGCAAGAGCGTAAGAGCCAACGGTGAGAGGCCGAGCGGGGCGAAGTCATCCGGCGCCAGTCCCACGCACTCGGCAACCATCCAACCCACGAGGGTCGCCATCACAATAATCGATACGGCATACGAAAGGCGCTCGATACCGCTTCGCATGTCGAGCTTAGCGATGTCGAGGCCTGCCGTAATGAGCGGAAAGCCGGGAATCACAAAGAGCATGGCGCCGATATAGCCTTCTTGGTGCGACATTGCCCCCGGTATGACCTGGCCAAGGCCGAGCAATGCCAGCAGATACGAAACGCAAGCGAGCGCAACGCCGGTCGTCAGCGCGCTGAACTGACCAAGGCCCTGCTTAAGAATATGGGAGCGGGCAAAGTTGCCGACACCCGCGCCTACGAACGCGCATGCCATCTCAATAGGACCGCCACCAAGTAAAAAGACAAAGGCGCCACAGGCGCAGGCCGCCGCAAGGCCCTGTTGCCAAGGCGCGTAATCAGGTTTTGAACTCTCAACGGTCTTGAGCATCTCGTGATACTCGTGCACCGTGAAGCGACGACCATAGGTCTCGATTTCCTTGAGGAAACTCTCCATCATCCAAATGCGATGGGTATTGACGCCCGTTGTGGGCAAGCTGACGACCTCATTAAAGCAGTGGCCATCTTCGATGCAGGTGCACTCAAACGATAGGAGACTCAGGTCGACATGGATGGTGACGCCGAGCACGTCAGCAACACGATTCATGGTATCGCGCACGCGCCAGGCACCCGTTCCGCTCGCGAGCATAAGCATACCGGTGCGGCAGATGATGGATGATTTATCGGTGAGCGGCGCATCGACGGCAAGTTCATCGCCTGCCGTCACGATCTGGTGCCAGTCAGTTTTCATATGGAGCGCGCCGGCACGGACACCGTGGTGCATGGGGGCTCTCGAAAGCAGCGAGTCAAGGCGCGAAGGCTGTGAGGGCTCCGCCGATTCGCCCTCGTCCTCGTCGGGCTCTTCATCGACCAGATCAAAGGAATCAAGCGGCGCTGGCTCGCGACGGTCGATCAGCTCCTCGTCCTCATCATCAAAGTAATTGAACTGATCGAGCATGTCCTCTTCGATAGCACGCTCGCTCGCATCGTCCATCCCGGTGCTCCCTTCCTACCGACTAACCCCATCCTAGGCAGCAACGGCTAAAGGAAACATAAAAGAGACGGCTGTCATGCGAACCATGTGCGCAATAGCCGTTGAGTAGTCGTTTAAGAATGCCCCCGATGACTATTGACGGCCAAGGCAACGCCGATGCCCTGGCAACGACAGCGAAAGCCCGCCAGAGCGAGCAAGGTGCCTTGAAACAAGGCGGCATTGACCTTTTGGTCATGCCGCCGAAGTTGAAAGGCAGATTGCCGCTCTGGCGGGCTTGCAGCGTCAACTGGTTACGCGGGTTGGTAAACCCGCGTAACCCCCTAGCACATCTTTGCGCCGGCAGGGATGGAAGCGTCGAGCTGAATCAGGTTGAGGCGCTCCTCGCCCTCCTCCTCATGGATGGCGCTGATGAGCATGCCGCAGCTGGGGATACCCATCATCTTGCGCGGAGGCAGGTTGGTGATGGCGAGCAAGGTCTTGCCGACCAGGTCCTCGGGCTCATAGTAGCCATGGATGCCGGAGAGGATGGTGCGGTCGGTGCCGGTGCCGTCGTCGAGCGTAAAGTTCAGCAGCTTCTTGGACTTCTTGACGGCCTCGCATGCCTTGACCTTCACAGCGCGGAAATCGCTCTTGGAGAAGGTATCAAAGTCGACGAATTCCTCGAACAGCGGCTCAACGGCGATCTTGGAGTAATCGAGCGTGGGCTTGAGCGGCTTGACGAACGGGCTTGCGGCGTTGCCGGCCTCGGCAGCCTTGGCAGCGGCGGCACCGGACTGGAAACCCTTCTCGGGCTTCATGTGCGGGAACAGCAGGACGTCGCGAATGGAAGCCTGGTTGGTGAGCAGCATGACCACGCGATCGATACCGATGCCGATGCCGCCCGCGGGAGGCATACCGTACTCGAGGGCGCGCACGTAGTCCTCGTCGTACTCCATAGCCTCGTCGTCGCCGCCGGCCTTCTCGGCCATCTGGGCAGCAAAGCGCTCGGCCTGGTCGACCGGGTCATTGAGCTCGGAGAATGCGTTGGCGTACTCATGGCCGGCGATGACCAGCTCAAAGCGGTGCGTCAGGCGCGGATCGTCCTCAAAACGCTTGGCAAGCGGGCTGACCTCGATGGGGTAATCGCATACGAAGGTCGGGTTGACGATGGTGTCCTCGCCCAGCTCATCGTAAATCTCGGCGATGATCTTGCCAGCAGTCCACTCGGGCTTAATCTCCAGGCCCTTCTCGCGTGCGGCGGCGGCAAGCTCCTCGACCGGCGTGTCGATGGTGACCTGCTTGCCGAGCACGTTCGAGACGATGTCGGTCATGGGACGGCTTGCCCACTCACCGGAAAGATCGATGGTCTGACCCTGGTACTCAATGACCTCGGGGTTGCCGATGGCCTTGTTGGCAGCCTTGATGACACCCTGGGCGAGCGCCTTCATGCCCTCGAGGTCGGAGAAGGCACGGTAGGCCTCCATCGTGGTGAACTCGGGGTTGTGGGTGAGGTCCATACCCTCGTTGCGGAAGATGCGGCCGATCTCGAAGACGCGCTCAAAGCCACCGACGATGCAGCGCTTGAGGTGCAGCTCGGTAGCAATGCGCAGGTAGCACTCCTGATCGAGCGCGTTGAAGTGCGTGATGAACGGCTTGGCCGTAGCGCCGCCCTGAATGGTCTGCAGGATGGGGGTCTCGACCTCCATGTAGCCGTCGGACTCCATAAAGCGGCGGAAGGTGGAGAGAATCTGCGAGCGCTTGCGGAAGGTCTCGCGAACATCGTCGTTGGCAATCAGGTCGACATAGCGCTGACGATAGCGGGTCTCCTTGTCGGAGAGGCCGTGGAACTTCTCGGGCAGCGGGCGAACGGCCTTGGAGAGCAGCGTCGCGCTCTTGGGGGCAACGGAGAGCTGGCCGCGCTTGGTGCGAACAACCACGCCGGTCACGCCCAGGATATCGCCAAGGTCGAGAGCCTTGAGCGTATTCCAAGCTGCCTCGTCCATGTCGTTGATGCGGCAGAACAGCTGAATCTCGGCGGTAGCGTCGCGCACGACGATAAACATGATCTTGCCCTGACCGCGCTTGGCGACCACGCGGCCGCCGATCTTCACGACGTCCTCAGTATCCTCGCCATCGGCAAGATCGGCATATTTGGCCTCAATGTCGACGACATAGTCCTCGATCTCGGAGTGCTCGGGATAGGGGTTCTGGCCCGCCTCGAACAGGGCGGCGCGCTTTGCCAGACGCGTGGCGCGCTCGTCGTTGAGCGTCGAGGCCTGATCAGCGACGTTCTGGTTCTCTGCCATAAGTTAGCTCCTCAAACTAAAACGCTCCCCAGGATTCGGTCCCAGGGAGCGAAAACATACCTTTACGCGGGACCGTGGTCTAGCGTGCGATCTTGGCGATGGTGTAGACGCGGGTCTTGCCAGAAGGCGTAACGACCTCAACGGAGTCGCCCTCGCCGTGACCGATGATGGCGTGACCGACCGGAGACTCGTTGGAGATCTTGTGCTCGAGCGAGTTGGTCTCGGTGGTACCGACGAGCGTGACTTCCATGACCTCACCGTTGGGATCGATCAGAGAAACGGTGGAACCGATGGAGACGGTCAGATCGCCCGTGGTGGCAGCAACCTGAGCGTTGGCGAGGATGGCCTGAATCTCGGCAATGCGAGCAGCATTCTGGGCCTGCTTGTCCTTGGCGGCATCGTACTCGGAGTTCTCCGAAAGGTCGCCGAACGCGCGGGCTTCCTTGATGTCCTCGACGATCTCCTTGGCGTAATCGCCCTCACGCCAAGCGAGCTCCTCGACGAGCTTCTGGCGGCCCTCAGCGGTCAGTACGATCTGGCTTGCGTCCATACGGATATCTCCCCAACTATGATGTAACGATCAACTGTCAACAAAACGAAAAAGACCGGCTAGCCTGCGGGCAAGCCGGTCAGGTGCTCACCCCAAAGGGATGGGACTACTCTGCGTCCGCGTCGCTGTCCTCTGCCTGCTTTTTCTTGGCAGCAGCGAGCTTGGCCTCGAGCTCTGCGATCTCCTTGTCCTCCTTGGACTCCTCGACCACAACGTCCTCGGCCTGCTTGGTTTCGCCCTTATCGTCGCCCTCCATGCCCTCGCGGATATTCTTGACGGTAGAGCCGAGAGACTTGCCGAGCTTCGGCAGGTTCTTAGGCCCGAAGATGATCAAGACAACGACGAGAATAATGATGAGCTCAGGAGCCCTCAGTCCAAACATGTAGACCTCCACAATACAGCGAGACAAGCTCGAATGAGTATACCGCGGGTGCCGCGGTATCACAACAATAGCTAAAAAAAGGGACCGCAAGAAGCGGTCCCTTCTCATGCTCTGGTCGGGTTGACTGGATTTGAACCAGCGACCCCTGCGTCCCGAACGCAGTGCTCTACCAAACTGAGCCACAACCCGTTAGCTCGACTATAGTAACAAAGATTTTCGTCGCGTGCTAGAGAAATTTTTATTTCTTTGGCGCGTCGATTTGAACCGTGTTGGGAATAAGCTCAGTCGCGCAGGCCCACCAGCCATTTTGCTGGGCAGCTCCCGCAAGATGGGCTGCTGCAGCGACGGTATCGCAAATGGCAAACGAGCAAGCACCCGAACCACACACGTCCACGGCAACGGTTCCCTCCTGTGCGCGCAGCCAGTCGAGAACTGCCTGAATCCGCGGCTCCATCTGCGCGGATATGACGCCCAGATTGTTATGAACGAGCGCATATGCCGCCTCGGCATCGCCGGCGCGTAAGACAGAAGCAATCGCATCGGGTTTTTCCGCGGGCACCGGGCTCTCATCAAATCGTCGATACGCTTCAACCGTTGAAATGCTCGTCTCGTGCGGTTTGACCAATACGACAGGTGTCGCCGGAAGCACAGGATACTCAGTGGCCAGCACATCTCCCCCGCCAACGTAGAATGCGGGACTCGTGTGCAAAAAGAACGGCACGTCGGCGCCGATACCGCGAGCGATGTCATCGAGCGCGGGGTCGGCGCGGTCGATACCCCACAGCTCGGCCAAGGCAACGATGACCGCAGCGGCATCCGTCGAGGGGCCTCCCAGGCCGGCGCACAGCGGAATGTGCTTCTCGATCGTCACGCAAACGTTGGCCTCCCGACCATAACGCTCAGCCATAGCGAGCGCAGCACGATAAGCCGTATTCTTTTGCATGGGAAAGTCGGATGCCGGAACCGTCTGGACGGTCAGCTCCTGCGCCGGGGCGACCGTCACGATATCGGCAAGACCGACGGCTGCCATCAGGGAATCGACCTTGTGGTAGCCGCGGTCGTCACGCTCGGTATGAACCCCCAGGTAGAGGTTTATCTTTGCCGGCGCAGAAAGGGTCAGGGACCAATCGGTCACCGTTAGTGCTCCTCGAGCTGATTGCCGAGCGGGGTAAAGATGTGCTCGCCGCTCTCGGGGTCGAACAGTTCGACCTGACCGGTAAGGACATCGATATACTGGTAGGACTGACGCGATTTGCGGCCGCGGCGCTCGTCGACCTCGACGATAAAGACGGCGGGGTGAACGCTCTTGATGGTGCCCATGCGCTCGACGACGCGGGTACGGCCCATGTTGGCCTTAACCTTGACGCGATCGCCCACCATATCGGTCAGCTTCTCGTGGATGTCGTCGACGTGATTGACTTCCATCTCTTCCATGAATGGGGCCTCCAGAGGGTGCAATTCAAAAAGGGGATAATACCCCTAAGATAGACAAAACTCTAATACTATAGCACCCTGCTGCAGTCATATGCAAGCAGCTAAAAAGCCCGGTCCCAAATACGTACCAGTCGACAACCTCGCATGACCAGTTCACGTCAGCGAGCGACGGTTTGAGCGACAGATTGGCCGAATGGTGGCCGTGCAGCGTCGAGTAGTTACGCGGTTTGGTAAAACCGCGTAACCTAAAGGTTGTCGGTATCGAGGACGATGGTGAACGGACCGTCGTTGACCAGGTCGACCTTCATGTCGGCGCCAAAGATACCGTGCGCCACGTGATCGACGTCCTGGGCGACGAGCGTCAGAAAGTACTCGTAAAGTTCGTTAGCGACATCGGGCGCGCCGGCATCCGTAAACGACGGACGGCGGCCGTGGCGGCAGTCGGCAAACAGCGTGAACTGCGATACCACGAGTACCTCACCGTCGACATCGGCCAGTGCCAAATTGGTCTTGCCGTTCTCGTCCTCGTTGATACGCAGCCCGCGGAGCTTGCTCCACAGTTTGTCGGCTTCGGCGCGTGTGTCGCCGTGGCCCACGCCTAGCAGTACCAGGTAGCCGCGTCCAATGCGGCCCACGCACTCGCCGTCGACCGTCACGCCGGCGTTGAGCACGCGCTGTACCACCGCACGCACGACCTACTCCTCGCCCGTCAGCTTGGCGGACAGGTGCTCGAGTGCATGGAAACGATGGCTGATGGCGTTCTTCTCGTCCGCCGTGAGCTCGGCCATGGTCTTGCCCGGCGTATCGACCGGCAGGAACAGCGGGTCGTAGCCAAAGCCGTGATCGCCGCGACCCTCGTGCGCAATAACACCCTCGCAGGCGCCCTCGCCATAGGTGACCAGGCCGTCCGTATCAATAAGCGCGACAACGCTCATAAAGCGCGCGGTGCGGTCCTCGTCTGCCACGCCTTCCAGGTTAACGAGGAGCTTGGCGTTGTTGGCGGCATCGTCGCCATGCACGCCCGCATAGCGCGCGCTATACACGCCCGGCTCACCGTCCAGGGCGTCGACGACCAAGCCAGAGTCGTCGGCAATGGCCATAAGGCCCGTCTCCTCAACGGCAGCCTGCGCCTTGATGATGGCGTTCTCCAAAAACGTCGTGCCGTTTTCCTCGGGGTCCTCAAAATCGCCCAGCTGGCCGAGCGCCACAAAGCGCACCTCGGGCATGACCTTGCCCAAAATGGCCTCGATCTCGGTGAGCTTATGGGCGTTGCCGGTTGCAACGACGATGGTCGCCGCCGGGTCGAGGGTGTCGATGTCAATCTTCTCAAGTGCCATAGCTGGCCTCCTTTGTCTCTATAGCAATGCCGAGTTGAGGACGACGAGGACCTCGGCCTCTCCCCTCTCAATCAACGGCAGTCTTATACTTCGGCGTTTTCGCAGATAAAACCTGCCAAAATAAACCTGTCCCTTTTTGACAGGTTAGGCGAGGGCCTGGCGCTGAAGCTCGATAAGTTCGGCGATACCCTTGTCGCCCAGGTCGAGCAGGGCGTTGAGACGCTTGCGATCGAAGGGCGCCTGCTCGCCGGTACCCTGAAGCTCGATCATCTCGCCGGTGTCGGTAGCGACGAGGTTCATGTCGACCTCGGCGTGGCTGTCCTCGGAATAATCCAAGTCGAGCAGGGTGTTGCCGTCGACGACACCCATAGAAATCGCGGCAACCTGGCCCGTGAGCGGAATGCGCTCGAGCTTGCCCGCCTCGACCCACATGGCAAGGGCGTCGTGCAACGCCACCCAAGCGCCGGTAATGCTCGCCGTTCGCGTACCGCCGTCTGCCTGAATCACGTCGCAGTCGACGGTGACGGTGTACTCGCCGAGCGCCTTCATGTTGACGACGGTGCGCAGGCTGCGGCCGATGAGCCGCTCGATCTCCATGGAGCGACCCTTGCGGTTAGCATGCTCGCGCTTGCAGCGCTTGCCGGTCGATGCCGGCAGCATGGCATATTCCGCCGTTACCCAGCCGGCCTTGGCGCCCTTGCGCCAACCCGGCACGCCCTCTTCGATGGTGGCGGCGCACAGTACGCGCGTGTCACCGAACTCGGCCAGGCACGAGCCGTGGGCGTGCTTCATGACCCCGCGGGTGAGCTTAACGGGGCGCAGTTCGTTGGCTGCGCGGCCATTGGCGCGGTTGACCTGCATATATTCCATAAGAAGACCCTTCTCGACCAAAAACTGTCAAAAGCGAGCGCGCTAGCGCAGCTCCTCCAAGTCGACATGTTCGACGCTCTTGAGCGGCTGACCAAAGATAAAGCTACCAGCAACCGCGAACTCGGCGATGTTATCAGACGTCGTGGCAAAGCGATGCAGAGGCTCCGCGCCGGCCGCCGCAAGCTGCTCGCGGCGTGTAAGGATATCGGCAAGCTCGCGCGTGGTCTCCTCGGCAGAGCTCACCACGCGCACATGAGATCCCAGCGCATGGCGAATGGGACCCGCAAGCAGCGGAAAATGCGTGCATCCAAGCACCACGGTGTCAATGCCGTGCCCCAGCAGGGGCTCGACCGTCGTACCGACTAACGAGCGCACCTGGGGGGTGTCGAAGATGTCGTCGTTTTCGAGCCACTGCTCCTGCAGATGCGCGCCCGAGGCAAGCTCGCTTTCGACTACCTCGACAAAGCTTGAGGCAGGGCAGCCGTACACATCGACGCCCGCATCCAGGTCCTGGATAGCGCGCGTGTACGCGCCAGACCGAATCGTAAGGTTGGTGGCCAGCACGCCCACGCGGCGCGTGCGCGTGCTGTTAATGGCGGCACGGGCGCCCGGCGCGATTACGCCGATGACCGGAACATCGAGCACCTGTTGCGCGACGCGAAGGGCAGCGGCCGTTGCCGTATTGCAAGCGATGACCATGATCTTGACATCGTGGTGCGAGAGCCAGCGACCCACCTGCAGGGCAAACGAGCGCACCTCGTCCTCATCCCTCACGCCATAGGGACAGCGCTTGGTGTCGCCAAAGTAGTAAACAGACTCATGCGGAAGGGCCGTTGCGATCGCGCGCGCGACCGTCAAGCCGCCCAGGCCCGAGTCGAACACGCCGATCGGACGCGTGTCCCCGGCCAGATTCTCGATATCGGACATTACCTCACCAGATTCTCTCTCGAAAAATGCGACCACGCGTGATGTGTCGCGCTACGAACGGGCCGCGACCAGCAGCTCGGCCGTTGCCACCCAACCGTCGACAATCTTGCCGCGCGTTACATAGGCATTGTCGCAGGTGTCCAAGAACTCCGGGGCGCCGGCGCTCGTCAGACCGTTCTCGACCAGGCAGAACATGCCCACGTGGTCGGCCATGTAGAAGTCGGACTCGGAGTCGCCGAGCGCGAGCGTCTCCTCGCGCTCGATCCCCAGGTGCTCGCAGAAGCGCGCAATGGCAACGCCCTTGTTGAGACCCGCCGGATTGATATTGAAGGCGCGGCCGTCCTCGACGCGATCAAGCTCGAGCGTCGTCGGCTTGGACAGGTGCGTCAGATGGCCGTTGCAAGCCCAGACCAGACCGCAGCCGGCCTCGTCCAGGATGGCCTGAACCTCATCGTCGGGCACATCGCCGCGCATGCCGACGGTGACCTCACGGTACTTGTAGCCGGTCGACATGTCGTTGTGGTACTCGATTTTGTGCGGCCAGCGGGCAAGGATCTTCTCACACACGCCGGTCTGCTCAATCACCTGGTGCGGCGTGAGACCGCAGGCGGGGTCGTAGGGCATGTCGCCCGTCAGGTACTCCCAATCGTTGGCCTTGAGGTCGTACATGACCAGACCGCCCATCTCGCCGATGTAGGAGTTGAGGCCGAGCACGCGGGCGTCCTCATGGATCATGGTGCGATTGCGACCCGAGGTGGGGACCACCTGGATGCCGGCACGAGCGAGCGCGACAACCGCCTCGACGAGCCTGGTCGAGGGATTGCCGTCGTTATCGCGCAGCACGCACGAGCCGGGGGCGAGCATCGTGGCGTCCAGATCGGTAAAGATATACTTGACCTTGGCAAGACGCTCGCGCATCTCGCCCGAAAGCTCGGCAACGGTCGGCAGGATGTTGTGGGACATGGTCACTCCGTTTACATAGAAGGGGCTGGTCTTGAGTAGTGAGGCTCGCTTAAGCGAGTCGCACTTGGAACGACGGCGCCCTCAACGCACCGTCGTCAACACAATGTATCAGTCAAACTGAGTAACATCGATCAGGCGATGCGCCAGCGAAAGGTCACTCTCGATGGGCACGAATTCGTCGCCCACATGCATGAGCTCCTCGTCGCCCTTGGCAAGCAACAACACAATCGTGGGCGCATCGGGGTTGATGCACTCCTCGCGTGCCGCCTTAAAGGCCGCGTGCACTGCCGCCTCGCGATCAAGAATAATCTTGTTCGGTGTGTCATCGGGGACATTTTCCGCGAGCTCACGACAGACCTTCATCGGGTCTTCGCGAGCGGGGTCCTCGTTGGTAAAAATCATCAGGTCGGAATACGGTGCGGCCTCGCGCGGTAATTGCTCGCGGCGCTCCTGAGCCTTGCCGCCGGCGGCGCCAAACAGCGCAATGACAGGGCTGGCGGGAAACGCACGTTTGACCGACGAGAACAGCGAACGGAATGAAAGCTGGTTGTGCGCGTAGTCCACGACGCAGACCACACGACCGTCCTTCGACTCCACAACCTCCATGCGACCGGGCACGCGGAATTTGGAAAGGCCCTCTTTGATGGCGTCGATGCCAATGCCAATCTCGCGCGCGGCGGCAATTGCCACCAGCGCGTTTTCCACGTTAAAATCGCCCGCGATACCCAGCAGAATCTTCTCCCCCGCCGCGGGCTCATCTGCGCTCAGGCCATGCAAGTTAAACTCGATGTTAAAGCCAACCATGCGCACGTCGCTTACCCACAGGCTAGCCTCAGGATGCTCAACGCCAACGGTCACGAGGCGCTCGGCCGTCGATGCCGCCTCGAGCACGCGATTGACCTCGTCGGTGCCAAGATTGACCACGGCTGTTTTTGCCTGGTCGAAAATCCTGAGCTTGCTCTCAAAATAATCCTCAAACGTAGGGTGCTCGATAGGCGAAATGTGATCGCGACCGATATTGAGGAAACACGCAACGTCAAAGGGCAGGTTCTCGACGCGCTGGTACTTGAGCGCTTGGCTCGAGACTTCCATAACCATAAACTGACGGCCGGACGTACGGCAATTGGCGATATGGCGCCAGACCTCGGGGGCCTCGGGCGTGGTGTTGGTACTCTCGTAGCACTCGACACCATCGTCGGTGCTCACCGAGCCAATCATGCCGCAGGACTTGCCCGCCGCCTTGATGATGGACTGGAGCATGAAGGCCGCCGTGGTCTTGCCCTTGGTGCCGGTAATGCCCACGATCTTAACGTCGCGATCGGGACGACCGTAAACCTCGGGCGGCAATAGCGCCATCGCCGTGCGCACGCTACGAACGACCAGCATGGCCGCACCGCGCTCTTTGCCCAGCGGAGCAAGCTCGTCTACCAAAGACTCCTCGCACACAAAGGCAACGGCACCGGCGTCGAGCGCCATCGATAGAAACGATGACTTAAAGGAAGCGCCCTTGCAAAAGAACACATCTCCTACCGCGACCGCGCGGGAATCAAATGAGCAGCCGGTCACAGCTCGGCCGTCGAGGCGCTCAGATCCGCGCAGCTCGCCGCTCTTATTGAGCAGGTCGGCAAGAGCGGCGACAGTAGTCGTGATCATACGGTCAGATTGGTGCATCTTGAACCTTTCTGGATTATCCGCCGTTAACGGTTTGCATCTCGTAACAACTTTAACGCACCCGCAAGGATGCGACTTCCCGAGAAACCGTAAAGACACAGCATCGATTAGCAAGGCAGGCCCGCGTCGACACCATACTCACAGGACCCATCGATATTGCGTTATGGATTAGCAGTGTACCGAGCCCGATATCGGCTATACTCTATGTCCGCGGGCGATTGGCGCAACGGTTAGCGCAGGTGCTTTACACGCACAAGGCTGGGGGTTCGAATCCCTCATCGCCCACCATTGAATTGTTAGGCCTCCAGTGATGGAGGCCTTTCTTTTTTTGTGCCCAGCGCATGGGATTCGAACCCGCAAGGGTGCGGAGCTGAGGAAACGCGAAGCGTTTTCCAGCGCAGCACGCGAGGAGCGGAGCGACGAAGCGGGGCGCGGGCGGCGCCAGCCGCACGCGGACATCCCTCATCGCCCACCATTGAATTGTTAGGCCTCCAGTGATGGAGGCCTTTCTTTTTTGTGCCCAGCGCATGGGATTCGAACCCGTCAGCACGTCTGTCACAGAGGCCGTGGCCAAAAATGGCAAAAATGAGTACTGTTACTAATTTTGTAGCAGCGATTATTGGATATGGCTGGGTAAATCAAGCCTTGAATCAGCAATTTGAAGCCTTCGCTACTAGTTTTCCACTAACATAACTGAACATGTGTGGTCTAACTAATCCTGGCCAGTCGGTTTGATATGAGATTCAACTGGTGACAGTACTCATATTTGGCATTTTTTGGCCAGAGGCTCTCCTGGCCTTTGCAGATTTATGACAAAAAGGGTTCCAGACCGTCCAATGATGCATCAAATGACGCACTGACAATCTGGAACCCGTTCAAACTGGCTATGTTTTACTCTCGCTAGGCCAAAACGTCCGACAGAATCTCGATCAGGCTGTCCACGTTGGCCTCTTCGCACACGAGCGGCGGAAGGAAGCGCAGCGTATGAGCGCCCGTAGCGTTGATCACGGCACCAGCCCCCAATGCACGGGCCACAACGTCGTGTGCATCACCCGCGGCATCGTCCAGATCGCAGCCGAGCATCAGGCCGCGACCACGCACCTCTACCACATGCGGAATCTTAGCCAGCGCCTGCTCCATATAGGCACCCACCTTGGCAGCATGCTCGGCATAATCGCCGCGCACAAGCACGGAGAGCGTCGCGGCACACGCCGCAACGGCCAAGCAGCTACCACCGAAAGTCGAACCATGATCGCCGGGCTTAAAGACGTCGGCGATTTCCTTCTTTGCCACCACGGCACCCATGGGCACGCCGTCGGCGATACCCTTGGCAAGGCTCATGATGTCGGGCTCCACGCCATAGGTCTGGAACGCAAACGGCTTACCCGTGCGGAAGATACCACACTGGACCTCGTCGGCGATAAGGACGGCACCCACCTCGTGCGCCAAGTCGCGCGCCGCGGCCATAAACTCCTCGGTCATGGGATGCACGCCGCTCTCGCCCTGAATCGGCTCGAGCATCACGGCGCAAATCTCACTGCCCAACTGCTTAAAGATTGCGCGCAGTTCATCTACATCGTTGGGCGTGCAGGCCACAAAGCCACCCGGCAGCGGGCGGAAACTGTCCTGCAGCCAATCCTGCATGGTCGCGGCAATGGTCTCGAGCGTACGACCGTGAAAGCCGCCGCGCATGCACACGATGGTGTTGCCTCCGTTGCCGGCACGCTTGGCGTACAGACGCGCGAGCTTCATCGAGCCCTCGTTGGCCTCGGCACCGGAATTGGCAAAGAACGTCTCCCACACCTGCTCGCCCGCAGCCGGAGCGCCAAGTGCCGCCGCCGTGGTCTCGTCGCCAGCGGCAATCGCGTCGGCAAGCACGCATGCACCGTCCGTATCATCGTTAGCGAGTTTGGACAACAGCGCCGCGACCTGGCCACGCTGCTCGATGTAGAAGTAGTTAGACACATGCAGAAGCTTTTTGGTCTGAGCCTCGAGCGCCGAAAACACTGCCGGGTTGCCGTGGCCCAGGCTGCACACGCCGATGCCGGCAAGAAAATCGAGGTATTCGCGGCCATCGTCGCCGGTGAGCTTCATGCCGCGGCCTTCGACAAACTCGACCGGCGAGCGACCAAAGGTGTGCATGACGTAGTAGGATTCGAGCGATTGTTGTGCTGCAAGTGACATGAGATACCTTTCGTTAAGCGCCAGGCAGCGCGGACTGCGGGCGTAATGGCGTAGCAATTTCGAGCCGGCTAGACCGTTTGAAGCTTCTCGACCTCGTCGAGGTTCTCGGTCAGGCGCGCCGCAAAGGTCGAAAGCGGGTGCGGGTGCGTATCGAACTCGTAAGCCGTCTCGGTGGAATGGATCACGGTGCCGACGCCGGCATCGGTCAGCAGCTCAAGCAGCAGCGAATGCGGCGTGGTGCCGTTAATGATGTGGGCGCGAAATACGCCACCGGCAAGCGCATCGACGGCGGCACGCAGCTTGGGAATCATGCCCTTATCGACCTCGCCACCGTAGAGCATCTCGTTAACCTCGTCGAGCGTTAGGTTAGAGATGAGTGAGTCCTTGTCGCTAAAGTCCTTGTACAGGCCGTCGACGTCGGTCAAAAAGATCGCCTTATGCGCATGGAGCGCCGCCGCAACGGCGCCGGCGGCGGTATCGGCGTTGATGTTGAAGAATCCGCCGTCCTCCCCCGCCGCGACGGTAGCGATAACGGGAATGTACTCGCTATCGAGCAAGCGCTCGATATAGTCGATGTTGACGTGCGTCACTTTGCCCACGCGACCGAGCTCGGGGTCGAGCGGCTCGGCGATGAGCGTGCCGGCATCGCTGCCCGACACGCCTACGGCCAGGTTGCCGTGGCGGTTGATGGCGGCGACCAGCTCCTGGTTAACCTTGCCGCCCAGTACCTCGCGCACAATATCCATAGTCGCCGGCGTGGTCACGCGCTGGCCGTTCTTAAATTCGACGGGAATATCGTAATGGCTCAGCGCCTCGTTAATAGCCTTGCCGCCGCCATGCACGATGACGGGGCGCATGCCGATAATCTTGAGCAAAACGATGTCGCTCATCACGTCGCGGCGCAGCTGCTCGTCAACCATGGCTGCTCCGCCATATTTGATAACGACCGTCTTGCCGGTCAGGTTTTTAATCCACGGCAGCGCTTCGAACAGCAGCTGCGCGGTTGCTTCGTTGGATTCGCTCGAACGACAATCACGTGCGAATTTCATAATCTGCCTCGTCTTTCGTATCGTTATCGCGCCGTGCTCCGCTGTACGCAATTGCGGCAAGATGCGCAGCGTGCCTGGAATCTAGGAACGGTAGTCGCCGTTAATGGAGATGTACTCGTGCGTGAGGTCGCAGGTCCACACGGTCGTTGCCGCGTCGCCTGCGCCCAGGTCGGCCGAGATTATGATCTCGGGCGCCTCAAAACGTCGCAGGGCCTCATCCTCGTCAAAGGGAACGGTCAGACCGTCGCGGCAGACGGGCATGCCCATCATGTCGATGGAAACGTCTTCCTGATTAAACTTCACGCCGCACTTGCCAAGCGCCATGGCAACGCGGCCCCAGTTGCAGTCGTGGCCGGCGATGCAGGTCTTGACGAGCGGCGAGTTGGCGACGGCACGGGCGGCGATATCGGCTTCCTCGTCGTTGGCGGCGCCGGTAATGTTAACCGTCACGAGCTTTGAAGCACCCTCGCCATCGGCCGCGATGTTGCGCGCCAGACTCTCGCACACCTCGTGCACGGCAAAGGCCAACTCGTCAAAGGAGTCAGTGCCCTCGACGATGGCCTCGGCATCTGCGGCTGCAGCGCCAGAAGCAAGCATAATGCAGGTGTCGTTGGTCGAGGTATCGGAATCGACCGTCACCTTATTAAAGGTCTGCTTAACGGTCGAGAGCAGTAGGGTGTGGAGCGCCGCCGGCTCGACGGGGGCATCGGTAGTAATGACCGCGATCATGGTGGCCATATTGGGCATGATCATGCCCGAGCCCTTGCACATGCCGCCCACCGTATAGGCGTTGCCCGCATGGCCCGCGGCCTCACTGCGATAGCGAACGGCATACTCCTTGGAGTGCGTATCGGTCGTCATGATGGCACGGGCCGCATCGGCACCGCCATGGGCAGAGAGCGCCTCGTAGGCGGACGGAACGGCCGTCTCAAACGTGTCGATCGGCAGAATCTGTCCAATCACGCCCGTAGATGCAACTAGGATCTGCTGGGGTTCACAGCCGATGACCTGCGACGCGATGTTGCAGGTCTCGCGCGCGCAGGCAAGGCCGGTCTCGCCCGTGGCAGCGTTCGCGTTGCCGGAGTTGATTGAAACACCGGCGATAATGCCATAGCCCTTGTCCGCACCGCCCAGGTTGGCACGACTCACCTGCACGGGCGCCGCGCAAAAGCGGTTGGTCGTAAACACGCCAGCGCCGGGACAGGGCTTATCGGGCACGACGAGTGCATAGTCCAAGCGCTCGGGATTCTTCCGGAATCCCGCATGGATGCCTGCGGCCTTAAAGCCGGCCGCTGCCGTAACGCCACCCTCGACGGCGCGAATCTTGATAGCAATCAGGTCGGTATTCATCGTCCCTACGACTCCTTATATCAAATAAAAATAGCGGGCATCGGCTGGCACGCCATACCGGTCGCAATTAGTAGACCAGCTTAAAAGTGGCGCCCAACTCGATACCCGACTACCAAATCGTTAACAATCGAATGTGCTACACCGGGCACGCCACTGTGGGCAAGCCTCGTCGCTCGTCAAAACCAAAGACGATGTTGGCGCACTGGACCGCCTGGCCCGCGGCACCCTTGCACAAATTGTCGATAGCGCCCGTCGCCACCAGCACGCCCGCACGCTTGTTGAGCGCAAGGCCGATCTGGGCGGCATTGGTACCGACAACCGAAGCCGTCTTGGGCTGCTGACCGGCATCGAGCACGCGCACAAAAGTACGACCGGCGTAAAACTTCTTGTAATGGTCGACGACATCCTCAAGAGTCAGCGTGTCGAGAGCCTGCGGCGCGAGCGGCAGCGTCACCGTAGAGAGCAGGCCGCGCTTGAGCGGTGCCAGGTGCGGAGTAAAGACGACGCGGTCGGTCAGGCCCAGAATTTGCTCGATTTCGGGCGTATGGCGATGCTTGCCCACGCCATAGGCCTCCAGGTTCTCGTCAGCGCTACAAAAATGGGTGCGGGCGTTGCAGGACTTACCAGCACCCGTCACGCCACTAATGGCATCGACGATTACGGGGCCGTTCTCGGCCACCCAGCCCGCACGCACGGCAGGAGCGGCCGCAAGGCTCGTTGCGGTGGGATAGCAGCCGGCGCAGGCGACCAACACGGGCCTGCCAGCGGCATGGCTGGAAGCAGCGGTCTCTAAGTCCTGGCAGAACAGCTCGGGCAGGCCGAAAGCGCGGGTCTTGAGCAACTCGGGGCTCGTGTGCTCGGCGGCATACCATGCCTCAAAGACGGACGCGTCGCTCAGACGGTAATCGGCCGAAAGATCAAAGCAGGAAACGCCTGCGGCAAGCAGTGCAGGCACCTGTGCCATGGCAGCCGTGTGCGGCACGGCAAGAAAGACCGCATCGCAGCTCTTGAGCTCGGGGGCGTCATGCGTGGTGAAAACCAGGTCGCTCACGCCAGCAAAGCTCGGATACACCGCGGACAGCGGCTGGCCGGCATCGGCGTTGGACGTAATGGCAACAAGTTCAAACTCGGGATGGCCGAGCACGAGGCGAATGAGTTCGGCTCCGGCATATCCAGCCGCGCCGACGATTCCAACCTTCAAAGACATATCAGACTCCTTGTCTGCGATTTATGCACCGATGCGCATTTCGCAGCGGTCGTTATGAAGTGGCTTGAAACTTTAGCACCGAAAGATGCATGAATACGTAAATAGCTTGCATGTTCATGCATTGAAACATTCCCGACATATTCGCTTGAAGGAATTGACAAATAGAGCAGGTCCCGTATTGCCCGGCGCTCCTAACGGCGTCAGGCAATACGGGGCCCGCCCATGCGAAAAACCAAGTTGTTGGGATGAGCCAGCTGGTTAGAGCTCGACCGGCACCCATTCGTCGTGATTGCAGATAAAAGCCTCGGGATCCTCGACGCTAAAGAAAACAAGCGTGGGGTCGTTAGGCCCCTCATAGTGCTCGCTCAAGCGCTCAAGATGTTTCCATCCGGCCTCGCGCATTTCGCTCGAAGCCCGGTCTTCCAGCCCCGCACGCCCGCGCAGGATCAACCAACCGTGGCCCGGCCACCAACTCGTGGCCTCAAAGCGCTGGTTTTGCAGCAGCTCCTGCCACACATCTTTGGTGCGCGCCGTCACAAACCACAGCTTGCCGTCCTGAATCTGTGCAAACGAGAACGGACGCACATGCGGCTGCCCGTCCACGCTCGTCGCCAGATACCACGCCGGCACCGACGTCAGATACTCCAGCACCGTATTCAATCCGTCCACGTTTCCTCCTGCCGCCTGACCAGTCTTTTTGGAATGGGTAGTTAATTTGGGAAATTAGAGCTCGAGGAGCTCTTCGCTGCCGTCGATATCGCAGAACCGCGCGGCGATGTTGCGGACCGAGAAGAACGCAAGGCGGCCGTCGTTGGCACTATCGTGTTGCTCGCCAATGCCCACCATGTGCTTAAAGCCCGCCTGGCGCACCTTGTCGCTCACGAATGCATCGTCCTCGAGCGCGGCCTCACCGGTTAACACGATCCAGCACTCCCCCGGCTTCCAGCCCGATACCTCAAACTTGGGATTCGCGCTCAACTCCGCCCACACGTCCTTGTCGCGCGACGTGCAAAACCACAGTTTGCCGTCATCAACCATGGCAAACGAAAACGGCCTCACGCGGGGCTGATGCCCGTCGCTCGCATCGGTCGTGGCAAGATACCACGCCGGAATGCGTCTGAGATACGTGCAGACGCGTTCGAGCTGAGCCGTGCGATCGATGTCGGTCATAGAGACCCCTTTCTTGCGCTCGAATCGAGCTTAGACGAGCTGAAGATTGATAACGACAACGCATGTCACCAGCAGCGCCATCGCCACCGCGGCCAGTGCATCCCCGCGGCCAAACGTAAGCGCATGCAGACGCGTGCGTCCCTGCTCGCCGTGATAACAGCGCGCATCCATGGCGGCCGAAAGCGTCTCGGCATGACGGAACACGCCGGTGAACAGCGGAATCGCCACACTGCCGAGCATGCGCACACCGCCGAGCGGACCGCCCGTCACGCGCGCGCCGCGGCTTGCCTGTGCATCGGTCGTCTGTTTCATCTCGGTTGCAAATTGCGGCATAAACCGCAGCGCGATACCCATAATCATGCCGAGCTCGTGCGCCGGAAGCCCCACGCGTGCAAATGGTGCGAGCAGGCGCTCAAAACCCGCGGTGAGGTCGAGCGTCGGTGTGGTGAGTGTAATGGCGCTCATGCCGGCCATCATCAGGGTCAGACGGCACGCCATAAACGCCGCAGAACGCAGCGAGCCCTCGCTCACCTGCAAAAAGCCAAGCTGCCACAGGGTGCGGCCGCTCTGGTCGGAAAACAGGTTGAGTACCGCGACCACCACGACAATCGCCAGCAGTGGTGCCATCGATGATAGGACCCGGCGCAACGGCACCCGGGCTGCGACATAGACCAGCACGACAAACATTGCAACCGGCACCAGCCCGCGGAAGCTTCCGACGGTGAGCACAGTGATCAGAAATGCGAAACCTAGGAGCAGCTTAGTGCGCGGATCCAGACGATGCACCGCGCTATCCCCGGGATAGTAGCTGCCAAATGAGAACGCCTCCATTAGCAGCCCTCCTCTCGCGTGGCTATCTTGGAACCGGTCTGAGACGGAACCCTCAAAGGCCCGTCCGCGCAGCCCGGTAGCAAGCCGGCCAGCTCATCGGCTAACAACTCAACCGTATAAAGCCTGTCGCAGCGGAGCGGCACGCCGGCCTGTGCGAGCGCCAGCGCCATACGCTGGGCGGCAGGAACGCCCAGGCCAATCGACTTGAGCTCGTTCGCGTGCGCAAAAACCTGCGAGGGCGTTCCCTCGGCAAACACCGCGCCCTCGTTCATTACAACGATACGGTCACAACAATTTGCCAGGTCATCCATGCTGTGCGAAACCATGACAACGGTCAGGCCCTCGCGATGGAGTCGATCGATGAGCCCTAGGAAATCCCTGCGCGCAGCCGGATCGAGCCCTGCCATGGGCTCATCGAGTACTAGGACCTCGGGCTCTATAGCAAGCACGCCAGCAAACGCCACACGCCGCTGCTGGCCGCCCGAAAGCTCAAAGGGGCTCTTGTCGCCTATCGCGGCAACGTCGAAGCCCACGCGTGCGAGCGATGATGCGACACGGCGTGCGACCTCGTCTTGCGGCAGGCCAAGGTTACGCGGGCCAAACGCCACGTCCTGCGCCACGGTCTCGGCAAATAGCTGGCGCTCGGGATACTGAAACACCATGCCGACCTTGGCCTTAACCGCGGCGGCGTCTTTCTTGTTTGATAGGTCGAGCCCCAGCGCGCAAACGCTTCCCTCCTGCGGACGAATCAACCCGTTGAGATGCTGAACCAGCGTCGATTTACCCGAGCCGGTATGACCCGCCAGTCCCAGAAACTCACCGCGACGCACCGTCAGCGTAACATCACGAAGCGCCCAGGGGCTGTTTGGATCGTTGCCCCAAAGGGCCTGTTTGCTCGATGCGTCCGCAGTGGTCGAGCGCTTGTGCCATCGACGGCGCTCGCGGGCGCTCAGCGAGTAACTATGCGAGAGATGCGAAATCTCGATGACGGGCTCCGACGCGCCCATCCCGTCGGCCGCAGAGGATCCATTGTCAAGCACATGAGAATCGGATGCGGAAGGCTGCTCTGCGATGTCCAACCCGCTCCGCTCGGTATAAGCCTGTGCAATCTCGGAGACCATATCTGCCTCGCGCACCTGCGCGCAAACGGGCACGCCCTTCGCACGAAGCGACCTGCCCAGACAGCACGACGCCGGCATATCCAGGTTGAGCTGCGCAAGTTCGTCTGCCCGCGTCAAGATTTCCTCGGGCGTACCGAGCATGGCAACGCGCCCCGCCCGAAACACCGCGACACGATCGGCCTCGGCGGCCTCTTCCATAAAGTGCGTAATCATCACGACGGTCATGCCGCGATCGTGCAACGCGCGGCAAGCCTTCATGAGGCCCTGACGCCCACGCGGATCGAGCATCGAGGAAGCCTCGTCCAATATGAGCACGCGCGGTTCCATGGCGAGCACGCCGGCAAGCGCCACGCGCTGCTTTTGGCCGCCCGAAAGCGTGTGGGTCTCGTGGTGCTCAAAGCCCACCAGGCCCACGCCCTTCAGCGCCTCGCGTACGCGCTGCGCAATTTGCGCCGATGGCACGCCAAGGTTTTCGGGACCAAACGCAACGTCATCTTCGACAAGCGTTGCCACCAGCTGATCATCGGGATTCTGGAATACCATGCCCGCGGTCGAACGAATGTCGTAGACCAGCTCGGGGTCGGACGCATCCATGCCGTTGATACGCACCGTGCCCGCATCGGGCTGCAACAGTGCATTCAGATGCTTGGCAAACGTCGACTTGCCCGACCCATTGCCACCGAGGATGCAGAAAAACTCCCCCTCCTCGATGTTCAGATCGATGCCATCGAGCGCCGGTGCAACACCGTCATAGCTAAAGGAAACGCCCCGACACTCAATCATGCGCGACCTTTGACCTGGTCCTTCTTGGGCGTGATGAGATTAGAGACCGCCTTGTACACTGCAAGCGTCAATACCGAGTTAAGCACGGTCTTGATAAGGTTGAACGGCAGAACAGCAGGAAGCATGAGTGGCAAAATCACATCGGCCGAGCCATACCAGAACCAAACGCCGATGGTCAGGTTTGCGACCATAGACAGCACCGTAGCGGCAATGACGCCGAGCGCCAGGCCAATCACGGCACCCTTATAGGTATGCATCTTCTGGTAGACGATAGCCGCAGGCAGAATATAGCCCAGCGTGGCAACCAAGTTCATAAGCGCACCGACCCAATCGCCCGTGGTAAGCGCATGGATAACGATCGCCATAGCGGCAACAGCGGTGCCGGCACCAGGGCCATACGCAAATCCACACACCATCGCCGGCACCAGCGACGGATCGTACGTCAAAAACGGCGCCGAGGGGAGGATGGGCAGCTGCACATACATAAACAGTGCTCCCAAGGCGCACATCAACGCCATGGTAACGAGCTGTTTGGTGCTCCACCTATTCGTGTTCTCAAAATGGATATGCTGCGACTGTTCAGACATAAGATCACCTGCCTCTTTCATCCGGACTCTAACCGTTGGTACTGGAATCTCACCAGTTCAGCCGGCATGCGAACCAACGCACACACGGGTCGCGGACTCATCGGCTCGGCCGCAGGCACGTTTCCTGCGCCACGGTACCCCTTTGGCACCGCCCGATTTACCGCCAGTGGGGAATTTCACCCCGCCCTGAAACAGCAATTGCAAGTGTAGCACGGGCAGGCTTTCGCGCAAGTATGCCAAGGGTAATTTATGGTGGGGATCAGTTGCCGCAACAACCACGTTCTCCGTTCGCTCCAAAGTAGCGCGCCTTTCGCGCAAAGCGCGAAACAGCGAAAGGGACACGTATCCCCATCAACCACATTCTCCGCCCACGCCGACCTCAAGGCCGTAAACGCAGGGGATCCGGGGGCGTGACGGGGTTTCTCTCCGGAACATTCCGCAGGACGCAAAGAGGCTCCGCAGCGCGAAGCGCGATGCGGAGCCTCTTTGCATGTCCGAGGACGTTCCGGAGAGAAACCCCGTCACGCCCCCGGATTCCCGGTGGGAGTTCTAGACCTTGTCGGCCTTAGTACATACCGCCGCCCTGCTGACCAGCGGTGGCAGCAGCGATAGCGTCCTCAAGCTGAGTGTTCTTGGGCACATCGGAGACGGTGGCCTCGGTGATGAGAATCAGGCTGGCGACGGAAGCAGCGTTCTGCAGGGTGACGCGGCTGACCTTGACGGGGTCGAGGACACCCATCTCAATCATGTCGCCCCACTCACCGTTAGCAGAGTTGAGACCCTGGCCGGCGGGCAGCTCGGCAACCTTGTCGACCACGACAGCGCCCTCAAAGCCAGCGTTCTTGGCGATGGTAGCGACCGGAGCGGTCAGAGCCTTCTTGACGATATCGACGCCAATCTTCTCCTCGGGGTCGTCGATCTCGACAGCATCGAGCGCAGGAGCAGCATCCATGAAGGCGACACCGCCACCGGCGACAATGCCCTCCTCGACAGCAGCACGGGTAGCCTGCAGGGCGTCCTCGACGCGATGCTTGATCTCCTTGAGCTCGGACTCGGTAGCAGCGCCGACCTTGATAACGGCAACGCCACCGGAGAGCTTGGCCAGGCGCTCCTGGAGCTTCTCACGATCGAAGTCAGAGGTGGTGTTCTCCATCTCGCCCTTGATCTGAGCGATGCGGGCGTCGATGGCCTCCTTGGAGCCAGCGCCGCCGACGACGACGGTGTTGTCCTTGGAGATGGTGACGGACTTGGCGGTACCGAGCATATCGGCGGTGATGTCAGCGACCTTCACGCCCAGCTCGTCCAGAGCAGCCTGACCACCGGTGAGGACAGCGATGTCCTCGAGGATGCGCTTGCGGCGGTCGCCGTAGCCCGGAGCCTTGACGGCGCAGACGTTGAGGGCGCCACGGATCTTGTTGAGGACGAGGGTAGGCAGGGCCTCGCCGTCGATGTCCTCAGCGATGATGAGCAGGCCACGGCCAGCGCGCTGGACAGCCTCGAGAACAGGCATGATGTCCTGGACGCTGGAGATCTTCTGGTCGGTGATGAGGATGTACGGATCCTTCATCACGGCCTCCATGCGGTCGTTGTCCGTGACGAAGTAAGCGGAGACGTAGCCCTTGTCGAACTGCATGCCCTCGACGGTGTCGATGGTGATATCGAACGTCTGGGAATCCTCGACGGTGATGACGCCGTCCTTGCCCACGACCTCCATGGCCTCAGCGATCTTCTCGCCGACCTCGGGGTCACCGGCGGAGATGGTACCGACGGAAGCAATCTGCTCCTTGGTCTCGACCGGCTTGGCCTGCTTCTTCATCTCGGCGACGGCGGCGTTGACGGCCTTGTCGATGCCGCGACGGATGGCCAGCGGGTTGGCGCCAGCGGCGACGTTGCGCAGGCCGTCGTTGACGATGGCCTGGGCGAGCAGGGTTGCGGTGGTGGTGCCGTCACCCACGGTGTCGTTGGTCTTGGTGGCGACCTCCTTCACCAGCTGGGCACCCATGTTCTCGATGTTGTCCTCGAGCTCGATCTCCTTGGCGACGGAAACGCCGTCGTTGGTGATGGTCGGAGCGCCGAACGTGCGCTGCAGGGCGACGTAGCGGCCCTTGGGACCCATGGTGACGGTAACGGCGTCGGCCAGAGTGTTGACGCCCTTGGCGAGCTTAGCGCGGGCATCGGTGTTGAACGTAATGTTCTTTGCCATGGTGAGTAATCCTCCAAAAGAAATGTGACTCGCGTCGCCGCTTCCGAGTCCTATGCGGCGACCGCGTTCAAAGACGAATCAGAGAGCCTGGTGAGACTAGGCCTCGACGACGGCGTAGATGTCGTCGGCGCGCATCAGCAGATACTTCTCGCCGTCGACCTTGACCTCGTTGCCACCGAACTTACCGTAGATGACAACGTCGCCAACCTTGACGTCCATGGGGATGCGCTCACCCTTGTCGTTGACCTTGCCGGCGCCCACGGCAACGATGGTGCCGCGCTGCGGCTTCTCCTGAGCGTTGCTGGCGATATACAGACCAGAAGCGGTCTTCTGCTCGGCCTCGTCGGGCTTGACCAGAACACGATCTGCAAGCGGCTTCAAAGACGACATGCTTGTCTCCTCCTTTTTGGGCCGCGTGGTTATGCCACGCGAATTAACCCTTTTTGTTTGCGTACGCGTTGAATGGTACCCACGAATGGCGGGTTATACAACACAGAGTCAAAAAATCTTATTTTTTGGCACTTAGATTTTCTGAATGCCGGGGGATAACTTAGCGGTGGCTCCCGTGTGGCTCCGGAGGGGCGGGGCATAAGGTTTCCTGCTCGGGCAGTCCTGCTCGCACGAAGGCCACATTAAGTGGCCTTCGGCTCGTGCGGAACTCGCGATAAACCTTATGCCCCGCCCCTCCGGAGCCACACGGGAGCCAGGTTAACTAATTCGGTCCCGGTATTCAAAAAAGTCGGTGCAGCAAAATGGCGATGCAGATGGTGCGAATAAGAAAGGGGCACGTTGCTGAAACGTGCCCCTTATGAGTGGGGTATGGGGCTAGCGCTCGTAGATCAAGTTACCTGCCAGGTAGGTGGCCTGAACCTTGGTGGCCTGGAGCTCTTGGGGGTCGATGGTGAGCGGGTTTTGGTCCAGGACTACCAGGTCGGCGTACTTGCCAGGCTCCAAGCTGCCAAGGTTTTGCTCGTCGCCCGCTGCATAGGCACTGCCCAGGGTGTAGTTGCGCAGAGCCGTTGCTGCATCGATGCGCTCGCTCGGCAACCAGCCGCCCTCGGGCCAGTGGCTTTTGGGGTCCTGGCGCGTGATAGCCGTGTAGAGCACGTTCATGCTGGTAACGGGCGTGATAGGACTGTCGGTACCGAAGGCTTGGCGAATGCCGCGCTGCTTATAGGTTGCGAACGGCCACATGATGCGGCTGCGCTCCAGGCCCAGATCGCGCTCCGGTCCACCCGGGTCGAGTGTAATGTGGCAGGGCTGGCTCGAAGCAACCACGTTGAGTTTGCGTAGGCGGTCGATGTCCTCGGGCAGGAGGTTCTCCAGATGCTCGAGCGTATTATGGCCGTGCTGGGGCAGGCCGTACAGGTCGGCGGCCTCCTCGAAGATATCCAGTGCGGCATGAATCGCACCGTCACCAATGACGTGGATGCGCACGGTGTGGCCTCGCTCCGCGGCCGCCAGAACCAGCTTGCGCATGCGCTCAGCCGGGACCGTCAGACGGCCCTGGTCGCCCGGGAAGCGCGGATTGGTATAGGGCTCGGTGAGATATGCCGTGTGTTCGCTCGACACGCCGTCGAAGAACTGCTTAAAACCCGGCGCCGAAAGCAGTGCGTTGTTCGCGTAACGTACCTGCAGCTCTTCTAGACGCGACTGGTCATCCAGCAGCGTGGGGAACAGATGGGCACGAATGCCCAGCTTGCCGGCCGTCTGCAGTTTGTCGTAGACATCGTCGCGGATAAAATCGCAGCCCGGCATGGGCATGAGCGACATATCGCAGATCGAGGTAATACCCTGCTCGGCCATGCGCCTCATTTGATCGGCGTAAGCGCTTGCGATGCGATCTTCGCCCAGCCACTCAAGGCAGCGCGGCAACAGCTGCATGGCAGCCGCTTCGTGCGCAATGCCCGTGAGCTCGCCGTTTGCGTCCTTGTCGTAGCTGCCGCCCGCCGGTGGCTCGCTGTCGCGTGTAACGCCAAGTGCCTCGAGTGCGCGGCTGTTGAGCCACAGCGTGTGGCCGTCACCCGAATACATAACGCAGGGACGATCGGGGAATGCCGCATCGAGCGACGCCTTGGTAGGATGCTCGGGCGGGTCCCAACGGTAGTCGCGCCAACCCTGCGTCACAACCCAAGCGTCATCGGGCAGGTCCTGGGAAAACTCGAGCGCGTGCTGCACCAGCGCCGCCTCGGACGTGCCCATATCCATGAGCATATACGGCGAGGAGCCAACCGAGGTGTGGAAGAAGTGCAGATGCGCGTCGTGGAAACCGGGGCAGATAAACTGCTCGCCGTAGTCGATAACCAGCGTGGCGGCGGGAGCGGCGGCGATCACGTCATCGGGCGCACCGACTGCGACGATACGGTCGCCTGCGATGGCGATCGCCAACTCGCGGGCGGTATCGATGCCGTCTTGGGCGGTAAAAACGTTCTTGGAGCGGATGATCCGATCGATATGTTGCATGGGCATCCCCATCTCTGGCAGGAAATTCAACACCCCCGAGTGTACTCCCCTGCCCTTGCAACAAAACCCCAAGCGGCAAACGGCAACTTTACCAGCCCTAGCGGCAGGTGGCATACTGGAGAGAGCCTGTACGATTTTGCGATCAACCCAGCAAGGAGCAAATCGACCATGACGAAGACCAAGGCACAGCAGATTATGGCGGCGACCGAGGCTCGCGCGGCTGACGACGTCACCGCGGCCATCCAAGATATCGCCGCCGAGTTTGAGCCCTATATCATCAAGCAGCGCCGGCACTTCCATAAGTACCCGGAGCTGAGCCTCGCCGAAGAGCGCACGACTTCCGACATCGCCAACCAGCTCGACGCCATGAATATCCCCTACGAGCGCCCGCTTAAGACGGGTCTGGTAGCGACCCTTCGCGGCACCGCGCCTGACGCCTATCGCGAGGACGGCACGCCGCGCCGCCGCATCCTGCTGCGTGCCGACATCGACGCCCTGCCCGTCACCGAGCAGACCGGCGAGGATTTCGCCAGCGTCAACGAGGGCTGCATGCACGCCTGCGGCCACGACTGCCACATCGCCATGATGCTCGGCACGCTGCAAATCCTGCGCCATATGACCGACGACATCCACGGCGAGGTCCGCATCGTCTTCCAGCCCAGCGAGGAAAACGGCCAGGGCGCCAAACTCATGATCGGCACGGGCGTGCTCGACGGCGTCGATGGCGCCTACGCCGCGCATATCTGGAGCGAGGTCGACGCCGGCACCGTAAGCTGCGAGCCTGGCCCGCGCATGGCCAATACCGACTGGTTCCGCATCGATGTCCGCGGTACCTCGTGCCATGGCGCTATGCCCCAGCGCGGCCACGACGCTGTCATGGTTGCCGCCGAGATCGTCAACGCCCTGCAGACCATCGTCTCGCGCGAAATCAGCCCCTACGAGCCGGCCGTCATCACCGTTGGCGAGTTGCATGGCGGCACCGCGCGCAACGTTATCGCCGGCACGGCCTACCTCGCCGGTACGGTGCGCACCTACGGAGATTCGACCCACGAGGAAATGCCGGAGCTTATGCGCCGCATCGTGGAGCATACCGCGGCCGCCTTGGGCGCCGAGGCAGAGCTCACCGACTACACCATCGCCAACTACAAGGTCGAAAACGACGCGGCCTCGAGCGAGCGCTGCCGTCAGGCCGTAATTAAGTGTCTGGGTCCCGCCGGCCAAGGCCATTATCGCGGCACACTTTCGGGCGAGGATTTTTCGGAGTACCTGCGCCGTGTGCCGGGCGTGCTCGCCTTTGTAGGTACGCGTAACCCCAAAATTGGCGCCACGTACGCCCAACATTCCTGCTTCTACAAGATCGACGAGACCGTGCTGGCAAAGGGCTCCATGGTGGCCGCCCAGTATGCTATCGACTTTTTGTCCGAGCCCACGCAAGAGGAGCTCGACGGCCCCGCGATCACCGCGGTCGCCGAAACCAACCCCGATCTGGCCGCCAAGTTGCGCTCTGCCAAGGCGACGACCGCCGAGGCTCGTGACGCCATCCACGACGCCCGCACGGCTCGCCATGCCGCAATCAAGGGCATCCACGAAGCCCGCGCCGCCGCTCGCCGCGAGGAGAAACACGACGAGTAGTCGTCACACCCATCCATAACAGCCTGGCTAAAGCAAAGCAGGGGCGGACGCGTCGAAACGTCCGCCCCCGCTCATCTGTCAAGCGTTATTTCTACCATTTCTACCCCGTCCCCAAATGGCAGGCGGCATGCTACTCGTCCTGAGGGTCCTCGTCGGAACTTGACTCGGGCGCCGGCTCAGGCGCGGGCGCCGGCTCAGGTGCAGGTGCCGACTCGGGCGCCGGCTCGGGCTCAGGCGCAGGCGCAGGCGCAGGCTCAGGCACGGGCGCCGGCTCGGGCGCGGGCTTGGGCTCAGGCGCGATATCCGGAGCACTGTAACCCGAGGGAGTGGACTTCTTCTCGAAGGGCAATACAAAGGTCAGGACGTCATCCTTGTCCTCGTCGGCCCACTCGCTTGCATAACGCGCGACCCAATAGCCAACGGCACGGTGCTTGAGCATCTTGCCAAAGACCGTAAGAAATACGGTGACAAAAGCGACCAGCACCAGGAACAGCACGAGTGTGATGCCACCGCCGGCAACAATCGCCTCAATACCCGTAGGACGATAGTAGTAGCTATACATACCGACAGAGGCAACGGCGCCAAAGACGACCGTCAAGATCCATGTGACAACGTTGGCGACCAGGCCCGTCAAAAACTCGGGAAGGAACGAAGCGCAGAACAGCTTGGTCTTATTGTTCTTAAAGGCTGCCCAAACCTTATCGAGCGAAAACGCGCTCTCGACGCGACCGGTCACCGCAAAGTGCATCACGGCAATGTCGGCGAACATCTTAAAGAAGACCCCCAGGACCGCCGTGGCAATCATAGCCAGGACAAGCAGGCCAAGCGAGCCAAACAGCGCAGCCTCGAGCGCATAAGAGCCGTAATAAGAATACGAGCCCGCGGCGCCAATTACCACGCCCTCCACCAGCGAAAGCACTACACCGATAATGGGAATGGCAGCGATAAACTCGAGTACGACCGAAATAACGCTCGAAAAGATTCCGAGACCAAACGACGTGGAACGCATCAACGGACGACCCATGCCGTCATCGATCTTAAGCGACAGGTCGCGACCCCACTCGATGCCAAAGCCCGAACCGCACACGCTCGCCACGTAGGCAGCCAAAAAGCCGATGGCAGCCGCAATACCGCCGATAACGGGGATGAACAGCACGAGTACCGACACGACACAGATAAGCGCCGGCAAAAAGGCAATCTGGCACACGCGCTGCAGCACGCCCGGAGTCTTGGTCATATCCTCAAACGCCTGAGCCGTGCAGCCCTTGGACGCGTTCGCGACAGGTTGAGGAACAAACTGCTGAGGCTGAGGCTGACCCTGAGGGGTGGAAGCTGCAGCACCGACATTGGGGGCACCACACACGCCGCAGAACTTGTCGTTATCGCCCATGGGGGCGCCACACTGCGAACAGAACATCGAAATCATCCCTTCGTATCTAGAGCGAATCACCTGGATCGCAAACGATGTCTTTGGCATCATTATCACCCAATGTGAGGACAAATACTCTTAGATGACGTATTTGCAACGCGCGAGGCGCTTTTCGATTGTTTGATGAGTGTGTCCGCGCTAGTTCGTGCCGCGGAAACCCTTGCCGACGATCTCGGAGCTGTCGACAATCGTGATAAAGGCACCCGGATCGACCTCGCGCGCATAGCGGCGCAGTTGCACGGCCTCGCGACGGCTCAGCACGCTCATGATCACCGTCACGCACTTGCCCGAAAAGGCACCGTAGCCGCGGCTGATAGTCGCCGTACGGTTGAGATGTTTGACGATAAACTCCTCAACTTTGCGCGGCTCGGAGCAAATGATCGTGCAGACTTTGCGCAGGTGAATGCTCTCGATGGCCTTGTCGACCACAAGCGTCTTGGCAAACAGGCCGAGCACGCAGTACAGACCGACGCGCGGACCGTACAAGAAGGCCGCGATGGTCACGATGCCGATATCGACCAGCAACAGCGCGCGGCCAATCTCGAGCGTGGTGCGTCGCTTGAGGATCATGGCGAGGATATCCGTGCCGCCCGTCGAGGCGCCGATATCAAAGACGATGGCGCTGCCGAGCGCCGGCAAGATGACAGCAAAGCACAGGTCGAGCCACATATCGCCTGTCATCGAGACATCGGTCGGGATAAAGAGCTCGAACAGCGAAACATAGGCAGACAGCGCAAACGAGGCGAAGACGCTCCACAGGATTGCCTTGCGCTCCAAAAAGATAAAGCCCAAAACGACGAGAACCGCGTTGATAATCCACATAAAGACGCCGACGGGCAGGGTCGGGAACAGCGTGGACAGAATAACCGACACGCCCGAGGTGCCGCCAAAAGCAAAGTGATTAGGGGTTTTAAACGCAACGATGGCAAAAGCCGTAAGAATCAGGCCCAGATTGAGCTCGGCGAAAAAGCGCGGGAAGCCTGGCTCCTGGCTACGCTTTTGGCCGGCACGCTCGCCGCGCTCGATATCGGTGCGATCAACCACGCGTTCCATCGGCACCACGGGAGGACGATGTACCTCCTCGGCAGCTCGCGATGCCGCCTCTGCCGCGGCAGCCTCAATCGCCCATGCCTGGCTTTCTGTTTCGTGCTCGTCAGCCATTACGGCAACCCCTCGTTAACAATTTGGAAACAATGCGCCCATTAGGGTAACGCGGAACGCGACGATTGCAACCCCTAGTTAGACGAGCGGTATGCCTACATCGGGGACATACAAATAACGGCCGGCCGCACATACATCCGTGCGGCCGGCCGTTTGACGTTTTCGCAGATAAAACCTGCCAAAATAAACATCCCTTTTTGGTAGGTTACTCGTGCTGGTTGGTGCGGTGTTCGTACTCCTCGGGGGTGATGACATCCTCGATGCGCAGGTTGACGCCTGCCACCTCAAGGCCGGTCATCGCGGCCAGACGCTCGGTCACGCGCGCCTTAACGTCGTCGAAAATCGCGGGCGCGTAGGCGCCGTACTCGATAATGACGGAAATGTTGACGACCACGCGGTTGTCATCGGTGACCTCGACCGTCACGCCCTTGGTCAGATTCTCGGCACCGAACTGCTCCTGCACAAAGTGCATGAGGTTGCCCTTCATGCCCAGGACGTGCGGCACCTCGCGGGTGGCCATGGCGACGATCTTCTCGATCACACCGTTGGAATAGGTCAGCGAATCCTCAGACTCGTCTGTTTCCTCATCGTCCTCGTCCGCATCGTCGGCGGGTTCGGCCTCGACGAGCGCCTCGTCCTCGAGCGTTACGTCCTCGGCCTCGGCAGCGACGGTCTCGTCCGCCTCGAGCTCGGTATCGGCCACATCGACCTTCGTGTTAAAAGCCATGGTTCCTCCTTATGCCCACCGCACACGCGGCGGTCGAATACATGCTAGCGACCGCTAAACAGACGGCCGAAGAAGTTAACGATCCCGTTCTCGCCGTCGCGGATCTGGCCAATCACGGCGCCGATCAGCACAAAGAAAGCAATGACGAGCGTATCCCACAGGCCGAGCGTGAGCACCAGCACGGCGAGCACAAAACCAGCGACGGCTCCAAGCGTGGTGTTGGGATGACGGACGGCATAGCTCCAGATGGCTGCCCCCGTACCCTTGATGAGACCCATGGCCTCATCAAAATCATCGGCGACCGCGTCATGCGACTCGGCGCCCTCTACCTTGGGATCGACGACCTCGCCTGCCGGCGCAGCGCTCTGATCGATGGTCAGGCGCGGAGTGCGAACGGTCTTGTCTTGATTGGTATCACTCACCGGAAACCTCCACGGTCTGGACGGTAGTCTTGGACGGCAAAAAACGAACGCGTGCGATCGTGCCCGGCGTACCGAGCATGGTGTCGCAGGCCTCCTCGATACGCTGCTGCATCGCGGTGGCAAGGGAAGCCATGTCCCGGTCGTCGAGCGCGATGGCGTCGACCTTAAAACGGACGCGCGATTCGTCGGAGCCCTGCACGCGCGCCTCGACATGCTCGACCATCACGCGGTCGTCGCGCTCTGCCGCGGTGCGGGCACACGAGGAGAGGGCCGCGAGCGTGACCTCGATATTACGCTCCCCCGCCGGATGCACGCAGGACGGCTCGCGACGAGCAAACACCAGGCGGAAGAAACCCACGAGCACGCCGAGCGCCACGACGCCGCCGCACGCCGTAACAACGATGCGAGGCAGCGGATCGCGCATCAGCAGCATAAAGCGATAGGCATATGGCCCCCAAAACTGGCAGACCAACGTACCCAGCGCCACGACGGCGGCGGCAAGATACACGATCGCCAGGGCTCGTTTGAGCACGCGCATGCGGCGCTCCCTTCAAATCTCGATCCACAGAATGCAAAACGATTCGCATCATTATAAAAGAGCCGGGTCCGGTGCCTCATGCACGCGGATCCGGCTCATCTATTCCACGAGGCTTGCATGCTCGCTTCATTATGCCCAGATATGCACGGCTCAATCCGTGCGGGCGCTACTCCTCCTCGAGGGCAGCGATGACCTCGTCGGTCATGTCCATGGTGCTGTAGACGTCCTGGACGTCGTCGAGCTCCTCAAGACGGTCGATGAGGCGCTGAACCTTCTTGGCGTCGGCGCCGGAGACCTCGGTCGGGGTGGTCGGGACCATGGTGGTCTCGGAGCCCTTGACCTGGACGCCCTGCTCCTCGAGTGCCTTGGAGACAGCCATGACGTCGTTGGCGGCGGTCCAGACGATCCACTCCTCACCGGCGTCCTCGTAGTCCTCGCCACCGGCCTCGGCGATCGCCATCATAAACTCATCCTCGTCACCGGCAGCACCGTTGGCGATCATGGTCTCCTTCTTGGCGTTCTCGTCCAGGATCTCCTTGGCGACGACGATCTGGCCCTTGCGCTCAAACTGGAAGGCGACGGAGCCCGAGGTGCCCAGGTTGCCACCAGCGTGGGAGAAGGCGGAACGGACGTCGGCGGCAGTGCGGTTGCGGTTGTCGGTCAGGCAGTCGACGTAGACGGCGACACCGGCGGGACCGTAGCCCTCGTACACGATGTTCTCGTAGACGGCGGCATCGGCACCCGAACCAAAGGCCTTATCGATAGCGGACTTGATCTTGTCCTTAGGCATGGACTGAGCCTTGGCCTTGGCAACGGCAGCGGCGAGGCTGGCGTTGTTCTCGGGCAGCGGGTCGCCGCCGAGACGGGCAGCAACGGTGATGTTGCGGCTGAGCTTGGAGAAGAGGGCGGAACGCTTGGCGTCCTGCGCGCCCTTACGATGCTTGGTTGTGGCCCACTTAGAGTGTCCGGACATACGTGTCTCCTATCGGTTTCGACCTAAAGCCCAGCGTGGATGCTCGGGCAATATAAACAAACGTCGTTATGATATACCTACCGGCCTGCAAGATAAACCCCAAAATGAAGGCGTCGTGATGATGCAGCCTCTTGGCACAAAGCAGCCTGGCCCCAATGTGCCAGTCTTTGGTTAGGTCCACAGGAGGTCGCTGCGGGTGACGGTGGCGCCGATGGCGAAGGGCATGCAGGCGATGACCGGGTACAGGTAGCGCATGTAGGTCGATCCGTTGCATGGACCGATCAGGCACACGGCGAGCACGCCCAGCAGCGGTATCCAGATGGCCAGCGCGCGCCACGAATGGCGGCGCAACAGGTAGACCACCACGACGATCATGATCCACACGTAGGTAGCCGAGCTCATGGTGAGCGAGATAAACGGAATGCGCTGCACCGCCACGCGGTACAGGTTAATCAGATGATCGCACCAGCGCACGACCTTGCTATCGACCGGATGGAAGTCAAAGTACTTGAGGTTATCGGGCTTCGCCATGATCTCGGCACTGCGCGCCGTGCTGTAGACCCACGCATCGCGAGCGCTCGGATAGAAGTACCCGTAGTAGTTATTGACGAGCGCCGAGATATAGCACTCGGGATCCTTTTTGAACATCTGGGCCCACACCTCAAAATAGGCCTTGATGTCCTCCTGCGAGGCGTACTCATTGAAGCAGTTTTTGACGGCATCCGACTTGTCGGGGTTATAGCGACGGCCCAGGTTCTCGTACTTAAGCACGCGATCAATCACAGCGCGCTCCTCATCGGTCACCAAGCCGTCGCAGGGAGCTTCCTCAATCGTGCCATCGTCTTTGACCTTGGGGTTAACGCCCGAATTAAGGCCGTCGTGCTTTTGGACGAAGCGTGCCGTCTGTTGAAACGGAATCGAGAGGATCTCGCGCTTGGAGCCCGGCGTGATATCGTGCGCCGGCATAAACACCCTGGTGAAATACATGTTGGAGACAAGGCAGAGCGTAAGCACTGCGAGCACGCCGACCCAGCAGAAGCGCGGCGTGGCGTATGAGGGCGTGACGCCAGACTGTTTGGCCACGCGACGGGCCACATGCGCGTCCCAGGCGCAAAACGCCGCCGCAATCACGCAGGCCGCCAACGGAAAGACCAAGCCGCCATTGCGCAAAAACGTGGAACCCATGGCACCCAGCACGAGCAACAGCCAGTCATGGCGCGCAAAGAGCACGGGCTTCCGTTCGCCCGCACGCTCGGCATTGGCATCGCGACGGGGCAGGCCACATGCCACGAGCTTGACGGTCGGAACGAGCAGCACCAAAAACGCATCGGCGAAAAGTACGTCTTTGGTCAGCAGCGCCGCGTAGTTTGAGAACATCGGCATAAACGCAAAGAACAGCAAGATGACGCCGCGGACCGGCAGGCTCACGCCCAGCTTGCGCAGCGACGATATGGAATAGGCCACGCAGGCGGCCGTGATGACAAATTGGGCACAGGTGTAGATGGCAAGTCCCGCATTGGCGCTGTTGAATAGCGAAAGCCCCAGTTGCACACACGAGCCGATGATGGCCGTGTGCACCACCGGATGATGGCCGTTGAGCAGCACGTTGGGGTTAAGCAGGCGTAGGTAATCGCTCGTGCCGTTGGGGTAGTTGAACCATTGGCGGATCTGCGCGCCTGTATCTCCCATAAAGAGGCCGGGCAGCGAGGCGATAAGCGTGGGCGCCCAGACAATCATGAGCACAAGAAACGGCCCGGCAAAAGGATGGACCGAGAGCACGGCGTGCGCCACACGCCACACGCGGCCAAAATGCGCCTCCGAAAACGGAATGCGGCGAGAGCTCAACCAATCCAAAAACTCAAAAGCCAGATAGAAGGCCACAATCGCCAGAAGCATCCAGCCCGCGCCGCCAATCCAGGCGCAGATAACGCGCGCTTTGTCGCCCAGCACAATCTCGGCCGAATCGGTGAGGTCGTAACTACGGCCAAACACCATGCAAACGGCAAAGAACAGCGATGGCAGCACGACCGACGGACGCCAAGCGTCACCGCGGCCAAAGAACACATAGCGAAACGGCAGCGTGAGCAAACAGGCAAGTGCGAGCAGCATCACTGCGTCGGTATGGCCGGCAAACGAGAGAAGTACCTCGTAGCACACGTAGAGCGTGCCCGTCGCCTTGGGGTCGATCGCCAGGACCGCGTTGCTCGACACCGGGGCGGGATCGATGGAAAACGCCGTGGTCGCCAGCAGGGCGAGCAAAAATGCGACGAGCGTCTGCTTGGCGGGATAGCGCTTAAACCAAACGATGCGGGCGGCGTCGCGCGCAGCCGTTGCGGAGAGGTCGGAATCCTTCACAGTCCGAATAGCCTTTCTAGAAACCTGCCAAAAAGGGACAGGTTTATTTTGGCAGGTTTTATCTGGGGAAACGTTACTGTTCTGTCATCGTTGCCCGGCAAAACCACCACAAAGGTGCCTGTCCCCTTTGTGGTGGTATGTGACAGCTAGGCGTCGAGGTAGACGCGCTGGGAACGGTTGCGGCGGAGGGCAAAGATGATGAGCGCCAGGCCTGCAATCACGAGTGGCAGGCTCAACAGCTGACCCATGGTGATGACGCCGCCCAGCAGATAGCCCAACTGGGCATCGGGCACGCGCACAAACTCAATGAGGAAGCGGACGATGCCGTAACCCATCACAAACACGCCCATAAACGTGCCCTGGGGCAGCAGCGGTTTTTTGCGGCTGAGCACCTGCAGAATGCAGAAGAGCACAATGCCCTCGAGAAATGCCTCGTAGAGCTGGGAGGGATGGCGCGGCATATCGCCCGCGGTGCCGCCAAAGATCACGCCCCAGGGCAGATCGGTCGGCTTGCCCCACAGCTCGCCGTTGACAAAGTTGGCGCAGCGCCCCAGGCACAGGGCCAGCGGAGCACCGATGACCGCGAGGTCTGCCAAAGTCCACGCATCGAGCTTGTACATGCGGCACACGAGCACGCCGCCGATGATGCCGCCCACCAAGCCGCCATGGAAACTCATGCCGCCCTCATTGGTGGCAAAGATCTCGAGCGGATGCGCCCAGTAGTAGCCGTCGCCGTAAAAGATGACGTAGAACAGGCGGGCGCCAATGATAAGGCCAAAGACCACACCGACCACGACGCTCGTCAGGTCGTCGACCGTAATGTCGAAACCCCAGCGACGCTGCGTGCGATACATGATGACCGCCGTGAGCAGAGCTCCGACCACATAGGCCAAGCCGTACCAGTAGATGGTGATGGGCCCCGCCGAAATGGCGACGGGATCAAGCATATGGTAGAGGTCGTTGAGCATATCGGTCCCCTGCTCCCTACATACAAATGCGGCCGCGGGCCTTACGCTCGCAGCCGCATATTTGGGCGTAACGTCTGTGCGGAGCGCACCGTCCGCAGCTTTCGCATCTTAAAACGGCGCGTACTCGTCGTACAGGTCCTCGGCCTCGCCGGAAGCATTGACCTGCTCAACGCGGGTAACGCCGGGCACATGCTCCTTCAGGATACGCTCGATACCCATGGAAAGGGTTAGCGAGCTCATGGGGCAGCCGGCACAGGCGCCCTGCAGCTCCAGCTTGACGACACCCTCGTCGTCGACGCCCACATACTCCATATCGCCGCCATCGGCCTGCAGGTTGGGGCGGATCTCTTCAAGAACCTTCTTAAGCAGCTCTTCGTTAACAGCCACAGGGGCTCCTTTCTCACAATAACGCGGGCGCGCCCGCGGACAGAAGCTATGTTACTACAGCCATGTACCCGCTCACGAGCCGTCCATGCGCGCAGACGCGACTTTCACGAGTAGCCAATTTGGGACGGGGCTCTTTTGGCTGTTTTGCCGCCAGCTGGCGTTGGCACGCGCTACTGCTGAGCCTGTCCCCCGGTACCAATCTGGACATCGACGATGACCTGGCGGTAGCTGATGCCGCAGGAGTCGAGAATGCGGCGGCTGATACGGCCGTCGTCGGTATCGGCATACTTGTTGTCCAGGTAGACGACCTCGCCCACGCCCACCTGCGCCAGGATCTTGGCGCAGTCGTGGCACGGGAACAGCGTGACGTAGACCGTGGAACCCTCAAGGTCTTTGAGCGAGCCGCGGTAGTTGAGCACGGCGTTGGCCTCGGCATGCACCACGTAGTTGTGCTTATCCTGCAACGGGTCGTCGCTCGTGCCCCACGGGAAAAAGTCGTCGTTGAGTGCCGAGGGCGTACCGTTGTAGCCCACCGAAAGGATACGGTGGTTGGTGCTGGCGATGCACGCGCCCACCTGCGTATTGGGATCCTTGCTGCGGCGCTGCGCGGCGATGGCCACGCTCATAAAGAACTCGTCCCAGCTAATAACGTCGCGGCGCTTGCCCGACGCGGTTTGATGAAGATCGTCCGACATGGCAGACACCTCCGTAATCGCAACATTTTGACCCATTGTAGCAGGTGAAAGGTGGGGCTGTTTCCTCTCCCGCCGACGTCCTCAGCTTTATGCGCGACGAGGCTTTTGGTTGATGCGATACAGCTCAGCGAGACCCCGCAGTGTCAGTGCGTCGTCTACCGTCAGGCTGTGGCCGACCAACGCCGCGAGCGCCTCGGCATCGTCGCCGGTAATGACAATGGGCACGCTGCCCTCCCCCGCCGCCTTGGTCGCGCGCATCTCGGCAAGCACCATGTCGAGCATGCCGTCGATGCGGGCCACCTCGCCCAAGACCACGCCCGAGCGCATGGCCTCGCGCGTGTTGCGACCGATCACATGCGTGGGTGCCGAGGGCTCGACCTGCGGCAGGCGCGCCGCAGCGGCCGAAAGCGAGCGGGCGCCAAGTGCCAGACCCGGCGCGATGACGCCGCCGACAAAGGTTCCGCGCGCGTCGATGACCTCGATATTGGTCGTGGTACCCAGATCGATCACAATGCACGGCGAGCCGTAGACGGCACGGGCAGCCACGGCGTCGGCGATGCGGTCGGGACCGATCTCGGCCGGATCATCGTAGTGCACGGGTATGCCGGTCTTGAGGCCCGGCCCCACGGTGAGCACGCGCCCCGTGCAAGTGCGGGAAAGCGCCACCTTCCACGGGCGCTCGAGCGCCGGCACTACGCAGCTCAGCACTGCGGCTGCGGGAACGAGCACACCCGGCATGCCCGCATCGGCTGACAGCGCGCCCATGACCTGCGTGAGCCTCATGCGCGCCTCGTCGGCTGTGATGCTCGACGGCGTCGTGATCTCGCACGTCGCAAGCGGGCATTCCTGCGCCGCGGCCGAATCCTCGGCAAACAGGCCAAAGCGAATGAACGTGTTGCCCACGTCGACCGTCAATATGTATGCGCACCCATTAAGCATCGTCGGCGCTCCTTTCGTCTGCCCAGCAGTATATCGCCTCCCTAAACCAGTCATCCCAAAATGACTAGCTTGCGGCTATACTGGTGCGCGGTCGTGCGCGAGCTCACGCGGCGGCCCTTGGTAACCCGACTTCCCGCGCCGTATCCGTAGCGGCGCTCCCGGGGGAAGCGGATATACGCAAAGGAGTTCTATATGAGCAATCCCTCGAACCGTACCTCGATGCGCGGTCAACTCACGCTGCGCGGCGTCGTCATCGGCGTCCTTGGCTGCGTGATCATCACGGCAAGCTCGGCCTATACCGCCCTCAAGATGGGCGCACTCCCCTGGCCGATCATTTTCGCTGCCGTCATTTCGCTGTTCTTCCTGAAGCTCATGGGCAACGCCAGCCTCAACGAGGCCAACGTCACCCACACCATCATGTCCGCGGGCGCCATGGTCGCCGGCGGCCTGGCGTTTACCATCCCGGGCGCCTGGATGCTGGGCTATGCCGACCAGATCAGCTGGCTCGACATGTTTATCGTGGCGCTCGCCGGCACCATCTTGGGCCTTCTGGCGACAGCGCTCATCCACCGTCACTTTATCGTGGACGCCGCGCTGGAGTTCCCCACCGGCAACGCCGCAGCTCAGACCCTGCGTGCCACCGAGGCCGGCGGCAAGACCGGCAAGCAGCTCTTTGGCTCCATGTCCATCGCAGGCATCTACAGCGTGCTGCGCGACGCTCTGGGCGTGGTGCCCAGCATGCTGTGCACGCTCAATATCCCCGGCGTGACCTTTGCCATCTACAACTCGCCCATGTTGCTGTCCATCGGCTTTTTGGTGGGCTTCGCCCCCGTCGCCTTCTGGTTTGCCGGCGCGCTGCTGGGCAACTTTGGCATCATCGTTGGCGGCACCGCTGCCGGCCTGTTCGATATTGTGACCGCGCAGGGTATCGTCAAGTCCCTCGGTATGGGCCTTATGATGGGCTTTGGCGTCGCCGTCGTCCTTAAGGACATCCTGCCGCAGGTCGCCGGTATCGTCCGCGGTCTTGCAGCCGACAGCTCCACCGACACCGACGAGCAGTCGCTCATCTCGGGCTCGCTTAAGCTCGACGCCGGCGTCATCGGCCTGGGCACCGCAGCCATCGCCGTGATCGTTGCCATCGCGCTCGACCTCGGCCCCGTTCCGGCCGTCATCGTCACGCTGTTCACCTTTGTCACCACCATTATGAGCGCTCAGAGCTGCGGCCAGACGGGTATCGATCCCATGGAGATCTTTGGCCTCATCGTCATGCTCATCGTGGCAGCTTTCGCGCAGCTCGCGCAGGTCAAGCTGTTCTTTATCGCCGGCATCGTGGCCGTGGCGTGCGGCCTTGCTGGCGACGTCATGAACGACTTTAAGGCCGGAGCCGTACTGGGTACCAACCCGCGCGCACAGTGGGTCGGCCAGGCCATTGGCGGCATCGTGGGCGCCCTGGTCGCTGCCGCTGTCATGGTCGCGCTCGTCACCGCCTATGGTCCGGACGCCTTCGGCCCCGACAAGAGCTTTGTGGCCGCGCAGGCAAGCGTGGTAGCCACCATGGTCTCGGGTATCCCGAGCGTGCCGTGGTTCGCAGGCGGCTTTATCGCCGGCATCGTCATGTACTGGCTCGGCATTCCGGCCATGATGATCGGCCTGGGCGTGTACCTGCCGTTCTACATGTCGCTCACGGCCTTCTTGGGCTCCTGCGTTAAGCTCGCCTACGACAAGTGGGCCGCACACCGCGACGCCGAGGCCGGTCTTTCGGACGAGGAAAAGGCCGCCAAGGACGCCGCCTTCCAGGAGCAGGGCCTGGTCGTTGCCAGCGGTCTGCTGGGCGGCGAGTCCATCGTCGGCGTTATCCTGGCGTTTGTTTCTGTTGGCCTGAGCCTGCTGGGCTAAACCCAATAACAACGCACCCGTGCAGAGCGCGGGGTCGGAGACCATCCGGCCCCGCGCTTTTCTGTATCTGCCGAAACCCTCGGCTTCAGTCTCATTTGACGCGCCCCCTTTACCTACTCGTCTAAGTTTCACGTCAAGATGACCACCCCGCCTGTCGCGGTGTAGAGTAGAGGTAGCGGGCGCGATGCATAGCCCGCGGCGGAGCGAGGTGAACATGAAACTCGATAACCAGCAGCTCAAGCGGCTGCGCGAGCGCCATCACCGGCGCCACGGCATCCGCCCTGCCTATAGCGAGGTCATGGAGAACGCCGGCCGCTTCCTGAGGCGCGCATTCAACATTCGCGAGGGTCGCGCACCCTATCACGTGATTCGCAAGCGCTTTGTAAATGGGGCGCGCCTGACCGGCTCTCACCTGTGCATCCTCATCATCGCCATGCTCATCGCGAGCATCGGCCTCGACATCGATTCGGACATTGCCATCGTGGGCGCCATGCTTATCTGCCCGCTCATGGGCTCGGTGCTTGCCATGGCATACGGCATTGCCACGCTCGACCGCGAGATTACCGTCGAGGCCGTTGCAAGCCTCGCGTTGCAGATGGTCTTTTGCCTGATCACGTCCACGCTGTATTTTAAGCTCTCGCCCCTTGGCACCACCACGGCCGCCATCATCGACAACTCGACACCCACCGTATGGGACCTTGCCGTCGCGCTCGCGGGCGGCTTTGCGGGCGGGCTGGGTAACTCGCGCGACCAGGAACCCGCCACGCTCATCGCCGGCGTGGCCGTGGCGACCGCGCTCATGCCGCCCCTGTGCGCGGCGGGCTATGGCATCGCCATCGCAAGCGGGTCACTGTTTCTCTCGGCGCTTTATGAGTTTGGCATCAACGTGGTCTTTATCGCACTGGCTGCCGAAGCCGTGCTGCTTCTTTTGCGCGTGCCGCTCAAGCGCGACCTGAACGGCGACGGTATTGTGACTGCTGAAGAAAACGCCGAGGTCAACGAGCTATCGCGCAAGGTGCGCCGCCACATCATCGTGGGCACGGTGATCTTTGCCATCCCCTGCATCGTTATGACCGCGGGGTCCATTGGCTCGGCGCAGGCCGGCGTGCAGGACGGCTACGGCGTCACTGAAACCACGCGCGAGCTTGCGGCGGTGCTGCCAGGCTTTAAGGACTACACCGTCGCCGTCGAGACCTCGGCCACCGAAGGCGACGAGGAGGGCATCGTCGCGCGCGAGGTTGTCGCCCATGTGACGACAAGCGAGGCGCTCGGGGCACGCGACCGCCACGTCGCCCGCAAGCTCATCGACCTCAATGTGCCCGAGCTCGATCGCGTGGAATTTGACGTGAAGTGATGCAGAGCGCGGCCCTACAGGTCGTACTTGTACACGCGATAGATGTACTTCTCGGCTTCCATCTCGTAGGTGGCGATGGGTAGACCGTAGCGGTCGTACTCGGTAAAGGTCTTGGCCTGGCCCGATGCCACGAGCATGCTATTTGAATCGCCAACGTGCTGCGCACTGCTCACATAGCCCGAAAACGGCACGGCGATCTGGTCTTCGAGCTCGTAGGTGCGCGCGGTCTCGTCCACCGTAAAGATGCGCCCAAACGAATGCGTGCCCTTGCTATAGTCGGTCACCACCGCGGCGCCCAGCTGGCCCCAGTCGAACTTGGGGTAGCTCTTGGCCGCGCCAAAGTTGTTGTCGTACAGCAGCACCTGGTAGCGACCGGTCGTTGCCGTCTTGTCGTTTGGCAGATAGGTCACGCTGTGCTGGCCCGCGTTGAGCGAAAAATCGCCCTGGGCTTGCAGCAGCTTGTCCTCAAAGCCCGAGCCGGCCCATTGCCACTCCTTTCTATTTCTGGGTCCATCTTCTCACTGTTGGCGGCCGAAAATGATCCGTTTTCCTCCGTCCCCGAGATGTCATTTTTTAGTACTTGAAGAAGCCCTCGCCCGAGCTTTCGCCCAGCTTACCTTCGTCGAGCATTTTCTTGAGGACGGATGCCATAGCCTTAAAGTTGTAGGGCATCATCATCTTCTTGAGCAGCGGGCTCACCAGGCCCGGGACCTTCTGATACTGCATGACGATGTTGTAGGCCGTCTGGATACCCACCGTGTCGAATACGCGAAACGGACCCTTGGGAGCGCCGGTGCCGCGCGTCCACGCGAGATCGATGCTCTTGGGGTCGCTCACGCCCGAGACATACAGGTCAAGGCCCGAAAGCAGCCACGGCACCAGCATGGAATTGAGCAGGTAGCCGTTCTTTTCCTTGTTGACGGGCAGGGCAAGCATGCGGATATCGTTGGCGAAGTCGACGAGCTCGTCGAAGTAGCGCTTGTCGGTTTGGCTCTGGGCCATGACCTCGGTCATGTTGTTCTTCCAGATGGAGTTGGCAAAGTGCAGCGACAGGTACTTCTCGGGGCGGCCGGTGTACTTGGCAAAGGTGCTCGGCAGCAGCGTGGAGGAGTTCGTCACGATGACGGTCTTTTGCGGCAGGACCGGGGCGAGCTTCTTGTAGAAGTCGATCTTTGCCTGGGTGTCCTCGGCCATAGACTCGATGACCAGATCGGCGTCGGCCACGGCCTTGGCAAGATCGAGCTCCAGCTTGAGCGTGGAGTAGGCACGCTCAACGGCGGCGAGTGCCGCCTCCTTGTCGAAGGGCTGGCCGCTATCGGCGATACCGGCACACCACTCGCCCGTGCCGTCCGCCATGCCCTCGATAGCAGCGATGTACTCCTCGCGCACATGATCGATCTTGGGCTGGGTGCGGCCGATGCTGCCCTCGCTGCGCAGCCAAATCGTTACATCAAAGCCGCAGTAGGCAGCCTGAAAGGCAATCTGGCTTCCCAACACGCCGCCGCCGGCAACACAAACGGTCTTGTAGCTCATGGGACGGTCCTCTCTTACGTAATTCCATAGATGTGTATTTATTCAACCGTAAGGAGGACGCGCGCTGGGGGTGGGTTCTATAAACGGACGGTAATTTGCGGCGAACGGCAACACCTGTTCATTAACTCTCGATTTTGAGGGCATTTTTTGGCGCTGCTGAACCGCTGTTTTCGGAAGTGCGGGGAAAATCGGGTTTCGCCGACCAGACCGGCTTTTTTTAAAACAAAACCGCAGGTCGCGAGAGTCTAAAAAGGCGGTGCGCTCGGAAGGTTCGCGTTTTTCCCCGCACTTCCGAAATTCGAGTGCATAGAAGGCTGCGACAAAACGATTTACGCAACATATGTCCAGCAAAAACGGGTGGTAGCCGGCACGGCTACCACCCGTTTGTCTCACATCTAGCCCATAGCAGGCCAGTTACTTCTTAATGCCGCGCCCCAGACGCTTGGCGACCGATGCCACGGCCTCCTCGCTGGCAGGTCCGCAGCTCACGCAGCCGTCATGGGCACGCATCTGGCCGGTGACCTCGTCCATCGCGAGCGGCGCCACCTTCTCGAGCTTAAAGCCCTTACCGGCGCGCATGTTCTCCTTCGCCACGCTGATCATGAGCTTAATGCGGTTGAGCTGGTTGACCTCGGACGCGCCGGGGTCGTAGTCCACCGCGACGATATTGCTCTCGGGATGTTGACGGCGCAGTTCCTTGATCACGGCTTTGCCCACCACGTGATTGGGCAGGCACGCGAAGGGCTGCGTGCAGATGATGTTGGGTGCGCCATGGTCAATCAGGTCGAGCATCTCGGCCGTGAGCAGCCAGCCTTCGCCCATGTTGTTGCACACCGAAAGCACCGTGCGAGCCTTGTCGGCCATGGTGCCGATGCGCTCGGGCGCCTCAAAGCGGCGGGACTTTTCGAGCATCTCCTCCACCGGCGTACGCATCCAGTCCACGAGCTTAATAAGCGCTTGCATGCCCGCGCGCGTAATGGCAGAGCTTCCCAGCTCGTCCTTCTGCAGCTCGGCATTGCTCATGGAGTACAGGAAGAAGTCGAGCAGGCCCGGCACCACGGCCTCGCAGCCCTCGCGCTCGATCACGTCGACCACATGGTTGTTAGCCGTGGGGTGGAACTTGACCAAGATCTCGCCGACCACGCCCACGCGCGGCTTGGTGCCCTCGCCCACAAGCGGCATGGTGTCGAACGCGTGGATGGCCTCGCGGCACAGCTTGGTGTAGTTGTGGCGGTTGAACTTGGGCGCCAGCTTGCGGGCGCGCGCCATGTACTCCTCGTAGAGCGCGTTGGCGGCACCGGGCGTGGCCTCGTACGGACGGCAGCGATAGAGCATCTGCATCATGACGTCACCAAAGAGCACCGCGTACACGGCCTGCTTAAGCAACGCCGGCGTAATCTTAAAGCCGGGGTTGTCCTCGCCCAGCGCCACGGCGGAAAGCGAGATCACCGGAATCTCGGGGTGGCCGCTCTCGCGCAGGGCCTTGCGGATGAGCGCGATGTAGTTGGTGGCACGGCAGCCGCCGCCGGTTTGGCTGATAACCACGGCCGTCTTGGACAGATCGTACCGACCGCTCTCGATGGCCTCCATAATCTGACCCGTTACCAGGATCGACGGATAGCAAATGTCATTGTTCACATAGCGCAGGCCAGCCTCGACGGCGTCGTGATCGGTTGAGGGCAGCAGCTCCAAGTTGTAGCCGGCACCGCGGAACACCTCTTTGACCAGGTCAAAGTGGATCGGCGCCATCTGCGGGCACAGGATGGTATAGCCCTCGTCACGCATCTGCTCGGTAAAGGGCACCTTGGGCCATGCGGTCGAAGCGCTCTCACGCTGCGCCTCGAACGTGTACTTGCGGCTCGCGAACGCGGGGGCATCCTTGGAGGGAGCCACCGGCGCGGCATCGCCCTGCTCGTAGGCCTCGCCCGCGGCCGTGGCCTCGGCCAAGCGCTCGGCCTCCTGGTCCTTGAGCGCTGCCATGAGCGAGCGGATGCGGATGCGCGCGGCGCCCAGGTTGGACACCTCGTCGATCTTGAGCACGGTGTAGATCTTGCCGCTGGCCTCCAGAATCTCCTGCACCTGGTCGGTAGTCAGGGCATCGAGACCGCAGCCGAAAGAGTTGAGCTGGATCAGGTCCAGGTCGTTGCGCATCGTCACAAAACGGGCGACGGCGTACAGGCGGCTGTGGTACATCCACTGGTCGACGACGCGAATTGGACGCTCGGGCTTCACCAGGTGCGCAAGCGAATCCTCGGTAAAGACCGCAAAGCCAAAGCTCGAGATAAGTTCGGGCAGGGCGTGGTTGATCTCGGGGTCGTTGTGGTAAGGACGGCCGGCGAGTACGATGCCGTGGCCGCCGTGGTCCTCGACCCACTTAAGGGCCTCCTCGCCCATGGTCTGGATGTCCTCGTGAAAACGCGCGTCGGCCTCGTAGGCGGCGTTGACGGCGGCATCGACCTCAGAGCGCGTGATTTTGGGACCGCGCACGCGACCGCGACCGGCCTCAGCATCGGCCACACGGTCGACGGCGAGCACCTGGTATAGACGGCGCTTGAGCTCGGTCTTGTCGTGATAGGGCACAAACGGGTACAGGAACTCGATGTTCTGCTCACGGATCTCGTCGATGTTGAGCGCCAGCGCCGTGGGGTAGCTCATGACGATGGGGCAGTTATAGCAGTTGCCGGCGGTCGGATCCTCCTTGCGCTCCCAGCGCACGCACGGCATCCAGATAAAGTCGACGTCACGGTCGATGAGGTTCATCACGTGGCCGTGGCTCATCTTGGCCGGATAGCACACGCTCTCGGACGGCATGGACTCGATGCCCGCCTGGTAGGTCTTTTTGCTCGACTGGTCGGACAGCTGCACGCTAAAGCCCAGGCGCGTAAAGAACGCATGCCAGAAGGGGTAGTTCTCGTACATGTTGAGTGCGCGCGGGATACCCACGGTGCCGCGCGGGGCCTCGTCGGGGCTCAGCACCTCGCGGTCAAAGAGCAGCTCGTTTTTCTTTTTGAAGAGGTTGGGGGCCTCAGTCTTCTGCTTTTTGTGGCCGGCGCCCTTCTCGCAGCGGTTGCCGGTAATGAAGCGCCTACCGCCGCCAAAGTCGTTGACGGTAAGCTGGCAGTTGTTGGAGCAGCGACCGCAGCGGACATGCTTTTGCGTCACGGTGAGGTGCGCGATGTCCTCGGCCGAGAGGATGGTCGAGGTGCCGTCGGCGCCGGCGCGATCGCGGGCGAGCAGGGCCGCACCGTAGGCACCCATGCAGCCGGCGATGTCGGGACGCACGGCATGAACGCCGGTGAGCTGCTCAAATGCGCGCAGCGTGGCATCGGACATAAAGGTGCCGCCCTGGACGATCACCTGACTGCCGATCTCCTTGGGGTCGCGCAGCTTAATGACCTTGAACAGGGCATTCTTGATGACGGAATAGGACAGGCCGGCCGCGATGTCGCCCACCGTGGCGCCTTCCTTTTGCGCCTGCTTGACGCGCGAGTTCATAAAGACCGTGCAGCGACTTCCCAGGTCGACCGGGGCCTTGGCATGGATGGCGGCGTTGGCGAACGCGCGCACGTCCATGTTCATAGAGACGGCGAAGCTCTCGATAAAGCTACCGCAACCCGACGAGCAGGCCTCGTTGAGCATGATGTGCTCGATGACGCCGTCCTTGACGCGCAGGCACTTCATGTCCTGGCCGCCGATGTCCAGGATAAACTCGACGCCGGGCAGGAATGCCTTGGCGCCGCGCAGGTGCGCAACGGTCTCGATCTCGCCGGAATCGGCCTTGAGGGCCTCGATGAGCAGCGCCTCGCCGTAGCCCGTGGTGGTCACGTGGCCGATGGTGCAGCCCGCGGGGATGTGGTTGTAGAAATCGGCCATGATGACCTTGGCCGTGCCTAGGATGTCGCCGTTGTTGTTGCCGTACCAGGTGTGCAGCAGCTGACCGTCCTCGCCCACGAGCGCGGCCTTCATGGTGGTGGAGCCGGCGTCGATGCCGATGAACACGCGGCCGGTGTAGCCTTCGAGCTTGCCCTTGGGGACGACCTCGGCGTCGTGGCGGGTTTTGAACTCGGCAAAGTCCTCGTCGGTGGCAAAGAGCGGATCCAGACGCTCGACCTCGGCACCCTGCGTGTCGCCCAGGGCATCGATGGCCTCGATGAGCTGCGGGAACGTGCTGAGCTTGTTGGACTCGTGCGCCATGGCGGCGCCGCTCGCCACAAACAGGTGGGCGTTTTGGGGCACAATGCGGTGCTCCTCGTCCAGGTTGAGCGTGAGGTAGAAGCGGTGGCGCAGCTCGGAGAGGTACTGCAGCGGGCCGCCCAGGAAGGCAACGTTGCCGCGGATGGGACGGCCACACGCCAGGCCCGAAATGGTCTGGGTCACGACAGCCTGGAAAATGGAGGCGGCCACGTCCTCGGGGCGGGCGCCCTCGTTGAGCAGCGGCTGGACGTCGGTCTTGGCAAAAACGCCGCAGCGGCTGGCAATGGGATAGATGGTGGTGGCGTTGGCCGCGAGCTTGTTGAGGCCACTGGCATCGGTGTGCAGCAGGGTTGCCATCTGGTCGATGAACGCGCCCGTGCCGCCGGCGCAGGTGCCGTTCATGCGCTGCTCGATGCCGTTGTCGAAGTAGATGATCTTGGCGTCCTCGCCGCCCAGCTCGATGGCGACATCGGTGGCCGGGATGAGGGTCTCGACGGCACGCTTGCTGGCGATGACCTCCTGGACAAACTCCAGGTCGAGCCACTGGGACAGCAGCAGGCCGCCCGAGCCGGTAATGGCGCAAGTCATCTGGGCCGTCGGCAGCACGGTCGCAGCGCCCTCGAACAGGTCACGGGCGCAGGCACGGACGTCGGTGTGGTGGCGCTGGTACTTGGCGTAAACGATCTGGTTGTCGTCGTTGAGCACGGCGAGCTTGACGGTGGTGGAGCCCACGTCGATGCCCAGGTGCAGGTTGCCACGAGCGTTCTCGGGGTTGAAGATCGCGCCTTCGGGGGCGTGGGCGGCGGTGGCGGCTACGGGTTCAGCGGCGATGGCGGGCTCGCTAGCGACGGACGTCTCCCCTGCCGCGTTCTTGGCATCGGCAACTGCCTCGGCAACTTTCTCGGCAGCTGCGGTCGCGGCCTTCTGCGCGGCATCCACCACGGCGGGCGCAGCCTCACGCGCGGCAGCGACCATACGGTCTTTAATGCCCTCGACGAGTTTGCTCATTGTCTCTCCTCTTAGTTGTTGGACTCGACGGCTGCGGTGGTGTCGGCCGCGTCCTCGAGCTGCAGGTTCAATAGCTTCATGCCGTATTCCGGCACGTTGATATCGATGGGTTGGCCATACAGGTCACCAGGGCGCACAAAAGCGAGCACCGTCATAATGCGCGCCATGGCCTCGGGCGATTCGGTGAGCCCACGCTCAAACCAGCGCTGAATCATGCCGACCTCGGCACTCACGACGTAGGTGACGTAGTAGTCAAAGAACGTGCCCAGCGCCAGGCCCAAAATGCCCGTCTGCGCACGCGGCACCACAGCCTCACGAGCGGTGTCGATGATCCTTTTAATGAAGGCCTGGTCGCCGCCCGGACCCAGCAGCGCACCGATTAAGTCGCGGTTGGCCGCAAGATAACGCAGCAGCTCAACCGAACCGGGCGCCGGCTCGAGCTCATCGATGTTGTGATAGAGATCGGGCAGCTGAGCTGCGGTGATGAGCTCAATACGCTCACGGATCTCGGCCAGCAAGCCGTCCTCGATTTGATTGATAAAGTCGGGGATATCGCGGTAGTGCGAATAGAACGTGCGGCGCGTAAGGCCAGCGCGCTCGGTGAGCGACGCGACATTAATGCGCGAAAGGTCGCCGCTTTCGGCAAGCTCGCTGGCAAGTGCCTGGCGAAGGGCACGCTGCGAGCGAAGGGACCGGCGATCGCATTTCTCGAGCTGGGACAAGCGTCCTCCTTGTTACTCAGCCTGTGCGCTATTGCACAGTGCGAGTATTATTGCACACCGTGTGCATCAACACGTAAAGGCAATATTTTGGATGTGACGAAGAGACAGTCCTTTTGTCACATCATTCGATGACGGTGCGAGAGTTTTGCTTGCGCATGGTGGCGAGCATGTGTTTGGGGACGGCGTGGACCATGCAGCTGCCGATGGTCGCGCTCGCGGCGGCCTTGGCTGCATCGCTTGCGTTTTTGGTCGCGTAGCTGTGGCGGAAACGCTTGAGCATGGCGATGTCGTTGCCGCCGTCGCCGTAGACCGCGACCTCATCCTCGGCAATACCGTAGTAGCCCGCCAGCCAGGCCACGCTCTCGCCCTTGTTGCACGCCACGTCCGTGATCTCGAACATCACCGGATCGAACGGCGCGTTGACCACGCGGTCCGATCGCTCGGCCAAATATGCCTTAAGGTCGCGCTCCAGCTCGGGCGAGGTCACGCGGCAGTTGATCTTGCACACATCGTGGCGCAGGATGTCACCGATCGACTGGTCGAAATACTGCTCCTCGTGATACCCGCCACGTGCACGCATGCCACGCATCACGATGCGCTTGATGGGGCTGTCCTTCTTAAAACCCGCCTGGTGCATCTCGAACGAGCCGCTCGAGAACATGCCGTCGGGCGTGGAGCAGTCGAAGCAAATGTCCGGGAACGCCTTGAGCAGCTCCTCGGTAACCTGCGGGTCGATGGTCCAGGTCTTGAGCACCTCACCATGGCTGTCACGCACGATGGATCCGTTGGAGCAGCAGGCGTCGAGTGCCAGACCTGTGAAGCCATGCTCGCCGATCGGCAGCGTCGAGCGTCCGGTCGCGGGAACCACATGCAGGCCGGCCTCGGTCAGCTCGCGAATGGCACGGCGAATGGTCCCGTCTGCCTCGTGCAGGGCATTCAACAGCGTTCCGTCTAAGTCACTCGCAAACATCTTGATCATGGGCATGCCTCTCCTTCGTCTGCACGATATTGTAGACGAGAACGGGCGCGCCCCGAGAGAGGCGCGCCCGTCAGGCGAAAGATTGCCCTACACCGCAGAAGGGCCGTGTTCGCCGGTACGGATGCGGATAACTTCCTCGACCGGCTCGACCCAGATCTTGCCGTCTCCAACGGCGCCGCAATCTTGGAAACGGCGCGGCAACGGACGCGAAACGAACGGGAAATACGCGAGCAAGGGAGCCGTGAGCGCGCCCATCCCGGCTAGCGCCGAAACAGCTCGTGGGCGCGGTCGCGGAGATTAGTTGCTCGAATGACACCTTCGTAGCGATTGATGCGCAGACGCGGGAAGGCATTGAAAAAGCGCAGGTCACGACGACTGAGTGACACGCTCGGTACCGGACGGCTCATGCGCTTACCGGCAAGGCGACGGCTGAGCGACGGACGCGGCATGCTCGGCGCGGCATCGGCCACGCGGCGGGCAGCGAGCGCCAGGCCGCGAGCACCATCCGAGATAAACGTCGGCATCGAAGCCTTCTCGCGCAGGGCATCGAGCGTCGCGTCGCCCAGCTCCGCCAGCCACGCGTTAACGGCACGGCTGCGGATGTGCGTCTGTGCCACCGAGTCGATCGCCGAATCGGGAATACGTTCGAGCATGGAGTCTGACGCATCGGCAAGCGACTCATTGATGCGGTCGGCAAGGTCGGCCCGGACGCGCTCCAACTGATCGGACAGACGCCGCCAGCTCGCCAACGAGCACACCGCGTCGACCATCATCGCGACCGCGACGATAAAGGCGGACAGCCGCACAATCAGCACCGGCAGATGGGCAAGCAGGCCCAACACCGCCGGCTCCACCACGCGACAAATGCACAACGCACCCAGGCCAAACGCGCATGCCCAGTACAGACAGATGCGTCCGTGCAGGTTAAACGGCAGGTGCGAATAGTCCCAAAAGCGAGCGCCTGTTGTTTTTTCCAGCAGCACGCCCACGCTGTACTCAATCACGCTGCATACGAGCGCTGCAGCGACAAACTGGCTCGACGCGTCAGGAATTCCGCGCAACAGCAGCCAGCAGGCAATGCCGCCCGCGCCATAGATGGGGCAACACGGTCCCAGCAAAAAGCCGCTGTTGGCAAAGCGTCCGTGGTTGAGCATGGCGCAGACCGTCGATTCCCATGCCCAGCCGCAAAACCCGTAGAAGGCGAACGAGAGCACCAGTGCCGAAAGCGGACAGGCGGCAAGCGTCGCGCCGTCAAATGCCATGTCGATCGCGGTCCCCACCGTCTACCCTCTCCTCTTTTCACTCGAATCTTTGCTCGAGCCGTCGCTCGAGCCCTCGCTCAAATCGTTCGCGTCGTCTTTGCGCGGCAGACGGCCGGCGACCGTCTCGCGCAGCGCGCACCATTTATCTGCCAGGCATACAATCCAAGCCTCACGACACGTCGGCGGCACCGGCACCAGCGGAAACATATGCCGCACGATAATATTCCGCTCGCGCGACGTCAGCTCAAAATCTTCCTCCGCACGTGCCAGGGCAAAAAACGGATGCCGAAATCCGTGCAGTCGATGGCTCGGGTCGGGGTCGTGCCAATCGTAGAGAAAGTAATCGTGTAACAGGGCTCCGCGCAGCAGCGAGGCACGGTCGACCGAAATGCCAGCACGGCCCAAGCGCTCGGCAAAGGACAGGCTCGCCCGCGCTACCGAAGTCACATGTGCATAGACCGTCACGTCACCATGCTGGATAAACTCGTGCGTCAGGTCCAAGCGGCCTGCCTGGGCCAGCTGGCGGGCGGCATCGTCGACCTCGCGCGCGATTTTCTCGGCACGAACGGCACTGGACATGCTGCCTCCTTCCAGCGGCTCACGGCGGCAAACCACGGACTGCACGCATTGAATAAAATCATCATCGAATTTACTAGTATGGCATCGGACAAAACGTTTTGCCCCGCCAGTTGGCGAATTACCGCGCCGCCGTCACATATCAAACGCCAAAATGTGCGAGACTGTTTTGTGCAATTGTGCCGGCCGAGGGAGCGCCGGCGCTCGATTCGCATGGAGTAACCCACAACGATGCTGCTTACGCAAACGACAACGCCCGAGGACGTCAAGGCTCTTAATCGCGCCGAGCTCCCGCAGCTCTGCGACGAGATTCGCCACGCCATCCTCGAAAGCTCCGCCGCCGTCGGCGGACACGTTGCCCCCAACTTGGGCGTCGTTGAGCTCACGGTCGCGCTCCATCGCGTGTTTAACTCCCCCACCGACAAAATTGTCTTTGACGTGTCGCACCAGACCTACGCCCACAAGGCGCTGACCGGGCGCGCGTACACCTATATCAATCCGGAGCGTTATGGTGAGGCTTCTGGCTTTGCCAATCCCAACGAGTCCGAGCACGACCTGTTCGCCATGGGCCATACCTCCACGTCGGTGAGCCTGGGCTGCGGCCTTGCCCACGCGCGTGACCTGGCGGGCGACACGTATAACGTCATCACCATCATTGGCGACGGCTCGCTTTCGGGCGGCCTGGCGTTTGAGGGCTTTAACAATGCCGCCGAACTCGATAGCAACCTGATCATCATCGTCAACGATAACGACCAGTCCATTGCCGAGAACCATGGCGGCCTGTATCGCAATCTGGCCGAGCTGCGCGCCAGCAACGGTGCCTGTGAGCGCAACGTCTTCCGCGCGATGGGGCTCGACTACCGCTATCTGGACGCCGGTAACGATGTGTTGGCCCTCGTCGACGCGTTGCAGGAACTGCGCAATATCGATCACCCCATCGTGCTGCACGTCTCCACCGCCAAGGGCAAGGGCTTTGAGCCAGCCCAGAGCGACCCGGAACGCTGGCACCACGTGGGTCCGTTTGACATGGCGACTGGGCGCAAGCTCTGCCCGGGCCATCCGAGCGAGCCCGCACCGCGCACCTATGCCGATATTACGGGCGAGGCGCTCAGCACCGCCATCGAGCGCGATTCGCAGGTCGTGGGCATCACGGCCGCCACGCCCTACATCATGGGCTTTACACCCGAGCTTCGCGCTGCGGCAGGTAAGCAGTTTGTCGACGTGGGCATTGCCGAGGAGCACGCCGTAACTTTTGCCACCGCGCTTGCGCGCTCGGGCGCCAAGCCAGTCTTTGGTGTGTACGGCACGTTTTTGCAGCGCGCCTACGACGAGCTGTGGCACGACCTGTGCCTCAACGATGCCCCCGCAACCATCTTGGTGTTTGGCGCCTCGATCTTTGGCACCACGTCCGAGACGCACCTCTCGTTCTTCGATATTTCCATGCTGGGCGCTCTTCCCAACATGCGCTACCTAGCGCCGGCCTGCATGGAGGAATATCTGTCCATGCTGAACTGGTCGCTCGACCATCGCGAACATCCTGTGGCGATTCGCGTGCCCGGCATTGGCCTGGTGAGCCGTCCCGACCTTGCGCCCACCGAAGACACCGACTACAGTGCCGTTCACTACAACGTGGTTCGCCAGGGTCGCGACGTAGCAGTGCTCGCACTCGGTGATTTCTTTGAGCTGGGCGAGCGCGTGGCAAACCGCCTGGCCGCCGAGTACGGCATCGAGACCACGCTCGTCAACCCGCGCTTTGCAACCGAGCTCGACCGCGAGTTCCTCGACAGTCTTGCCGCCGAGCATCGCGTTGTCGTCACCCTCGAGGACGGCATCTTGGACGGCGGCTGGGGCGAGCGCGTGGCGTGCTACCTGGCCTGCACGCCCGTGCGCACGCGCACCTTCGGCATCGCCAAGGGCTTCCCCGACCGCTACGATCCCAACGAGCTGTTGGCTCAGAACGGCATGACGGTCGAGAATATGGCCGCCGAAGCCGTAAGGCTACTCAACGAGTAAAAAACCTCCGCAGGGGAAGCACCCCTGCGGAGGTTTTTGTTTTCACAGCTCAATTATCTCAATCTGTAACATCTAGGGCCCGAATTCCCGTCTAACTGTTACAGATCTAGATAAGATGTCTTAGTCCCAGACCTTTGTCTCAATCTGTAACAGTAAGAACCCATTTCCTCGTCTACCTGTTACAGATTGAGACAAAGCAGCGAGACATGCCACCACATCTGCAAGAACCACCACAAAGGTGCCTGTCCCTTTTTGGTAGGTAGAATTACCCATAAGTTAAGTATGTTTCTGAGTTATTTCGTGTTGACCCATTTGAGCGCGATAGGGTATAACTCTACTCAACCGCTAGGGATTTTATTGAGAAAGGTGTTCTACCATGAGCAAGAACCTCTCCCAGCAGGTCGTTCTCGACCGCCGCGGCTTCGTTGCCGCCACCTTCGCAACCGTCGCCGGCCTTGGTCTTGCCGGCTGCTCCGACACCAGCACCGAGGCCGACAAGGGTTCCGCCGCCGGCTCTTCCAAGAGCTCCAATGATACCGAGGCTTCCACCACGCTCGACGCTAAGGCATTCGACAAGCTCGTCGACAACGGCCCCAAGGCCGATGACGACGCCATCGCCGCCAGCACCTGGGCCACGGCCGTTAAGGACGCCGGCGTCTTTAAGATCGGTGGCGTTCAGACCTCCACGCTCTTCTCCCTCCTCAACGAGAAAGACGGTCAGACCCGCGGCTTCGACGCCGGTATCGCACAGCTCCTGTCCAACTACATTCTGGGCGAGAACAAGGTCGAGATCACCCAGGTAACCTCGGACACGCGTGAGTCCGTCCTGCAGAACGGCCAGGTCGACGCCGTCTTCGCCACCTACACCATTACCGATGAGCGCAAGAAGCTCGTCTCCTTTGCCGGTCCCTACTACTACACCCAGCAGGCCATCCTGGTACTCGCCGATAACGACGACATCAAGAGCGTCGACGACCTGGCCGACAAGAACGTCGCCGTCCAGTCCGGCTCCAACGGCCCCGCCATCCTGGAGGAGTTCGCTCCCAAGGCCAGCCAGCAGGAGTTCAAGACCGACGAGGAGGCTCGTCAGGCACTCCAGCAGGGCCGCGTTGACGCCTACGTCATCGATAACAACATGCAGCAGAGCGCCCTGGTCCGCGAGCCCGGTAAGTACAAGATCGCCGGCAAGCCCTTCGGCAGCAAGGAGCCCTATGGCATCGGCCTGCCGCTCGATTCCGACGGTGTCGCCTTTGTCAACGACTTCCTTAAGAAGATCGAGGACGATGGCACCTGGACCGAGCTGTGGCAGATCTGCATCGGCGACCGTACGGGCGACACTAATGTTCCCGAGCTGCCCGAGATCGGCGCTTAGGCAGCGAGCCTGGTAACGGCCGCAACGAAACCATATGGAAACGCACGATGCGCTTTATTGCGGTAAACTGTTTCCTCACAGAGTTGTCGGGGCTTCCGTACACACGGGAGCCCCTTTCCTTATCGGCGGGAGGTCCGCATGAGTCTCTCCGAACTCTGGTCGCTCTATGGCCAGAACTATATCGACGCGCTGCTAGCAACCTGGGGCATGACGCTTGAGTCGTTTGCCATCGCCATGGTGCTGGCCGTCGCCGTCACCGTGATGCGCGTGTCGCCGCTCAAGCCGCTGCGCGTCTTTGGCGACCTGTATGTCCAGGTCTTCCGTAACATCCCCGGCATCGCACTGCTCATCATCGTCGTCTATGCGCTGCCGCCGCTCAAGGTCGTCCTGCCCTACCGCACCTGCGTTATCGTCGCCACGGTCCTTTTGGGCTCGGCCTTTGGCTCCGAGAACTTTATGAGCGGCATCAACACCGTCGGCGTCGGCCAGGTGGAAGCCGCCCGCTCGCTGGGGATGAGCTTCAGCCGTATCCTCGCCAAGATCGTGATTCCGCAGGCGCTGCGCTCGAGCGTGCTGCCCATGACCAACCTCTTTATCGCTGTCATGCTCACCACCGCGCTCGGCAGCCAGGTACCGTTGCAACCGCAAGAGCTCACCGGCGTGGTGAGCTACATCAACACGCGCTCGCTCGGCGGCGTCGCCGCGTTCTTTATCTCGGCGCTCGGCTACCTGGGCACGGCCTTTGTGGTGAGCCACATTGGTAACTACATTGATAAGAAGGTGAGGATCCTCCGATGAGCAAGCACTCCACCTCCGCGCTCACCATGCGCGATGCGCTCTACGAGGCTCCCGGCCCCAAAATGCGCGCCAAGATTCGCATCGGCACCGCCATCTCGCTTGTTGCCGTCGCCGTGCTCTTCGCCCTCGTGTTGCAGCGCTTTTATGTGACCGGCCAGCTTTCGGTCCACTATTGGTATTTCTTTACGCACCTCACCACCTGGAAGTTCCTGCTTGCCGGCTTTGAGGGCACCGTTAAAGTCGCACTCACCGCCGGCGCCATCGCGCTGGTGCTGGGCTTAGCCCTTATGCTCGGCCGTACCAGCGACATTAAGCCGCTGCAGCTGGTCTGCCGCGTGCTCACGGATTTCTTCCGCGGCGTGCCGAGCCTGCTGTTCATCTACTTCTTCTTTTTGGTGCTGCCCCAGTACAAGATCGCGCTGCCGTCGTTTTGGATGCTCACGCTTCCCGTCGCGCTCGCTGCCGCCGGCGTACTCGCCGAGATCTTCCGTGCCGGTGTCAACGCCGTACCGCGTGGCCAAGTCGAAGCCGCCCAGGCACTCGGTCTCTCCAAAGCTAAAATCACCTTTAAAATCGTGTTGCCGCAGGCCATTCGGTTTATCATTCCGTCGTTGATTTCGCAGCTTGTGGTCGTAGTCAAAGACACCACCGTCGCCTATGTGGTGAGCTACCCCGACCTCATGCAAAACGCCCGCGTGCTCATTACCAACTACGACGCCCTCGTGTCGGTCTACCTGGTTATCGCGGTCATCTATATCCTCATCAACGTCGCGATTAACAAGGCTGCTGTCTACGTTTCGCACAAGACCGGCGCGACCATCATCCGCTAACGCTTTACCATTTCGAGTCATAAGGAGCCGAGCACATGGCACAGAGCACCTCTTCCACCGGCAATCAGCCGCTGATCGAGCTCAGACACGTCGATAAGCACTATGGCGATCTGCACGTCCTCAACGACATCAATCTCTCGGTCGACCGCGGCGAGGTCGTCGTGGTGATTGGCCCCTCGGGCTCGGGCAAGTCGACCATGTGCCGAACCATCAACCGCCTGGAAACCATCGACTCGGGCGAGATCCTCATCGAGGGCGAGCCCCTGCCGCAAGAAGGCAAGGATCTTGCCCGCATGCGTGCCGAGCTGGGCATGGTGTTTCAGCAGTTCAACCTGTTCGCACATATGACCGTACTGCAGAACGTCATGCTGGGACCGGTTGATGTGCTGGGCGTCTCCAAGGACGAAGCCCGTGAGCGCGCCATGGACCTGCTCGGCCGCGTGGGCGTGGCCGAGCAGGCCGATAAGGTGCCCGCACAGCTCTCGGGCGGCCAGCAACAGCGCGTAGCCATCGCCCGCTCGCTTGCCATGCAACCCAAGGCCATGCTCTTTGACGAGCCCACGAGTGCCCTCGATCCCGAGATGATCAACGAGGTACTCGAGGTCATGGTCCGTCTGGCCCAGCAGGGCATGACGATGATCGTCATTACGCACGAGATGAACTTTGCCCGCCGCGTAGCAGACCGCGTCGTATTTATGGCCGACGGCCAGATCGTGGAAACCGGCACACCCGACGAGTTCTTCGACCATCCCCAGACCAAGCGCGCCCAGGACTTCCTCAACTCCATCAAGGGCCACTAACCCAATTGCCACTCGGGCAAATTCATCAGTAACGTTTGCCCCGCGCCACCCCTGTGCCATGTCCACCCGGATTCGAAAGCCGCAACCATGATCGGAACCCGCACCTCATCGTCCTACACCCCGCACGTCGACGTCGCCCCCGCCGACCGCCCACTCATCCTCGTCGCACCGCGCTGGGAAGAGGCAGAGCCGTTTTTAACCGAGATGCTCTCCCCCAACGAGGAAATCGCAAGTGTCTTTGTCGATGCCATCCTTGCCGCTGGCGGCCTGCCGCTGCAGATGTCCATCACCGAGGACATTGAGGTCATCCGTCATTACGTTGATATCGCCGACGGCATCGCCATCCCCGGCGGCCCCGACGTCAATCCCAAACGTTGGGGCGATGATCGACCCTACGACCCCACCCTCTGCTGCGAGATCCGCGATAGCTTTGAGTTTAAGCTGGTCGGCGAGGTGCTTCGCGCCAAGAAGCCGCTCTTTACCACCTGCCGCGGCACGCAGCTGCTCAACGTCGCCACTGGCGGCACCCTGTGCATGGACGTGCCGAGCCTGGGCGCTCGCGAGGGCCGCACGCAGTGGCGCCACACCCACGTGCTCAACGACCCCGTGCATCCCGTCGAGGTCGTGCCGGGCTCGTTGCTCGACCGCGCGGTTGGTGGCGCCAAGCTTATCCAGACCAACTCCGCACACCACTGCTGCGTCGATTGTCTGGGTAAAAGCACGCGCTTGGTCGCCAAGGCAACCGACGGCGTTCCTGAGTGCATCGAGGTCGAAGGCCAGCCGTTCTGCCTGGGCGTGCAATGGCACCCTGAGTACACGTGGAAGACGCTCGAGACCGACTTTAACCTGTGGAAGTCGTTTGTCGAGGCAGCGGCAAAGGTTAAGCAGGCTCGCTAGCCCGCAAACCACTCAGGTTAAAGCCTCCTATGCCAGGCGGGCGAACACCAGCCACGGTGCCCGCCCGCCTGCATTTGGTTTGCTCGGTATGATTATCCCTCACAAACAATCAAATAAATCTCGACCGCAATCGGTCGATAGTGAAGCAAATGGTAAAAACGCTTGCTACGTTTATTAGGCAGTCAATTAAAATCGAAACGCATTGGCCGTCCCCCAACGGGGTCACACCGCAAATCCACATGAGCATCGAGGACGGAAGCGGAAGCATGGAATTGGCCCCGAGCTGTATGTAGATCGCTACAACATTGACAAGCAGCAGCATGCCAATCGGACCGAAGCCGGACCCAAAATAGGAAACAGCAATCACGCAAGAGACCACATATGCAAGGCAGATGACACTCGCCAGAAGAAGTCGATAGCAAAAAATATTCAGGTTGAAATACTGCTGAGCATCCAAAACGATTACGCAGTTAAGACAGTACAAAACGACACTTGACAGGATAAATGCGCCCAAAAGGGCAAAAGAAGACAGCACCACTCGCGCAACGATAGCGCACACACGCTTCCCTCCCCGAGCCTCCGACAACCCCCACGGTTCCTCAATAAAGCCCGAACTGACAAAGCGCGGCACAATGCAAGCCGCGATGAACGGAAAGAACAATGCATGAGCCAACGGGGCCACGTTGAACAGCAGACCGCGGAAAACCTCTGCATTACCAAATAGAAGGACATCCTCTGCCGATAGCCGAAGTGTCGGGTCTGGGAAAAAGCCCAAGAAACTGTTCTCACGGAGGCTACAGAACCACATCGGGAAAGAATTAAGCTGCAATACCACCATGCACGCATAAATTAACAGGATTAAGGCGTACGTCCATTTGCTCACATGCCTCAATTCTGAATGAAGAAATCTTCTAGTCTGGCGAGCCATTGAGCACACCCCCAGCACGAAAGCTCACGAGAGCGTAAATCAATACCGATAGACAGCTGGCTGCCGCGCCATATCCCAGAAGCGTCAGCTGCCCCATATCGCTATACCCAAGGGCACATCCGACTCCAAGGTACGGCCCCGGAAGAAAGAAGATCCATCGCAAGAACGGTATGGGCATCTGAAGGTAAGTTCCGTAGAGCGTCAAGCTCATGACAAATCCAATAATTATCGCAGCCCCGCTCAATACAGCGCTGTCTGTAATCCGATAGATGGTCACCGTCTCCAGCGCAACCGATATCACCAATACAGCGTTGACTATCATTGCAGGCAAAAATGCAGTTAGCATATCGTGCGAGAGGTTATGCCCTCCACGTATTATGGCTATTGCAAAAAGAAGAAGGCAAAGCGCACTATATGCTACGCCAATTATTAAAGCAAACGAAAGCACATGTGCTAGGACCCCATTAAAGCGGGTAAGACCTCTTGCTGAAGAAATTCGGTGCCCCTCTTCATAGCCGCGCTCCTGTAAAATCGCCAGGCAAACGATGAGCGGAACGAACAGAGACGTGCCGGCAAAAGCACTGCGCACAAGGGACTCATCGGGTGCAGAAGGATCGATTACATTCCAGCAGAAACCAATATCCTCCCCAAAAACGCTATTGCCAAAGGCGAGCAACGTTGTTCCGTTTTTTAGAAAGACACCGAAGAGAAGGCCGAACGCCAGAATAAGCGCAAGACCAAACTTCGCCGGAAACATCCTGTGCAAACGCATCATATCTGCCTTTATGGGATGGATCGCCCGCTTCATAGCGAGACCGCCTTCATCAAGCGCCTGTAATACTCTTTTAGGGACGACGCCTCATCCCTTATGACGTCCATCGATTCCTTTTTCAGCAGTTCGCCGTCATGAATAAACACGCAACTTGTTGCAACTGATACCAACTCATCCAAATCATGGCTAGAGACGAGCATGGTCTTACCCTGTTCTCGATTCAATCGACCGATAAGGGCCCATATACTCTCGATGCCCAGCGGGTCTAATCCATTTGCCGGCTCATCGAAAAATAGTACGTCGGTGTCGCCCAACAAAGCCGTAGCTATATCCAGCCGCCGTTTCATTCCCAGAGAAAAACTGTTCACGCTCTTTTTCTCTTCGACGTCCAGCCCGACTAGGCTCAAAACGCGAGGAATCTCACGATTCGCATCAAGCCCCCATTCCGCACATCGGATCCGAAGATTCTCAGCCGCACTGAGGGATTGGTATGCTCCGCAGGAATCTGGCACATAGCCGACACGCGTCCGCATCAGGCTCAGCTCTTTTTTCGACTTGCCCCCAAAGAGCTCCACGCTCCCCGACGACGGCTCGCAGAGGCCCAAGACGATTTTAATAAGCGTGCTTTTGCCCGCACCGTTTGCACCAACAAGGGCAAGGAGCTCAGACTGATGCACCTCGAAGGAAACGTCATGCAAAACGCGCCGTTTCCCGTAGCGCTTTGACACCTTTGATAACTTTATCGCTGATGCGTTCATCGGCCTCCCGTTCTGCTTGATAGCAAAACCGCTCATATCGTTCCTTCTTTCCTTTATCGTTTTTCATAGTTGTTATTGTTTTTCGATAACTCATATTTGTCAAGGTAATCTAAAAGAAAGAACCCGTGTTAGACACGGGCCCCTTTACGCTGATATTTCGTTATAGTTGTTCGCTTTATGCTACTCGTCGCTCAAATCTACAGCAAAGACTGATGTCGGAAGCAACGCCTCATTGCCTCCGCCGTCCCGCATCTGCCTCACGACATTTTTTGCACGCTCAACAATAAGCTCCTCAAGCTCTTTCTCGCTCACGCGCTGAATAATATCTCCCGGTTGACAGTCAAGTTCATCGCAAATATCGAGAAGCGTCTTAAGGCGAATAGCTTTAATTTTTCCGTTTCTTAGCTTAGAAATATTAGCCGGAGTATGCCCCGTGGCACGAATCAGATCAGCACTGGTCTTTCCGGTCTTAAGTAGCTGCGTCTCAAGCTCGATGATGAGATAGCTCATGCTTCCTCCTACACAAGCTCGTCAGACTGCTCTTGGAGCAGCGAGGCATAACTCCAGATCACCGAGATACACAGACAGACAGCCGCGCCGATAAGCGACCCCGCATCAAAGGCAACGCCTTGGCAAATCTCAATAACGAAGGAATGAGGCACGACGTAAAGCTCCAGCCCACCAATGGTAAGATTGACCGATCCGTAGGCACCAATAAGCGAAACCGCGGCGTTAACAGCAAAGGCAAGCGCAAGAACACGGATAAGCCGCACATGCGTCTTGGTAAAGGGCGAGACGCCTCGCGAGATGTTACGGCTGATCCCACACAGAACGACAAGCGAAATACCCACGACGAGTGCCAGGCACAGTCCGCTTGGGATAACGATGCACCCGCCATCGAGAAGCGTCACGACGCCGAAAGAATCGACAGAGGCAACGTTTGCAACCGCATACCAGATCACGTAAACAACCAACGCGGCAAAAGCGACGAGCATCCCTGCAAAAACGGCTGCCATGCAAAAGCCAAGCTTCCTGATATTTTCGCCCGCTTTGGCCATACGCTGAACGCTGTTAGACATACACTCACCCTCATCGACTCTATCGTTATTCGAACAGTTTATCGAACAACGATATTGATTGCATGCGGAAAGCCCCGCCAGTGCGCATAGGCCATTTACTAACCCGGAGGGGTGAGCGTGGATTTTTGGACACATATCGAACGAGAGTGGATAATCTCCCACTTTAAGGCCGCCACCGGGCCTAAAACGGGAGATTATCCACTCTCATAGTCATCAAGGCCCGCAAGCTCTTATTCGGCCGCCTCGCGCAGGGCCGACATCGTTGCCGCATATTGCTGCTGCAACGCATGCATTCCCTCGCGAGCGCCGTCAACGGCATCGGCGCCGCGCAACGCCTCGGTCACCACGACCGCCGGCTCGTACAGATTATCGAATCCCAGGTTCTGGCTCACGCCCTTGAGCGTGTGCGCTGCCATAAACGCACCTTCGGCGTCTCCCGCCGCCATGGCGGCCTCCAGCTTGTCCATGCTCTCGTCATCCAAAAACTTGAGGGCAAAGCGGGCAAGCATTTCCCCGCCCATCAGCCGAGCGCACGCGTCATCATAATTAGCGCCGATCTTCTCATACGCCTCACGCATGGAAATCATGGATTAAAAACTCCTTTGGTCAAACTAAATCGTAGGAAACGCGACGACATCGGCGGGGCGTGCCAATGTCTCGGCAATTTGGTCTTGCACCTCGAGCAAACAGTCGAGCAGCAACGGGTTAAAGGTGCCGCACTTACCGTCCAGAATCATCTTGATCGCTTCCTCGTGCGGGATAGCGTCCTTGTACACGCGCACGCTCGTCAGGGCATCGTACACGTCGGCCACCGAAACCACCTGTGCGGCAATGGGAATTTCGTCGCCCTTAAGGCCATCGGGATAACCCTTGCCGTCCCAGCGCTCGTGGTGCCAACGCGCGATCTGGTACGCATATTCCATAAGCGCATTGCCGGCGTGATGGCTACCCAGCTCACGCAGCATGTCGGCGCCGATCGTGGTATGCGTCTTCATAATCTCGAACTCCTCGGGCGTAAGGCGTCCGGGCTTGTTGAGAATCGCATCGTCAATCGACATCTTGCCGATATCGTGCAGCGCCGAAGCCAGGGCGATCGTGGAGCGTTCCTCATTGTCGAGGGAGATCGTGTCGCTACGCCGGACCAGACAGCCAAGCAGCAGCTCGGTCAGCTTCTCGATGTTCGTAACGTGCCTGCCGCTCTCGCCGTTGCGAAGCTCCATGACGCCGGCCATGATGTCGATGAGCATGCGACTGTTCTTGACGCGCTCGTTGTACTGCTGGGACAGCAGATTCGTCAGGCGGCGCTGTTTGGCGTATAGGCGGATAGTGTTGCTTACACGGCGGCGCACGACACGGGAGTCAAACGGGCGGTTGATATAGTCCGAGGCGCCCAGCTCGTACGCGCGCAGAACCATATCATCGGAATCTTCGCTCGAAATCATGATGACGGGCAGATTGTCACTAACCGATCGGCGCGACAGATCGGCCAGCACCTCAAAGCCGCTTACGCCCGGCATGACAATATCCAGCAGCACGAGCGACAACTCATCGCCATAGCGGTCGACCATGTCGAGCGCCGCACGACCGTGGTCGGCCTCGAGGATGCAATACTCGTCCTTGAGCATCTCGCTGAGAATGGCTCGGTTCATCTCGGAGTCATCGACGATAAGCACCGAAGGCTTTTCGCTTTGGAAGGCCTCGATGGAATCGCCATCGGTCACGACCGTACCGGCTTTTGCCTTGGCACGGCTCAGTAACTGGACAGCGCGGCCAACGCCCTCATCGACCGTCTCGCCATGAATGCGAACGCCACCAACACATGCCGTCAAGCTCACGTGCTCATGGCCCGGAATAATCGTGGCATGAACGGCATCGGATACCTGACGCAGACGACGGGCAAAGTCATCGGAGGGAATATTGGGCATGACAGCTACAAACTTGTCGCAGCCATAGCGCACAAGTTCGTCAGTCGAACGAATACCGCTGCGTATGGCTGTTGCCACAGCACCGAGCGCAAGGTCGCCGGCATGGCGGCCACACGTATCGTTGAAGACCCTAAAATCATCAAGGTCGATCATCGCAACACCGGCCTTCATGCGGGCGCTACGGAGCTTTTCTTCGTAATATCGGCGATTGCGCACATTCGTCAGCACGTCGGTGTAGACAAGGTCCTCTTCTGCAGCCTCTTGCCCATCGATCGGACGCACCATCAGCAAGACATGAGGCTCGCCCTCGACCTTTAGAGGGCGCAGACGGGCGCGGTACTCAACACCATCGTTGAGCAGTTGCTCCGACACCTCATCGGAATCTGTCAAGGCCTCAAGACTCGACTGACGCAGACAAGGGCAGCGATCGCCGGCGAGCAGGCAGTTAGGCTCGCTCTTAATCTGATCGGCCGACAGCAAACGTACCACGGGGTAGGTCCTTGCGACACGGGCGACCTCGGCGGCAGCCTCCTCGTCGGTTAGATTGACCTCGTGATTATTGAGCATACGGGGCCCTTTCGATAGTTTCGCATGGAGCGGTGGGTTCCAAATGTTACAAGGGTAACACCTTGTCGATGCAGGTAGGCACGTGAATGCTGTTACATTTTTATGAGTTGGCAGACGGCGCGATTGAAGCCGCAGGCGTGAGGTTTTGAGCACGTTTGTTAACACGGCCGAAACGTTTGCGGATGAAGCCTGTTTTGTTTTTTTGCAGCTGCTAGAACCCCAGGATGCCACGGACAGTCTGGGCAGCCGCTGCCGGGCGATCGCGCAGGCCGTTGTGCGCGCCGGGAATCGTTACGAGGGGGCAATCCAAAAGCTCAGCCGCCATCCTCGTACCCGCCTCGCGGGGCGTGCCAATCGAAAGCTCGCCCAAAAGCACGGCGGCCACCGTTTTCGACGCGCGAACGCTATCCCAATCGGGAACGCAGGTCATAGTAATCCCGTATTCGTTCGCCATGAAACTGCGGCCGTTGCGCAGGGCATGCTTGGCTTCTGCCTCGGTTAACTTGGGGGCCTCAGGGTCCGAATCGCCGATGGCGCCCAGGAAGGCCCGTAATGCCCTGGAGACCTTTCCTGCGGCGATCATCTCGAGCAAAACCGGGGCCGCGCCCAGACCGGCACCCTCATCCGTCACGGCGGGTTCATGCAGAATCGCACGCGAGATTATGGCGGGGTTTGCACGGAGAAGCTCCAGGGCCACCAGCGTACCGGCACTGTGCGCGAGCACGTTTACCGGAGCGCCAATATGCTCGATAACAGCTTGCAGGTCGGCGGCTTGGGCGGCGAGGTCGTAGCGTCCGTCTGCAGCGTCGCCACTCTCGCCGCAACCGCGGCGGTCGTAGGCAATGACGCGATAGTCGCAGGCGAGCTCGCGGGCGATACCGTCAAAAAAGACACCGTCGACGCAGGCGCCGTGCACGCACACCAAGGCGGGTGCATCGGACGATACAACCGGGCCGGCATACTCGCGGCAGGCGATCGTAGTGCCCGCATTCTCGACCGTAAAATCCATACTGTGTTCCCATCGTCAACGCCCATCCAGTTGCACGTCAGTACGGCTAGATGGACCCGCATTGCCTTACAGCTTGTTAACAGATTAACTGTACCCGACCCGAGACTTTTCATGGCACGGCATAATGAGCGACGTGAAAAAACGAAACTTGTAAAGCAAGAGCCCGCACCTTGCTTTGGAGCCGATGCTATGCTTAGGCACAATTGTCTTGAGGAGCATATGCCTATGTCTACGTTTTTGAATGCCAGCCCCATCTTTGGGCCCGTTCGCAGCCGTCGCCTTGGTCTCTCGCTCGGCGTCAACATGATGCCGGCCAGCGGCAAGATCTGCACGTTCGACTGCATTTACTGCGAAAACGGCCTCAACGCCGAGCGCCCCTGCCACGAGCCGTACAACACAGCTACCGTGGTACTCGACGCGCTCGAGGCAAAGCTGTGCGAGATGGCAGCCGAGGGCGAGCTCCCCGATGTGATCACCTTCGCAGGCAACGGCGAGCCCACCGCCGCACCGGAGTTTCCGCAGGCCATCGCCGGCGCCGTCGCGCTGCGCGACGAGCTTGCCCCAAACACCAAGATTGCCGTGCTTTCCAACGGCACACGCGCCGACCGTCCCCATGTACACGATGCGCTCATGATGGTTGATGACAATATTCTCAAGCTCGATACGGTCGACTTGGCATTTATCCAGCTGCTCGATCAACCCGTTGGCCCCTACGATGTGGAGCACCAGATCGAGACGTTCACGAGCTTTGACAGTCATGTCATTATCCAGACGATCTTTTTGACCGGCGAGTATCAGGGCAAGCTCATCGACAACACCGGCGAGGAATACGTCGGCCCTTGGCTCGCGGCGCTCGAGCGTATTCGCCCGCAGGAGGCGACCATCTACACGGTGGCGCGCGAGACACCGGTCGCCGGCCTTGCCAAAGCAGCGCCCGAGGTGCTCGACGCCATTGCCGCGCGCGTGCGCGCCCTCGGCATCCCCTGCCAGGTGAGCTACTAGCAAAACCACGCAGCAGCTAGCACCCGCCATCCCGCCCCATCAGTTGCGGTGATATAGTTCCTATTTGTGCTGTTAAACCGCTTTAATCGGAACTATATCACCGCAACTTTTATGGACGCATGGGTGGGCTATACTAGCTGCGGATGAAAGGAAGTTAGCCATGTATGACAAAGGACCCGTACCCGGCCGCAACGACGCTTGCTGGTGCGGCAGCGGCAAAAAATATAAGAAATGTCACAGCAGCTTCGACGAGCGCCTCGAGCGCCTGTGGGAGGAGGGCTGGGAGGTTCTGCCCCGCACGCTCTACAAGACGCCCGCCGACATCGAGGGCATCAAGCGCTCCGCCGCCATCAACGTGGGCGTGCTCGACTACGTAGGCGAGCACATCGCCGCGGGCATGACCACCAACCAGATCGACCAGATGATCTACGACTACACCGTCGAGCACGGTGGCACGCCGGCCGACCTCAACTACGAGGGCTACCCCAAGAGCGTGTGCACCTCGATCAATGACGTGGTCTGCCACGGCATCCCCTGCGATACGGACGTGCTGCACGAGGGCGACATCATCAACGTGGACTGCTCCACGATCCTAGACGGCTACTTTAGCGACTCGAGCCGCATGTTCTGCATCGGCGAGGTCTCGGCCGAGCGCCAGCGCCTGGTCGACGTCACCCGCGCCAGCGTGGAGGCGGGCCTGGCGGCCGTCAAGCCATGGCTGCCGCTGTCCGTTATGGCCGAGGCCGTACAAAAGACGGTCGAGGACGCCGGCTTTAGCGTGGTGCGCGAGTACGGCGGACACGGCATCGGTAAGGAGTTCCACGAGGACCCGTTTGTGGGCTTTACCACCGAGGCACCCGATGTGGACACCATCATGGCTCCGGGCATGGTCTTTACCATCGAGCCCATGGTCAATGCCGGAGCGCCCGACATCAAGATTAGCAAGGGTGACGGCTGGTGCGTGCGCACCAAGGACGGCAGCGATTCGGCCCAGCACGAGGTACAGCTCGTGGTGACCGAGGACGGCTACGAGCTGCTCAGCTGGTAGTTGTGGATGCGCCGGATGCTGACGGGCACGCTCGTCTTGCATCCGGCGTTTTTGTTTGAGCGTTTTGCCTGATAAAACCTGCCAAAATAAACCTGTCCCTTTTTGGCAGGTCGAGCGGAGAGGACTGCTTGTGAACATTCTGGTTTTGCTGCCCGTCAACGACCGCCATCGCGCAATTCTTGAGTCGAGCGCTCCGGGCGAGGACTTTATCTACACGAGCTCCGACGCCGCCACGCGCGAGCAGGTCGCCGATGCCGACGTGATCTTGGGCAACATCGACCCTGACATGCTCACGGCATGCGAGCATCTTCAGCTGTTGCAATTGCAGACCGCCGGCTATGACGATTACTTGGCCGCCGGCACCGTGCCGGCCGACGCCAAACTGTCTTGCTCGGTGGGTGCCTACGGCCAGGCCGCGAGCGAGCACATGTTTGCCATGGTCCTTTCCATGATGAAGCGCCTGCCCGGCTATCACGATCTGCAGCGTGAGCATCGCTGGGAGGATTTGGGGCCGGTTACCTCGCTCAAAAACGCCAATGTGCTGGTGCTGGGCGCAGGCGATATCGGCGGCCACTTTGCCACGCTCTGCCGCAGCATGGGTGCGCACGTCCGCGGCATAAAGCGCCATCCGCTCGTCTACCCCATTGTGTTTGAGGACATGGACGGCATGGACGCTCTGCCCGAGCGCCTGGCCGAGGCAGACGTCGTCGCATCCTTCATGCCGAGCACGCCCGAGACCCGCGGCCTGGCGAACGCCGAGTTCTTCGCCACGATGAAGCCGGGCGCTTTCTTTGCCAACGGCGGCCGCGGCGACCTTGTGGTCGCCGACGACTTGGTTGCCGCCCTGGAGTCGGGACATCTCGCCGGCGCCGCGGTCGACGTCACCGACCCCGAGCCGCTGCCTGAGACAAGCCCTCTGTGGGATGCGCCTAACATGCTCATCACGCCGCACGTCTCTGGCTGGTTCCACCTGGCCGCCACGCTCAACAACGTCATCGACATCGCCGCGGAGAATCTGCGTCACCTGCAGGCCGGCGAGACCCTGCGCTGCTGGATCGAACATTAGGGTTCCGCCGTTCTAACGAACGTCGGACCGGTCGACGCTGCGAGCCCGCCGTTTGGCCAATCTGCCGTTCAATTTCAAAGGCGCGACCAGAAGGTCAGCGCCTTTTCATTTCACGGCACATTGGCTCAAACGGCGGGCTCTCGCTGACTTTTGCTCAACCTGCGGCGTTTCCTTTTTGGTGCAATGGGGTCAAGTTGGCTTGCGCCATACCGGTAGTTCTGTCTGCGACACTCTCGCCAAAGTGATCTCAGACATACACCTAGTGTTTTCGACGCTCCGCTTATTAGAGCCAGTCCGTCTCCTCGTCGTAGCGGTCCGAATAGGCGTTACGCTTGAGTTCTTCATCGCTCGTTGGTCGCGCCTTGGACACGTCGACCCCTGAATCGCGGCAAGCAGTGGCGAACAGCTGCGAACCCTGATCGATAAGCTCAATCTTGCGCTCGGCCTTCATGTCTTCGGCCTGCATTTACAGCCCCACGCTTTCGGCTCCGTTGATGGTTAGGTTGCGCTCGTAGAAGGCCGTGAGGGCGCGGATGGCGTACATCACGTCGCGCACGCCGCCGGTCTCGTAGCTTGAGTGCATGGCCAGCTGCGGCAGGCCCACGTCCACGGCATGCATGCTCGCCTGCATATTGGACAGGTTACCGAGCGTGGAGCCGCCGGCCATATCGCTCTTGTTGGCGAAGGCCTGCGTGGGCACATCGGCGTCATCGCAGATAGCCTGGAACACCGCGCGGCTAAAGGCATCGGTGCAGTAGTGCTGGTTGGCGGCTTCCTTGATGACGATGCCGCCGTTGAGCACAACCTGGTTGCGCGCATCGCACTTCTCGGCGTGGTTGGGGTGCACGGCATGCGCGTTGTCGCAGCTCACGAGCATCGATGCGGCAAGGGCGCGATGATACGACTCGTCGTCAAAGCCCAGCGATCCGTTGATGCGGCGCAGCGCGTCGGCCAAGAACGTCGACATGGCGCCCTGCTTGGTCTCGGAACCAACCTCCTCGTTATCGAAGCAGCAGAAGACCGAGACGTCGCGCGCGTTCTCGGCACCCAAAAATGCCTGCAGCGAGGTGTAGGCGCAGGCCAGGTCATCAAGCTTGGGCGACGAGATAAACTCGTCGGCCCAGCCCCAAATGCGCGCATCCTGACGATTGACCAGGAACAGGTCGCGACCCAAGATTTGCTCGGGCTCAACGTCCAGCTCGTCGGCGATCAGAGCATCAAAGTCGCCCTGCTTAAGCTCGCCGGCGCTGATGAGCGGGCAAAGGTCGACGGCGCGGTTGGGCGCAAAGCCCTCGTTAACGCCGCGGTTCATGTGGATGGCAAGGCTCGGGATAATAGCGACCTCGCGCTCGGTGGCAAGCAGACGGCTCTCAATACGGTCGCCCTCGCGCACCAGCACGCGGCCCGCGAGCGCCAGCGGGCGATCGAACCAGGTGTAGTCGATCATGCCGCCGTAGGCCTCGGTGTTCAGGCGCAGCGTTTCGCCCGCGCCGTCAAGCTCGGGCACGGCCTTGACCTTAAACGTCGGCGAATCGCTGTGCGACGCCGTGAGCTGAAAATGATAGTCACCGGCAACGCCGTCCTCGCCCCACGTCGCGGCCAGGTCCTCGCCCACCTTAAAGGCGATAACGCTCGAGGTGTTGCGCTGCGTGTAATAACGCCCGCCCGGCTCGATGTCCCACGCCGCATTCTCGGGCAGGTAGGTAAAGCCCGCCTCGTCGAGCTCGGCCATAATGGTCGCCGCCGTATGGAACATGCTGGGGCATGCCTCGATAAAGTCGACAAGGTCGTTGGCGGCCTCGATATCGTCAGCCGTCACGTGCACGCGCTCGGGCGTTTCCTGATCCGTCATGCTCTCCCCTTTCGCTGGGTTGATGGTCCCCTCCAGCATACCCCGCCACGCCAGCGCCGCACTCTTCATTCCGTGCTTAATTCCGCGCCGCTCACCAAGTTGAGCCATCATGCCCGCGCTCCTTTTGCGACAATTGCGCTAACAGGACGAGAGGAGCCGTCATGAAGCCACGTAACATTGCCATCGCCTGCGGTGTCGCGGGAGTCGCCGTCGGCCTTGCCGCTGCCGCCGGCATCGTTTACCGCAAGCAAATCAAGTCCGCCGCGTCGCTCAAACGCTTGACCGGCTACGCGGATGGCTATGACCTGCACGCAATCGACATCGTCTACGACTACGACCTCGACTGCATCATCGCCGCCGATGTGCGCGACGACCAGGCCTACATCGATGCTGTGGTGGCACAGGTGTTGCCCGGCGTGCCAGCACATGTCCAGGCGCCCCAGTTTGCCTGCAGCGCTTTTATCGCCGTAGATGCCGAAGGCCGCGTGCGCACCGGCCGCAATTACGACTTTAAGGACGACACCTCGGCGCTGCTGGTGCGCAATCACCCACGCGGCGGCTATGCCTCCATCGGGTTTGCCGCCCTTAACAACCTGGGCGATAATACTCCGCTTGACTCCGTCGCCGGACGCGCCGCCGCGCTCATGGGCCCGTTTGCCCAGCTCGACGGTGTTAACGAATGCGGCGTGTCCATTGCCGTACTCACTCTGGATTCCAAGCCCTGTGACCAGGACACGCAACGCCCCGTCATCAACACTTCGCTCACCATCCGCCTTGTGCTCGACCGCGCGGCTACCACACAGGAGGCCGTAGACCTGCTTTCTGCCTACGACATGCACGCCATGGCAGGACGCGATTACCACTTCTTTATCAACGACGCCTCCGGTGACGCGCGCGTAGTAGAGTGGGATCCGCGCGATCCGGACCGCGCTTTCAAAGCGACCCCTGTACGCCAGGTTACGAACTTCTACGCCTGCTATGGCGACGAAGTGCTGCCCAACCAAAAGAATGGCGAGCTTGGCCATGGCAAGGAACGCGCCGTCGCCATCGCCGATGTCCTTGACGCCCATGCCGGCGCCCAAGACGAGGCAGTCGCTTGGAAGGCCCTACGCGCTGCAGCGCAAGAGCCCAATCCGGAAGACATCACCAGCAATACGCAATGGTCGGTCGTCTTTGACAATACCGAGCCCGCTGCCGCCATCACGCTGCGCCGCCACTGGGGCGACGTCGACGCCTTCGCGCTGTAAGGAGCTGGCACCGTCGTCCTTACGCTCGCCTGACGTTGCTTACATTTCCATACGCTTGAGCTAACACGTTTTACCCCCGTATCAACAGTGTGCGGGGGTAAACTTATGCGCATGTTATAACTTGCCCGGAAGGACTCATCATGCTTAGAATCGGTCTTCTTACCAGTGGCGGCGACTGCCAGGCGCTCAACGCCACCATGCGCGGCATCGTCAAAACGCTCATGACCAATAGCGAAGAGCCTATCGAGATCTACGGTTTTGAGGACGGCTACCAGGGCCTTATCTACAGCAGATTCCGCGTCATGACGCCCGCCGATTTTAGCGGCATCCTCACCCGCGGCGGCACCATTTTGGGCACGAGCCGCACGCCGTTCAAGCGCCTGAACATTCCCGAGGCCGACGGCGTCGAGAAGGTGCCCGCGATGGTCCACACCTATCATAAGCTGCAGCTCGACTGCCTGTTTATGCTGGGTGGCAACGGCTCCACCAAGACCGCCAACCGCCTGCGCGAAGAGGGCCTCAACGTTATCGCCCTGCCCAAGACCATCGATAACGACACCTGGGGCACCGAGATGACGTTTGGCTTTACGAGCGCCATCGACGTCGCCACCAAGTGCATCGACGACATCCACACCACCGCCTCGAGTCACGGCCGCGTGTTCGTTATCGAGATCATGGGCCACAAGGTTGGCTGGATCCCGCTGTACGCCGGTGTCGCGGGCGGTGCGGACGTCATCCTGATTCCCGAGATCCCCTACGACATGGACCAGGTCATCAAGACCATCGAGCATCGCATGGAGACCGGCAGCCGCTTTACCATCGTGGCCGTCGCCGAGGGCGCCATCTCTAAGGAGGACGCGGCGCTGTCCAAGAAGGAGTACAAGAAGAAGCTCGCCGAGCGCACGAGCCCGTCGATCGTCTACGACATCGCCAAGGAGATCGAGGCCAAGACCGGTCGCGAGACCCGTGTCGCTATCCCCGGTCACACGCAGCGCGGCGGCCAGCCCGACGCTCAGGACCGCATCTTTGCGACCCAGTGCGGCGTCGAGGCCGCGCTTGGCTGCCTGCGCGGCGAGTTTGGCTACATGATTGCCCTGCGTGACGGCAAGATGTGTCACATGCCGCTCGAGGATGTTGCCGGCAAGCTCAAGTATGTCGACCCCCAGAGCGATCTGGTGCGCGAGGCCAAGGCGTTGGGCATCAGCTTCGGCGACGAATAGCCTCGGCTGGAACCGCTCTCATCGGAGGCCCCAGGGCTTACCTCCCAAATCGTCCTCGGACATGTCAGGACCCCGCCGTGCGCTTCGCGCGGCGGGGTCCTTCCGTCCTGCGGAAAGATTTGGGAGGTAAGCCCTGGGGTCTCCTGCGGCAACTGAGGAGGCTGAGGCTATTCGTCTTCTTGCTGCGGGTGCCTAGGGTGGGATGCGGCGTGCATTTTTGGGAGTATTCAGCAGCCGAAGGCACCTGCATACTGGATTTTGGGCGAAAGGCAGGCACTATGGGCCGCATCCTGTAAAAAATGATCGGTCCTCGAGGCACCGGGGGCTCAGAATCAAGGCTTTCGGCGCGGTTTTGCACTCCCATTCCCGCGCCCGCGGGCTCCGAGATGCTGAATACTCCGGAATTTGCACGCCGCCCCCGGGGGTACCCGTGGGCAAAAAGCAACCGCCCCGTCAAAGTATGCATTTGGCGGAGCGGTTTATGCAAAAACGCTGCTGCGGGCGTGTCGGCAGTTCGCTAGAACTTGGATCCCAGGACAGGTTACTCGGCACTCTTGAGGGCGCCGACCATGTCGATCTTGTTGAGGGTACGATTGGTGGCGAGATTGACGATAAACGTAAAGCCAAAGGAAAGCACCACGGCGAGCACGTAGCTTAGCGGCTCGACCTCGACGTCAAAGTACAGCGACGGCATCTGCAAAATGTAGGTAAAGCTCTCGGCCAGCAAGCCGCCTAGCGGCACGCCCAGAGCGGCGCCAATCGCCGTGAGAATCAACGTCTCCTTGTTGACGTAATGGTGCACCTCACCACGGCGGAAGCCCAGCACCTTGATGGTCGCCAGCTCGCGTTCGCGCTCGGAGATGTTGGTGTTGGACAGCGTAAACACCACCACAAACGACAGACACGCTGCCATAAAGGTCACGAGCACCACGACCGAATTGATAATCGTAAAGTTCGCCTCATAGTTTTCCCAATGCTCGGCCGTACTCGAAATCGTGAGCCAGCCGTCACTCTTAAGATTCTTGCTAAACGCAATCTGGTCGGCCGACGAACCCTTAAGCAGCACAAAGACGCCGTTAAGGCGTGCGCTTCGACCGAACGCGCGCTCATAGGTGCCCTGAGTCATATAAAGCGTGTTGCCCAGATAGTTGAGCGAAATGTCGCTGACTTTGACCTTGGCAACGTTGAGCGACGAATCCTGGACGTGTGCTGTATCGCCCGGCTGAATCCCCAGCACCAGCTGTGAACTCTTGCTCAGATACACATCTCCGTCACGCAAAGACAGCGGCTCTTTGGACTCATCCTCAAGGCGAACGTAATTGCCCAAGTCACCCGTGCGGTCATCGGGCACCACGATCAGCTGCACGGTCTCGCTCTTGCCGCCAAACGTAAAGGTGACGTTGTCGGTCATAATCGGCAGGGTCGAGGTCGCGGTCACGTTGGAATCATTGGCCGCGCTGCGCTCATCCAATGCCGCGCACGTCTGAGTAAAGTCGTCGGGATTGGCGACCGCCAGCAGGTCGTAGCGCGTGATATGCCCGTACTGTTTGGGCGAAAGCGCCACCGACGTGTCACGGATGCCCATGCCGCAGATCACGAGCGCCGTACAGCCCGCGATACCGAAGATGGTCATAAAGGCGCGCTTTTTGTAGCGGAATAGGTTGCGTGCAGCGACCTTGTTTAAGAAGCCCATGCGGCGCCAGATAAAGCCGATATGCTCGAGCAGAATGCGCGAGCCGGCGCGCGGGGCCTTGGGACGCATGAGCGAGGCTGGGGTCTCGGCCATCTCGTGGCGGCAGGCGATAATCGTAGCGCCCACCACGCCCACGGCAAACAGCGCCACCGACACGAGTGAAGACACGATATCGTACGAAAGCAGCATCTGGGGCAGCGAGTACATGTCGTCGAACACCGTAAACAAGAACAGTGGCAGGCCCACAAAGCCGATGATGTTGCCGAGCACGCCGCCGATCAGACATGCCCACAGCGCATAGTCCACGTATTTGGACAGGATGCGCTCGCGTGAATAGCCAAGCGCCTTGTACAGGCCAATAAGCGTGCGCTCCTCCTCGACCATGCGCGTGGCGGTGGTGAGGCTGATGAGCACGGCGACGATAAAGAAGATAAACGGGAACACCGTGGCGATGGCCTCAATTGACGAGCTATCGCTTTCCACGCTCGAGTAGCTTGCGATGTTACCGCGGTCCTGAATGTACCAAGTGCATTCACCCAGATTGGAAAGCTCGGCGCGGGCATCGGCGAATTGCTGATCGGCGGCGGCGCGGCGCTGGTCCAACTCGGCCTGAGCTTGGACGCGCTCCTCGCTGCCCTCGGCCATGCGGTTGATGCTATCCTGCTCAATCCCAAAGAGCATGGCGGCCTGGCGCTCAGCCGCATCCAAGCTTGCCGGCGTGTCAACCGTCAGCTCCTGGACGCGCGCCTTTTCACGCTCCTCGCGGATCTTCTCGATATTGCCCTTGACCTCATTGATCTTTGCCGTGTAGGCATCCGAGTAGGAGTTGAGGCTCTTGGCTCCCTCGACGATCACGTGGACCGCGGAGTAGGACGATGATGTCGCGGCATCCTCGCTCACATAGAACTTATAGTCCGCAGCCGAAGCGGCACGGAAGGCGTTGACTGTCGAGTCGGAGCTCACATCAGTGGGGTCGAGGACCTCGGCCGTAATGGTGTAATCGCCCGCGGCAAACTGATCCTTGGCGCTTTGGTTCGACGAGCTCGCGTCATTGGCGGCAAAACTCACGGTATCGCCGAGCTTTTTGCCCGAAGCCTTCAGGAACTTCGAAGTTACCGCCACCTCATCGGCGCTCTCGGGCAAATCGCCGTTCACGAGCACTGGCTGATCGATGTTCTCCTTGGAGAGACTTTGCACGACCACGCGCTCGCGCGTTGTGCCCACGGCGGTGTAGGCGGTCTCGGTGTAGATACCCTCGGCCGTCTCGACGCCGTCGATCTCTTGGATAGCCGTGAGATCGTCGCGCGTAAGGCCACAGGTCGACTGCACGTTAATGTCATAGACATTCTGCTGGTCAAAATAGGCGTCGACCGAATCGCACAAATCCTCGCAGCCCGCCTTAAGGCCGCACATCACACTCACGCCGAGCGCGGTGATGACCACGATGGACAAGAAGCGCTTAAGACTGCCGCGGATTGTGCGGTAGATGCCACGGCGAAATACCGTCGGCACCATATCGTTTGAGCTTTGAGCAGTGCGGTAGGTCGTAAAATCCTGCTCGCACTCCGCGTTCTGCGCGTCGCGGCGCTGGCTGTTTTGGCGATCTTGGTCCATGGGCGCTACCACTCGATCGTCTCGATAGGCACGGGATTTTGTTGAACTGTCTCGCTCTCCACGCGACCACTCTTAAAGCGGATCAGACGATCGGCCATGGGCGCGAGCGCGGAGTTGTGCGTGATGATGATGACCGTAATGCCCTGCTTGCGGCAGGTATCCTGCAACAGCTGCAAAATCTGCTTACCGGTTTTGTAGTCGAGTGCACCCGTGGGCTCGTCGCACAGGAGCAGCTTGGGATTCTTGGCCAGTGCGCGTGCAATGGACACGCGCTGCTGCTCGCCGCCCGAAAGCTGCGCCGGAAAGTTGGCGAGGCGCCCGCCCAGGCCAACCTGGCGAAGCGTCTGTTCGGCATCGAGCGAATCGGGGCAAATCTGCGCCGCAAGCTCGACATTTTCGAGCGCCGTCAGGTTGGGGACCAGATTGTAGAACTGGAAGACAAAGCCGACGTCGGCACGGCGGTATTCCACGAGCTGCGCCTCGTTGGCGGAGCTCACGTCGCGCCCGTCCACCGTCACGGTGCCGGAGGTTACCGTATCCATGCCGCCCAGGATGTTGAGCGCCGTGGTCTTGCCGGCACCCGAGGCGCCCAGGATAATGGCGAGCTCACCGCGCTCAACGGTAAAGCTCGCGCCGTCGAGCGCGTGAATGCGGGCATCGCCCTCGCCGTACGCCTTGATGACGTCTTTGAATTCGATATAAGCCATCGATTAATTCCCATCTGGTCGGATAACTCCTTAGTATTACCCATTTCGCACCGACCAAAAAGGGACAGGTTTATTTTGGTAGGTTTTAGAGGCGGACGGTGAAGGTAATCTGGTTGCCGTGGCCGCAGGCAGAAGCGCTCCCGCCATGGGCTTCGGCGATGGCTCGTATCACGGATAGGCCCACGCCCGAGCCGCCCGTCTTGGAGCTGCGCGATACGTCTGCACGATAGAAGCGGTCGAACAATCGGTCCAGGTCGCCTTCGGGCAGCTCGTCCACGGCGTTCGATACGACAAGCTCGGCGGCACCTTTACCCTGACCGCGCGAAACGGCACGCAGGCTCAGCTCAATCACGCTGTCCTCGCTTGCGTAGCGTGTGGCATTGTCCAGCAGCAGCTCAACAACCTGCGCCACTGCCGCGGCATCGGCATGGGCCCGCACACCGCTCGCGATCGACGTCGACAGCCGCTTTCCGCGCGAAACCGCCACCGATTCAAACGGTGCCGTAGCCTTGTCCACGGCCTCTGAAAGATCGATCGATGTCATGGTAAAGCCGGCCGAACCCTCGTCCATACGCGCCAAGAACACCAGACGCTCCGTCAGCGCCGTCAGCCGCGCGACCTGCTCGTGAATGCTCTGCGTCCACTCGCTCTCGCCGCTCTCAATTTCCTGTACCTCGTTAGCGGCATCAATCACGGCCAACGGCGTCTTGATCTCGTGGCTTGCATCGGTAATAAAGCGCTTTTGCTTGCTGTAGCTCTCGACCATCGGTCGAATCACCGCACCCGAGGCACCCGCCACAATTGCAAGCACCGCCAGCCAGCCAATGCAACTGATCGCCACGCTCGCGCTCAAAAACGAATGAAAGCTTGCAAGCTCACGCGAGCAGTCCACGAACACATAGGTGGTCTCGTCGCCCTGAACCGTAACCGTATAGCGGTAGTTACCAGAAAAGCCCGAGGTCCAACCCTTGGAATATAGTCCTGCAGCGATGCATGCAGCGCGCTTGGCGCCCACCGCGGCAATGCGGGCCGTATTGACATCGGCAACCTGTCCGGCGTCAATCGTCACCGTAAAGTAGCGCGTGTCGAAGGGAGACTCCGCCGTCATGCCTTCGAAGTGCCTGATGCGAACGCCCGCCTGGCTATCGCCGGCATCCTTGCCATTAGTGGGATCGTCTTTAGGCTCGTCCCCCCAATCGATACCGTCCTTGCCCGCCAGGATATAGTCCAGGCGAGCGTCGGCCATCTTGCAGACATGCGAATAATTGACGATGTTGATGCCGGCGATGATGAGCGTGAGCACCACGGTCACGGCGCCCATGGCAACGAGGATAAACTTGCGACGCAGGCGGCAGCCCAATGCGTCAACAGAATTTGCCCGCCCCGTACTACTCGAGGCGGCGTGAAACCGCTCCGTCATGCGTTTGCACCACGCGCGCACGCTCACGCCTGTTCGCCTTCCTCGACAACCTCAAGCGAATATCCCTGATTGCGCGACGCGCGGATGGCCACATTGGCACCCAGCGCCGTCAGCTTTTTGCGCAGGTACGAGATGTAGACCCACACCACGTTAGCGCCTTCGGGTGCGTCCTCACCCCAAACCCCGAGCATCAGACGCTCGGTGGGCATGCGCGTGCCGGCGTTACGCATAAAGAGCTCCATAAGCTGAAACTCACGGTTGGCCAGATGTTCCTCGCCCAAAGGCCCAACGAGTGTGCAAGCCGCCGTGTCGAGGCGCACGTTGCCCACACTGAGCGTCGTGGCGTCAATTGCCGTCGCCGCGCGCGTCATGGCACGAATACGCGCAAGCAGTTCCTTGGCGGCAAACGGCTTGGTCAGGTAATCGTTGGCACCAGCATCCAGGCCCTCGACCTTATCGGACACCTCGCTTTTTGCCGTGAGCATGATGATGGGCAGTCGCTTGCCGGCGGCGCGCGTGCACTTGAGCACCTCGATGCCATCCATGCCGGGCATCATGATATCTAGGATTGCGGCGTCATAGTCGTTGGCGAGCAGATATTCGAGCGCCGTCAGACCGTCGAGGGCGGTGTCGACCTCGTAGTCGCTATGTTGAAGAATCGCGGTAAGGGCACGGGAGAGGCCGGGTTCGTCCTCGGCAAGCATCAGCTTCATAGTTGTTCCTTTAGCGCACGGCTATACAGGTTTCGATACTGCCGATGATAGCGCACCGAAAGCTGCCTTAGTGCAGCCTTAGCTGCTCAACCTGCGCGTTTTCAAATACGCAGGATATGGCTTAACCAAACTTAAGGCTCAGATGTCGAGCGCTTGGACGCATGCCGGTCGCGAAAAGACGGCGACTCGTTCTTTCACGGCGTCTTGGCTATGCAAAGTGTTCGAGCGTTACTCCTCGTACGCACCCTCGAGCCGCAGCAGCCACTCCTTGCGGTCAAGGCCGCCGGCATATCCGTTGAGCGATCCGTCGGCCGCCACCACGCGATGGCACGGCACGATAATCGAAATGGGATTACGTGCGACCGCAGCCCCCACCGCACGAGGAGACACAACGGGCGCCTCGTTTCCCGGTGCACGATGTCGAGCCGCAACACGTTGGGCGATCTCGCCATACGTAGCGACCTCGCCACGCGGAATAGAAAGCAGCTCAAACCAAACTTCACGCTGAAACGCCGTACCAATCATATGCAACGGCGGTGTAAACCGAGGCTCCTGCCCCGCAAAATAAGCATTCAACCAAGCCCAAGAACGCTCAAGCACCGAAGACGCCGCACCATTTGCGGGACCCACCGAAGACATCCCACCGGTACCAGAAACTGCATCGGCACCTACGACATACTCCGCATCTTCTTTGAGAAGCGTGGAGCCAAAGTGCTCCTGCCCCTCAAACCAAAGCCCTGTCAAACCGCGGCCATCAGCGGCAAGCAAGATTTCGCCCAAAGGCGAAGCAAACGTCGTCGTGACCACCAGCGGCTCCTTTCAAAACTCCGCAACATAATACCGCGAATTGTGCAGACAACTCCCGCAGATGCGTCCGGACAGACTCGATTGTCCAAGAGAGGGCGTTTTCCCTCTCAATATCGGCCGATACCGAGTCGCAACGCCCAAAACGATGTCCGGCAAAAACGAAGGTGAATGGTTTTCCGAGAAGTGGACGAGTAAAACTAGGGCCCCGAAGCATCCGCATTTTTTAATTGCAAAACAGCAGGATTCATGCGATAAAACCGCAGGAAATGGCGGCCAAAATATGCCGATGCTTCAAGGGTCCAAAATAGGTCGTTCACTTCCCGGAAAACCATTCACCTTCGATTCGCATCAACCCCTAAGCCCTCACAAGCAACAAACACAGGCGCGCCAAAGTTACCGCCTCAACCCCAAAGTTCCCGCAGGCAGCAGGCGCAACAGCGCCGCAGCTGCCGGCGGCGCTCCACAGTCCCAAAAGGCGGCAGGCGCGAAGCGCCGGGGTCGCCGCCGGGACTAGGGCCCGCAACAGCCACGTGCCCCCACATCAGCCCAGCGGCCCCAACCGACAACGACCCCATCGCAGATCGCTTGCAGCAGCGTCGCCGCAGGCGGGGGCTGGGCTTAGTTTTCAGAACACTCCGCAGACCAGTGTGGCGCCTTGTCCGCGGCTCCGAAGGAGCAGGACAAGGCGCCACACATGGTCGAGGACGTTCTGAAAACTAAGCCCGGCCCCCGCCGGACAGGTCACGCTACTCGCAGAGCAGCTTAGCGATCTGGACGGCGTTGGTTGCCGCGCCCTTACGGATTTGGTCGCCGCAGCACCAGAAGGTGATGCCACGCGCGGCCTCGGGGTTCGAGATGTCGCGGCGCACGCGACCGACCCAAATCAAATCCTGGTCGGACGTATCCATCGGCATGGGGAAGCGGTCGTGCGCATCCTCGGCAGCCATATCGTCAACCAGCTTGACGCCGGGAGCGGCAGCCAGCGCAGCACGGGCCTCGTCAACCGTAATGTCGCGCTCAAACTCAAGCGTAATGCTCTCGGAGTGCGAGCGCAGCACGGGCACGCGCACACAGGTGCAGTTCACGCGCAGCTCGGGCAGGTGCATGATCTTGCGGCCCTCGTTTTGCAGCTTCATCTCCTCGGAGGTAAAGCCCTCCTCCTTGACGCCGCCAATCTGCGGAATCAGGTTGCTCGCCAGCTGGGCGGCAAATGCGCGCGGCTCGGGAATCTCCTCGCCGCGGCCCAGGGCGGCCAGCTGAGCCTCGAGCTCGGCCATACCGGGAGCGCCGGCACCCGAAGCCGCCTGATACGTGGAGACGATCATGCGCTTCACGCCGGCGAGCTGATGCAGCGGCCACGTGGGAACCAGGCCGATGATGGTCGCGCAGTTGGGGTTGGCGATAAGGCCATGATGCCACTTGATATCGTCGGCATTGATCTCGGGCACGACCAGCGGTACCTCGGGATCCATGCGGAAGGCGTGGCTGTTGTCGACCACGACCGCGCCGCGCTTGACGGCCTCGGGCAGCAGCTCCTTCGCGATATCGTCGCCGGCAGCGCCAAGTACGATGTCGCAGCCCTCAAAGGCCTCGGGGCAAGCCTCTTCGATCACGATCTGCTCACCGCGGAACTCAACGGTCTTACCCGCGGAGCGTGCACTTGCCAACAGCTTGAGCTTGCCGACCGGGAACTCCTGCTCGTTGAGGCACTCGAGCATCTGGGTGCCCACGGCTCCCGTCGCGCCCAAAATAGCAACCGTGTACTGTTTCATGCTTCCCCCTTTAAAGGTTTTGGCTTTTGCCCGCACGCCGAGCAGGCTGATTATTGTTGTCAGTGTATACAAGAACGGGGCGGACACGAAACCCGCCCCGTCGAAACGAAACCGAAACGAAACGCCCCGCCGTAGATTTTTGAGGCGAGTCCCAAAAATCTAGCGAGATAGTAGCTACTTGTGGAGCGCAGCCAGGGTGGGATCGACCGGCGTGGGAGCCTCCAAGTCGGAGACCTTCACAATGCCGTTCTCGTCGGAGAAGGCACGGTAAATGGTCCGAATCGCCAGGTCGAAGTCCTTCTCCTCGACACCGATAATGATGTTGATCTCGTCGCAGCTCTGCGAAATCATACGCACGCTCACGCCGGCCTGGCCAAGCATGCCAAACAGGTGGCCCGAGATGCCGGCACGACCGCGCAGGTTGCGGCCAACGGTAGCGATAAGCGCCAAGCCCTCGACAACCTCGATCTCGAGCGGCTCGACCTCCTGCTGAATGTCGCTCACGAGCGAGTACAGCGAGTCGTGCACATCCTGCTCCTGCACCACGGCGCCAAAGCGGTCGACACCGGTAGGCATGTGCTCGACGGAAACGTCATAGCGCTCGAACACCGAAAGCGCACGGCGCATAAAGCCGACACGGGGCTTGGTGCGGTCGCGGGCCACGTTGATGGCGACAAAACCGCGTTTGCCGGTCACGCCGGTAATGATGGGCTCGGCCTCACCCTCATCAGCCGTCTCGCTAATGATGGTGCCGGGGTCCTGCGGCGCATTGGTGTTCTTGATGACCAGCGGAATACCCGCCTCGCGCACGGGGAACACGGCTTCCTCGTGCAGGACGCTTGCGCCCATGTACGAAAGCTCGCGCAGCTCCTCGTAGGTAACGCGCGCAATGGGCTGAGCCTCCGGAACAATACGCGGATCCGCAGAATAGAAACCCGAGACGTCGGTCCAGTTCTCGTAAAGGTCGGCGCCCAGGCACTTAGCCAAAATCGAGCCCGAGATATCGCCGCCGCCACGATCGAGCAGCTTGATCTGGCCCTCACGCGTCGCGCCGTAGAAACCGGGCATAACAAAGCCGCCCTGCTGACCGTACTCCTGCACCAGCTCGGAGGTGCGATTCATGCTGAGCGTACCGTCGTGATGGAACGCCACAACCGTCGCGGCGTCCAGGAACGGCAGGCCCAGGTACTCGGCCATCAGGCGAGCGGTGAAATACTCGCCGCGGCTCACGAGCTCCTCGGTAGAGTAACCGCCCGAGCGGGCGCGCTCGGCAAAGGCCGCAAACTCCTCGCGGATGGGATAGGTGAGCTCCAGCTCGTCAGCAATATCAAAATAGCGCTGGCCAATGTCCTCGAGCAGTTCCTCGCACGACACGTGATACTTAACGTGCGCGTTAACCAGGTAGAGCAGGTCGGTCACCTTGGTGTCGCCCTTAAAGCGGCGGCCGCAGGCGGAAACCACCACAAAACGGCGGGCAGGGTCGGCGTCGACGATGGCCTTGATCTTCTTGAAGTGTTCGGCGTCGGCGACCGACGAGCCGCCAAACTTGGCAATCTTAATCATGGGCTGGAGGTTACCTTTCTAAAAAGCCTCTGCGAACCTATTTTGCGCGCTCTGATACCATGGTTTCACCGATTGGGACCAAGGCATCCGAGGAGCAGTGTTATATGGGAACTTATCATAGTACACGAGGACGCACTTTATCGTGCTCAAGTAAGGTGGCAATCCGCACCGGCATCGCTCCCGACGGGGGTTTGTTTGTCTCGGACGAGCTCGGCACCCAGCAGGTCGATATCAGCTCGCTTGCAGATAAATCGTACTTTGAAATCGCTCAAGATGTGTTGGGAATGTTACTGAATGATTACACGGCCGAAGAAATTTCGGCGTGTGTCGACGAGGCATACCGCGGCACGTTCGCGAGTGAAGAGGTTACGCCGCTCGTCAAACTCGACGCCGCACCGGGTGCCGACGCCCCTCAGACCTATGTGATGGAGCTCTTTGGCGGCCCCACGAGCGCCTTCAAGGACGTCGCCCTGCAGATGCTCCCCCGCCTCATGGCCCGCACCTCCGCCCAGGACGGCGGCGCCGAGCGCATCATGATCGTCACCGCCACGTCGGGCGACACGGGCAAGGCAGCACTCGCCGGCTTTGCCGACGCCCCGGGCACGGGCATCACCGTCTTTTATCCCGAGGGCAAAGTCAGCCGCGTACAGAATCTGCAGATGTCCACTCAGGAGGGCGATAACGTCGCCGTCTGCGGCATCCGCGGCAACTTTGACGACGCCCAGAGCGCCGTCAAGCGCATCTTTGCCGATAAGGAGCTTGCCGAGCGTCTGGAGGCCGCAGGCACGGTGCTTTCGAGTGCCAACTCCATCAACGTCGGCCGTCTGGTACCGCAGGTCGTCTACTACTTTGCCGCCTATGCGCAGCTGTTGCGCGCCGGCGCCATCGAGGCCGGCGACGCCGTGGAGTTCTGCGTACCGACCGGCAACTTTGGCGATATCCTGGCCGGTTACTATGCCAAGCGCATGGGTCTGCCCGTCGCCAAGCTCATCGTCGCGAGCGACAAGAACAACGTGCTGGCTGACTTCCTGACCACCGGCGTCTACGACCGCAACCGCCCGTTCTTCACGACCATCTCGCCTTCGATGGACATCCTCATCAGCTCTAACCTGGAGCGCATGCTCTACTTCCTGTCCGATGGCGACTGTGAGCTCGTTGCCGGCCTTATGGAGCAGCTGGCACAGACTGGTCGCTACGAGGTTCCCGCCGATCTGCTGGCAAAGATTCAGAGCGTCTTTGGCTGCGGCTGGGCCAGCGAGGACGAGGTCCGCGCCGCCATCAAGAGCTGCTGGGATGCAAACGGCTACGTGATCGACCCGCACACCGCTTGCGGCTATCACGTCTTTGAAAAGGTCGCTCCCGCCGAGGGCGCCAAGGCCCGCGTGCTGCTTTCGACCGCCAGCCCCTACAAGTTCCCGCGCGCCTGCTGCGACGCCCTGGGGCTCGACGTTCCCGAGGACGACTTTGAGGCTATGCGCGTGCTCGAGCAGGCAACCAACACGGTTGCCCCGGCACAACTCGCCGAGCTCGAGTCCAAGCCCGTCCTCTTCGAAGACGTCTGCGACGTTAATGAGATGGCAAGCTACGTCGAGTCTGCAGCAAAACGAATGAGCACCAACTAGATCCCTTATTAAGCGCCGGCGAAAGCCGGCGCACCTTCTTTCATCAGATAACCCCCGGGATGATGACGAACGCGCACAGCGTGCCTGGCTGTTTAGTTCGTCGCGAGTTCCGCACGCAAAGGAAAGCACTTAATGTGCTTTCCGTCTTGCGCAGGACTGCCCGAGCAGCGAACTAAACAGCCAGGCACGCCAGGAGGACTCACATGATCAAGATCACTGTCCCAGCCACGAGCGCAAACTTAGGCATCGGCTACGACACCCTCGGCATGGCCGTCAGCCTCTACTCGCACTTTACCTTTGAGCGCGCCGACAAACTCACCATCACCGGATGCCCCGAAGAGTTCCAAAACGAGAACAACCTAGTCTACGTGAGCTTTGTGGATGCACTGGCCGCATGGGGCGAGCCGGCCTTCCCCGTTGCCATCGACATTCAGACTGACGTTCCCGTCGCCCGTGGCCTGGGCTCCAGCTCCACCTGCGTCGTCGCCGGCATTATGGCCGCCGCCGCGTTGACGGGCCACACCGTCGACCGCGCTGAGCTCGTCCGCATTGCCACCGAGGTCGAGGGCCACCCCGATAACGTCGCCCCCGCTATCCTGGGCGGCGCCGTTTGTTCCTTTACGCCGACCGATTCGCTCCCCCAGTGCCTGCGCTACGAGGTGAGCGATCGCCTGCGTTTTATTACCGTGATTCCACCTTACGAGGTACATACGAGCGAGGCGCGCAAGGTTGTGCCGCAGGAGATTCCACTCTCCACCGCCGTGTGGCAGATGGGCCGCATCGCCGGCATGACGCGCGGCTTGGAGACTGGTGACCTGGACCTGATTGCCGCCGCTAATGACGACCGCATTCAGGAGCCCTATCGTCGCCGCCTGATTCCCGACTACAACGCTGTGCGCGACACCTGCCTTAACGGCGGTGCCAAGACCATCTGGATCAGCGGTTCGGGCTCGACCCTTATGGCTGTGACCGACGACACCATCGTGGCAAAATTCCTGCAGGTCAAGCTGCGCGAGCAGTTCCCCAAGTGTGAGACGCACATTCTGACGTGCGACACGGAAGGCGCCCAGATCGAATACCTGTAGTCGCCACCCCGTATACCCGCCGAGGAGGCCAGGGGCTTTGCCCCCAAATCGTCCTCGGACATGGCAGGACCCCCGCTGCGCACTTCGTGCGGCGGGGGTCCTGCCGTCCTGCGGAAAGATTTGGGGGCAAAGCCCCTGGCCTCCCCTACGTTAACGTCGCTGGCGGCGGCTACAGGAACCTACGCTCTGGAAAGTCGCCGGGCTGATTTTTTGGCTTCTATTTGATAAAGGCGCACTTCCCAGCATCTCATTCGCCCTATAGCTCTGTTTTAATTTCTAATTGATGATCGATGCGTGACGTCATCTAATTATCTTCGCTACTCAAAACAGCCCCTAGTTTACGTACTAGCGTCTCAGCAGTAATTCCGAGTGCATCCGCATAGACAAACTGCTCATAAACCCTAAGGCTGCGTTCCCCGGTCTCGACCTTTGAGATGAACGATTGAGGTACCCCCAGTTTCTTTGCGAGTTCAACCTGAGTGATACCTTGCTCCCGACGAATCTGGGAAAGGCATTTTCCGCATGTCCTGTTAGCATCAACGTTCATGCCGTTTACGCTATATTCCATTTTGATATATCCCAAACTGGGATATATTTATGTCACCAGCCATTCCGCTTATCAAAAATGCCCATCGCAGATTCATAGCTAGGAAGGAGCCTCGATAAACATGAATGACGAGATGAAGGAGCCCGACGAGGAAAAGGCGCTCAGCGAGTCCGACGAGCGGAAACCAGATTTCAAAGCCGAGCAGTTTTCTGATGGCGCTAGCGACACCCCCTCCTCTGAAATTCCGCCATCAAACGAAGATGACGGCGCACGCAAAAATGAAGAAAACGACTCACTTCTAACGCGGGCCATTCATAAATTAGGCAATAAAAAAAGAGCGGCAATCGCAGCTGCCGTGGCAGTTGTCATCATCTTCAGTTTGCCCATGCTGTTTCCTCAATTGTTTTGTAGCCACAAACTATGGGCCAATGCAACCTGCACTAGCCCTCGTGTATGCAAAAGTTGCGGCAAAACCGAGGGAGAACCTCTCGGGCACGAATGGGAAGAAGCAACTTGTACGACACCGAAGACCTGCCAGCGTTGCGGCAAAACGAAAGGGGAGCCACTCGGACACCAACCGGGCTCGTGGACCAAAGAAGTCGACTACGTAGATGCCACTTCGAAGGAAATACGAGAATGCGAGAGATGCGGAGAGGTCGTTGACACCCGCAACGAGAAGGAAATCACATCTTTTCTTGGCGACGGAAAGTTTTCAATTTCACCTGAAGGCTTTATTGATCGACTTAACGAGGAATTCTCCAATATCCCCAATTGCAGCAGCATGAATGCGGATTACGAACTAGACGATAGCGGCATGGGGCTCGAACTTCAGATCAAAAACGGTTCAAAGATTGCCGGTATTGGAGGCTTCTTTTCGGACTCGAGTAACCCGGTGCTACTCAGCTATCTTGGATCCGAAAACTGCTTCAAAAACATAGTCATGTACTTCGAGAACTCCGACTATGCCGCGGCGACAGCATTGGCAACTATACAAGCAATCGATCCAACACTTTCGTTTTCAGACGCCAAGGAAGTTGGTGCTGCCTGCGTAGATACGCCAACTGTCAAAAATGGAATTACGTACGCAATCGTAGCTTCGAATGGAGAGTACTGGCTAAGCGCTCGAATTGAATAATTTCCTTCGATTACTAAATTCAGACGCCTCTTACTCGCGACATATTAAAACTCAACCCCTGGCAGCATCGTTAATCGAAAATTGCCCCGCCGAGCACTTTAGCTTGGCGGGGCATTTCAATATGAAAGCGGATTTAAATATCAACAAGGCCTGCACGCCCCAACGAGCAGCCGGCTTCGCTGCTCAAATTGCCCTTGGTGAACCACAAGTTGAGCAATCAGTGGCCAAAATCCCCTTTAGGCGGCGCTGGTTTCTTTGTATTCGAAAACTGGTTCTAGGAGGTCTTCGATATTGCAGTGGAGGGCTTTTGCTATAGCTCTTACGGTTGTTACTGAGGCTTCATTGATGTTTCTCTGGCGCTGTTCGTACATTTGGATTGAGCGGAGTGATACGCCCGATTCGTATGCCAGGTCTTGCTGGGTTTTCTTAAGCCTCTTCCTTGCTAGCGCCAGTTTGGTTTGACGAGGTGTTTTCTTCGCTATATCGCAAACAAGACGCGCCACACGCTCCTCTGAGGCTTCGTGCCAGGGGTAATACATATTGCACAGCGCATCGAACGGAACGACATGCAGCAGGTCTTCGAAAGACTCGCCCAGACGCCATTGCAGATATGCCAATATCCAGCCTGTCCAATACTCCGGCGTCTTCTCAAAACGATAGGTGCGGTCCGGTATAGACCCGCTTTGATATCTCGACCTTTCGGCGATAAGTGCGAACAGCTCAACACCTGATTTTCCCGATACGACCCATGCGTTGCCGCGTTCGAACTCGCGAGCTACACCGCTCAGGCAAAAGAGCTCAGCGACCTCGGACCCTTCCGCTCCATAGTCGTTCACGGCATAGTCAAAGCAGTCGCCAAGGTTGTTCATTGCATCCTCAAGGTAGTAGACGGGATATGTCCTACTCGGCCCACAATCCGTTAACTCTTGGATCATTTAAATCAACCCTCCCTGCCATTAAATCCCTAATGTCGATACCTTCGGAATCGAACCCGTTAACCGTATCCAAGTATTTGCGTCGAGCATTCTGCTCTCGCTCAAAACGCTTGGGATAAAACTCAGACCCCAAAGCCTGCTTCCAATCGCAGAATCTTATCGCCGAAAATGCGCACTCGCTCATAAGAGCATATTGGATACCCAAATCACCCAAGCGCATGATACGTTGCAGCTGCCTGAGCGAGATCATGCCGCTGACAAACTGTCTTGCAAACGAAAAATAGGAGTCGTCGGCGCGATAACCTCGAATTACGTCATAGGGAGAAATATCAATCAGGCAGTTATCCAGCAGATAGCGAAGTCCTTCGCGCGCCAGCGGTGTCGAAACATTGAACTCCCTATTGTTAGCCAAAATCGCAAGCCAATTGAGAATTGAAAACTCCCCGGACTCCAAATCCAAGACTGCGAGACCATCCATATCGAGCTCATATCGATTTGCAATGCCATCAGACTCAGTCCGACATGCCCACTCCATTGCCATTTCCTCATGTGGCGTGCAATAAAACCCACACCCATAGTCATTGAATTGTCTGCATTTATCCAACGACGGATGCTCGACAACAACCTCCGACCCGTGCCAAAGCTCCATATCGACCTCCAAACAAAAATATCACCCCAGTGATAGTGTACCAATAACTATCACTGGGGTGATATAGATAGATGCAAACTATTGCCTGCCAAGAGCCCTTACTAGAGGCAGGCCTCGGCGATGCGCTTTTTGAGTTCGTCGATGCCGGTACCGGTCTGGGAGCTTGTGATGATCACGTTTTCGGCCGGGACGTTGAGCTGTTTTTTGATGGCTGCTGCCTGGCGGGCCTGCTGGGTGCGGCTGAGCTTGTCGGCCTTGGTAAGGCAGACGATAAAGTTGAACTCGTTGCCCTGCAGGTAGTCGATCATGTCATGGTCGAGCTTGCTCGGGTCGTGACGAATATCCACCAGCGACACGACCAGGTTAAAGCTGCGCTCCGAGTCGAAGAAGTCGCCGATAAGTTCTGCCCAACGGTCGCGCTCGGCCTTGGAACGACGGGCGAAACCATAACCCGGCAGGTCGACGAAGTGCACGTCGTCGGCCTCGAAGAAGTTGATGTTGCTCGTCTTTCCCGGCGTGCTCGAAACCTTGACGAGATTTTTGCGGCCAAAAAGCTTGTTCATGATCGACGACTTGCCCACGTTGGAGCGGCCGACGAAGCTCACCTCGGGGCAGGTGGACTCGGGAATCTGCGAAACCTTGCCATAGCTGGCAACGAACTTGGCAAGCTGGTAGTTAATGGAATCGGCCATGGACACTCCTTGGTCGTAGGTTCTTACAAAAAACGCGCTAATAGATAGCAGCGATACGGCGAACGATATCGAGCGTAATGCCACTCGCGGTACGGGCATACTCGAACAGGTCGAACTCGCGGTCGCAAATCGCATCGTACGCCTCGTCACAATTATCGCTGATAGCGCGCAGCACCAGGCAATCGACACCATTTTTAGTTGCGACATGAGCAATTGCCGCGCCCTCCATGCCGACACAATCGGCGTGCGTCGCCTCGATAGCGTCGTTGCGCATGGCGGCGCCCGCCACAAAGCGGTTGCCCGTGGCAATCGTGCCGACCAGGAATTGTTTGGCTCCCTCGTTCGAAGCGGCTGCATTTGTCGAAACGTTGACAAAGCCACGCTCAGCAAGCACATCGGCAGCAATATCGACCAGCGCAGGCGTCGAGCCAAACTCCTCGAGCCCCGGTGCAGACTCGGCGATAAGCGCGGTATCGGTATCCAGATAGCGCAGGCGTTTGCCGATGACCACGTCGTCGATATGGAGCTTGGGGTTCAAACCGCCCGCGATACCCGAAAGCACAACTGCCTGCGGAGCATACTTGCTAATGAGGTGCTGTGTTGCGGCGGCAGCGTTTACCGTGCCCATGCCCGCCGTCGTGGCGACAATCGACAGACCATCGAGCCCGCCGGTCACAACGTTCAAGCCCGCCTCCTGTACCATGCAAACGTTACTCAGCTCTTCCTTAATCTGCATGATCTCTTTTTCGAGTGCGCCGATAATCGCGATGGTAGCCATGCCATTCCCCAAACCTATACGAAATTCTCAACCACGGTATGGTACCAGCATTTTGTTTGACCTCGTCAAACGAACACGCTAGGCCAGTGCAGCTCGCGTATCAAACAGAGCCTTTGCAATCGCAGCCGTAACCTCGCTCGAGCGGTCGCTCCACGGCATCGATGTCATGACGCTCATGACATAGGTACGGCCATCGATGTCGATAAGGCCCGCATCGCATGTCGAATAGCAACCATCCTCGCTAATCCAGCCTGCCTTGTTGCGCACCAAGGCTTGGTCGTCCGCAATGCCATCACGGATAAATGAGCGCGATGTTGATGACAGCAGTTCAGATAACCACTGGGAGGTCTCACTGCCCCTGCTCAAATACTCACCCATCTCGCGCCACAACTTGGCCGAGGTGCGCGGGCAATAAGTGGGAAAATCACTCATCGGATCGAGTGCGGTATCGTAATCGATGCCAAGACCGACAATCCAATCCTCGTAACCGACACGGTCAAACGCCGCGCGTAACGCAATAAACGAATCGTTGTCCGAATTAACGACCGAGGCCTCGATGAGTTCGCGAACCGTCAGCCAGCCCATACTGTAGCCGCCATAGGTGCCCAGAGTATCATCGAGCGATACTTGCCCTGTCTCGACCAGGGATTCACAGACGTAGAGCACATAGAGCGCCTTATAACTACTCGCACCGTAAACCTCGACATCGGCGTTATACGTCACGCCCTTGCCACTTGACAGGTCGTAGAACACCACGCCCACATCGCCCAATTCCTTGGCCTGATCAAGGGCATCTTGGAGCGCGGCGAGGCCCTCATCCTCCAGGGCGGGGATCTGGTCATCAACCAGCGAGAAGGTCTGCACGGTATCGCCTGAGGGAATATCGTTAAAGTCCGCCTTCGAAAGCCTCGTCTTGAGACTCGCTGTCGACAGAGTTTGGCTTGCGGTGGCTTTAGATTCAGAGCCCTTTTTGTTTTGCGTCTGTACCGTTGACGCATCTGAGTGTGCCATTCGCTCCGACGCGTAGGTTTTGGCGGTAATTCCGAGGATAATAACCGCCAACGTTAACATCCCAATGGCGGCAATCTTCGTCACGCGGATGCGAGCGTCGGCAAGGCCACGCGAAGACGTGCCCTTCGTCTCATATCTGCTGCTATGCTGCGGCACATACTCGTCCCGCGATGCGTTGTTTCGCACGTGGTCTCCTGACTGCTACCGTTCATATACGAGCAGCATAATACCGAGCAGGCATTTCTTTCCAAAGATATTCAGCGGCGTTTAAGGTGTCTTTAAAGAAACCACAAGCGTATTTATCCAAATGGCACGATTCTGTTGCGCATCTCCACCCAAAACGCAGTTGCGGTGGAATAGTTCCTATTTGGGCGGCATAAGCCGTAAAACAAGAACTATTCCACCGCAACTTGACGGGGCTCTTTGGCAATCAACTTGGTGCCCAGGGGCACTCATTTAAGTCTGTCCCCAATGAGTGCCCTTGGGGAGCGAAAATGGCTCGCTAGCCGATAGCGTTTTTGAGTTCCGCGCGGCGCTTTTTCATGCCCGTCATGACGGCGTTGCGCAGCTCGGGCATGCGCGCGGTATCCATCTGGGGCACGCCCTCGAGCTTATAGGGAATGCCCAGTTGCTCGTACTTGACGACGCCCATCGTGTGATACGGCAGCATTTCCAAGCCCACCACGTTGTGCCATGGAGCGATCAGGCGACCGAGTGCCTCGCACTCCTCCACCGTGTCGGTAATGCCCGGCACCACCACGTGGCGGATAACGACCTTAATCTTGCGACGGGCAAGCTCATCGCCAAACGCCAGGATGCGCGCAGGATCGCAGCCGGTCAGCTTTTTATGCTCAGCCGGATCGGCATGTTTGATGTCGAGCAGCACCATGTCGGTCTCGCTGAGAACGGCATCGAACTTCTCGGGATGGTTGGGGTCAAACGCATATCCGCAGCTGTCAAGGCAGGTATGCACGCGACCATCGGGGTTGTTGTGCATTGCACGGAACAGATCGGCCAAAAACTCGGGCTGCAGGAGCGGCTCGCCGCCGGACACCGTAATACCGCCGCTGCGGTAAAACTCATGGTTGCTCTGGAACTCGTCCATCAGGTGCTCGACGGTCACCATGGTGCCGCCGCTAACCGACCAGGTATCGGGGTTGTGGCAATACGCACAGCGCATGGGGCAGCCCTGAACAAACACCACAAAGCGGATGCCGGGTCCATCGACCGTTCCCATCGTCTCAATCGAATGTACGCGGCCCAGGGCAAACGCAGAGTCCTCGGGACGAGCGTCCACACCCTCGAGCGTCATCTCAGCCATTCCCGCTACCTTGCCTCTCATTGGTTTTAGCTACATAAATGCCAGAATCATTCTAGCCCATACGCATGATGGCGAAACGGTTTAGCGGTCAATTGGGTTGTCCTATTTGGCCCTACGCAAGAGCGGCGGGAAGGTTATCGCAACCCGCCCGCCGCTGAGGCAATAGAAATCGATAGACGCCAGACCTTACGCCTTAAGCGTGAGCACCGCACCGAAGGCGGTCGGGCCGCAATGGCTCGAGATGACACCGCCGACCTGAGTCCAGGTAACGTCCTTAAAGCCCAGGTCGTGCGCATAGACTTCCATGTCGTCGCGCAGCTCCTGGGAAAGGCCTACCGAATACGCCAGGCCAATATGCGAGTAGTCAATCTCGCCCTTCGCAACCATGTGGTCAATAAAGGCGCGGGCGCACTTGAGCATAGAGCCGCGGAACTTCTTGGTTGCCACGAACTTGCCGCCCGTTACCTCAATGCAGGGCTTAATCTTGAGCAGATGGGCACCGAGGAATGCCACGTTGGATAGACGACCGCCCGCCTTAAGGAAGGCTAGGTCGGTAGGAACAAAGCCCAGCAGCACACGGTCCATGACGGAATTCGTAAATGCAAAGATTTCGTCGACGGTGGCATCGGGGTGAGCCTCGATGTATTTGGCGGTCTCGACGGCAACAAGCGACTGGCCCACCGAGACAAAACGCGTGTCCATGGAGTAGACGTAGTCGCGACCCTTGGCGGCAATCTTAGAAGACTGGTGTGAGCAGGTCGTGGCCTCGGAATACGCAAGGTGCAGAATAGTCGCATCGGGCTGCTCGGCATGGATGCGATCGTACACGTGCGCAAAATCTGCCGGCGCGCAGCCGCTGGTCTTGGGCATCACGCCAAACTCGTTGCAGCGCGAATAAATCTCGAGCGGATCGATCGAGCCGTCCTCGACGGTCTCGTCACCAATCGTGACATGCATAGGTACGCGCACGATACCGTAGCGTTCGCAGAGCTCCGGCGTCACATCCGAACCAGACTCAACCACGATTACGTACTTGCCCATTATCATCACGACCCATCTCAACATTGGCTTTTCAACACATGGCACGCGCCGCCGCACTGTTGCACAACGGCGGCAGAGCGCCAAAGAGACGCCGCCCCTTGCACACAACAAAGGACAGCGTCTCCCTGGAAAAACTCCGTGCTAATCTGAGATTCTACACGGTTTATTACTAAGTGTTACTTACTCCGCAAACGGTCGCTATACGCGATAAACGGTAGTTCGCTGCGGCAACTGCGACACATTCCGCCCAGCAAGTCCAATCGTGCTCCACACACGGTTAATGCGCGAGGCGGTAGAAATTCATCGATGCCGCGCCCTCGGCGTGCAGCTCCATCGCCGGAACCGCCGGCGAATAGGTACGGCTCGTAAGTGCCGCCTCGCCGCCATTTGCAAAAATCTCGACCATCGTAGTGTCCGAAAGCACGCGCAGGTCGCGAAGCTCGCTGAGCTCAATCGACCTCTGGTCGCGCCCATAGCCTTCGTCACCCATGTCGAGGGTAAGCATCCCGTCTGCATAGCGCACAAAGACACCCTTGCGGATTTCGAGCTCGACCATCTTGGCGCCCTCGCAGGAAACCACAAGATCAAACAGGCGGCCCGGCTCCTCAACGGTTTCACCGCCTATCGCGCGAACGCAGTCACCGCGCATCCTCTCAATCTCGTGCGCCGGCCGCTGGCAGAGCTTACCATCGCGTATGCTCAGCTCTCGCGGCACCGTCAACGCGCACTGCCACCCGCGCGCCACCGTCGGGTTTTCTGCCGTCGCGTCGGGGCAACCCGACCATCCGATCATCAAACGCCGGCCTGCAGTATCCTCAAAGGACTGCGGAGCATAGAAATCAAAACCGGCATCGACCATCGGGGGCATGCCCTGCCCGACGATTTTAAAGCTCGGCGCCTCCCAATCGGCCTCGATGGAGAACCACACGCACTGATGCGGATTGCGGTAATGCCAACCATCGGCAGGCACACCCTGCGGACAGCAAACGAGAATAAGCTCGCCATCGAGCTCAAACAGATCGGGGCACTCCCACATAAAGCCAAACTTCTCGTCCAACTCAATGCGCGTCGCATAGCTCCAGTCCTCAAGATTGCGCGAGGTATAGACAAGCACGCACCCGCGATTGTCTTTCGTACGAGCGCCGAGAACCATGTAGTAGATACCGTCGTGTTCAAGGATCTTGGGGTCGCGCACGTGCGTACCGATATCGTCGGGGTAATCGACCGGCCCAACAGCTATGCGCTTCTCGCCCAATTCGTCGGGATTCTCGGCAACCATATGAATCTGGTTTTGCTCACGGCCCGTCAACACGTAGTCGTAATCATCGCGGTCAAAATGCTTAACGTTGCCGGTATAGAAGTAGTGAATCTTGCCATCACGTACAAAGGCAGAACCAGAATACGCTCCACTCGAATCCAAATCGGAATCGGGGAACAACACGGGGCCGCGATTCTCGTACGTCACAAAATCCTTTGTCGTCAGATGGTTCCAAAGCACTGGACCGCCATGCGCAGCATCGAACGGATCGTATTGATGATAGATGTGATACGTATCACCAATCTGAACCAAACCGTTGGGGTCGTTGAGCCAGCCAAGCTCAGGCTCCACATGGAACAAAAGCCTATCGGGGTCGGACGCGATGCGAGCCGCCGTCTCATCCTGTCCAGCTCGCCACTGCTCATAGTCCGCACGCATCACCTTGTTTTTTTGATTAAACATCGCCATTGACCTTCTCGTCTATGGGAAAGGACGCTCGACTCACACGAGCCGAACGCCCTTCCTCAAATGGACTTATCCTCAGATTACGCTGAACGGCTCAACTAGAAGCTGACATCGAAGCCAGCGCCAGCGCCCTCTTCATCAGTGGTCGGCACGCCCTTTGCCTTGTTGTAGGCAAAGATCAAGACGATCGGCACGATAAAGGCGATGAGATTGCCAGCCACATACCACATGAGCGTCTCGGGCGTGACGATGAGCAGGCCAAGCACGCCGGTCAGACCCTGACCGATGGCGCGCACCTCAAAGAGCTTCACGAAGGCACCGCCGCAGCCTGCACCGATGCAAGCGCAGATGAACGGGATGATCGAGTAGCGCATGTTTGCAGCGAAGATAGCGGGCTCGGAGATTCCGACCAGCGTCGGGATAAAGGACGACATGCAGATGTTGCGCTCTTTGGAATGCTTCTTATGAATGAGGTACATGCCGATGGCGCCGCCGCCCTGGGCGATAATGGAAACCGACCAGATGGCCTGGATGTAGTTGAAGCCAGTCGTGGCGACGAGGTTTGCCTCGATACCCTGGATGAACTGATGCGTACCGGTAACGACAAGCGGCTGCAGGAACGCGGCGAAGACAAAGGCACCAAAGACGCCCATCCTGTTGTACAGGATATCGATTACGCCGCCGAGGACGTCGCCGATCAGGTTGCCGAGCGGGCCGAACACGGTGAACAGGGCAACGTTAGCAAGAATCAGGGTAACGGTCGGGACAAAGACGAACGAAACGACCTCGGGGATGTACTTCTGGGCAATCTTCTCGACCTTGGCCATAAACCAGGCAGTCAGGATTGCGGGGAACACACCGCCCTGGAAAGCAACCATGGGAATGGATAGCGGACCGAAGTTCCAGTACTCAGCACCCGTCGGGTCCATAACGAACGTATTGCGGTTCATAAGGCTCGGGTGAACCATGACGATACCGACGAGGATGCCCAGGATCGGGTTACCGCCAAAACGCTTGACCGCGCTGTACATAACCAGGACAGGCAGGTAGTCGAACGTGGTGGCGATAATGGCAAAGAAGCTTGCGAGGTTCTTGAGGAACTCGCTGTGATCGGCGAGGCTGCCTTCCATGCCAAAGAGGCCGTTGGCAACGATCAGCGACTTAAGGCCGATGATGATTGCAGCGCCGACGAAGGCGGGAATGATGGGGATAAAGATGTCCGAGAATACCTTGAGGACCGAGAAGAACTTGCCCTTCTTGTCCGCCTCGGCGCCCTTGACCTCGGAAGCGCTGATCTCCTTAACGCCCGTCAGAGCCATAAACTCATCGTAAACCTTGTTGACGGTACCGGTACCGAAGATGATCATGAGCTGGCCGCTGTTGTACAGCACGCCCTTGACGCCATCGATGTTCTCGAGCTCGGCCTTGTTGTATTTGCTCGTATCCTTGAGCACCAGACGCAGACGGGTCACGCAATGCGTGGCGCCCTCGATGTTCTCCAGTCCGCCGACGTTGTCGACGACTTGCTGGGACACTGCCTTGTAGTCCATGTTCCTCTCCATTCCTTTTCTAAATCATAAAACGGTTCGTTGCCGCTACAGAGACGCGATCGTTGCGTTTGCGCACTTGAGCGCACCGTCGGTGACGGTAAGCGCCACACCCTGGCCCTGCTTGTTGCAGAAGCGAGCGTTGAGCGCAACGTCATCGACAAAGATGGTCGCGATGTCGTCGTCGACGACCAGACGCACATGGTGAGTGCCCTCGCCCTTAAAGAACAACGGACGCTCGAGGCCCATGTTGTTGACCTGGAACCACGGGTACTGGGGAGCCGGCGCGAACTCGAGCTTGCCCTCGCGCAGGTTGGCGCGGAACTCATAGGCAAGACCGGTCTCGGCGTCCTCGGCGAACTTGACCGAGAAGCCGGCAGCGTTACCGCCGAGCTCAATGTCGGTATCGAGCAAGTAGGTGGAGCCGGCGTCTGCAGACAAAACCTGCTCGACCTTGCCCGACTCGCAGGAGAGCTCGAAGGCTTCGACAGCCTTGCCCTCGCCAAAGGCGCCGAGCATGCTCTCGGGAAGCTTGGTGCCGAGCGTTCCGTCGGCACGCTGAACGATCTCGAGGGGCATAAAAGTGCCACCCCACAGGTAAGAGCTGGGGTCGCCGCCCTCGTCGCGCGTAGGAACCCAACCAAAGAGAACGCGGCGCTCGCCATCGAATGCGGTGCGAGCGGCGTAGTACGCGCGGCCGTCGAAGGAGTCGTCAGCGGGGGTAATCCAAGGACCGTTGATGGACTTGGACATGCGGTAACGGGTCTTGTTGCCGTCGCTGTACTCGGAAAAGACGAGGTACCACCAGTCGCCCATCTTAAAGAGATCAGGCATCTCGAACATGGTGTACAGGCCCGGGTTCCACCAGTCGCCCTGGAACTCCCAGTTGGTCAGGTCCTTGGAGGTGAACTTGACCAGACGACCGGTCATCAGACGCTTGTCCTCGCCCACACGTGTGCCGAGGATGAGCATGTACTCTTCGTTCTCCTCATCCCAAAGCACAAAGGGATCGCGCCAGTTGCGGTCATCGTAACCCTCCTGGGGCGGAAGCAGCGTCTCGGCGATGTTCTTCTCCCACTTGACGGCGTCGTCGCTCGTTGCGTGAAGAAGAACCTGCTTCATCAAACGTGCGCGGACCTTATCGCGATTGCAACCAGTGTAGAGCGCATGGTACTTGTCGCCCACCTTAAACACCGTGCCGGCATAAATGTACTGGTCGACTTCCTCGTCGCCGCCACGCTCAAGGCTCTCGCCAAAGTCCTTGTAGTTGACGAAATCCTTGGTCGTAGCGAGTGCCCAGCCAAACGGCTCTCCGAAAGGTTCGGGGTTACGCGTGTCACGCTGATGATAGAGATAGAACGTGCCGTCCTCGCCGTACGGCATGATGTCGCCTACCCAAATTCCCTCAGGCTGGTAATACACCTTGTGCATCCGAGACTTCCTTTCCACGACATACTAACTCGGTACAATGGCAAGATATGTCAATCGTTTTCATATGTCAAACGTTTTCATACCAATACGTCTTTTCGCAGTTCCAGTCGTCGGTAAACGGTTGACATATGCCGGCGAACGGTCATCAGAGGCGTTTGAGGAATTCTTTTGGCACGGGATGAACTACGCGGTTTTGCCCTCAATGAGTTCAACGGGGAGCTTGATATTCGATTCGGGATTATCGCCGTTAATAAGAGCGATGATGGATTGCGCCGCGAGCTCTCCGATGCGATCGATATCTTGACGTACGGTTGTTAAGTCAGGCATAAACGTCATGGTTCGGCGGGCACCATCCGCGCCCACGACCTTAATATCGTCTGGAGCGCTCAAGCCGCGCTGCTTCATCACGTTGAGACAGATGGCCGCCATCGTATCGTCTCCCGCAAAGATGCCGTCAATATCGGGGTTCTCATCGAGGATCTTCGCAACGACCGCGCCCTTTTCGTCGTCGGGCTTAACGAACTCAACCTCACGGACAAGCGCGGACAAACCGGCCTGCTCAACAACATCGAGGTAGGCATCGGTACGCTTATTGGCAGGCATGCGCATGCGGCTATTGCTGCGCAGGCACAGGATACGCCTGCAGCCGTCATCAATCAGACGGCGCGTAGCGAGCTCGCCAATGCCATAGCTGTCACTTGCAATCTGGACAGAGCCCTCGCCAAGATCGCAGTCGATGCCAACCAGACTCAAGCCCATCTCGGCATATGCCTCGGCACCGATATTGAGGGAGTTGACGATGACGCCGTCGACCATATTGCGGCGGAGCATGTCAATATAGGAACGCTCAAGATCGGGTCGATTGGCGCTGTTGCACAGCAACATCTTAAAGCCGTTTTCCGCTAACGTGCGCTCGACCGTCTGCACAACCTGAGCATGGAACGGGCTGCTCACAAAGGGAACGATCATACCGATAAGATTCAGGCGACCGTTGAGCATGGCACGGGCGATATCGTTGGGCGTATAGTTGATGCGCTCCATCGCGGCATGGACCTTATCGCGGGTCTCTTGGCTAATATAGCCGCGATTATTAAGCACGCGAGATACCGTAGTAGGCGAAACCCCCGCCACCGCTGCAACTTCCTTGATGCCAGGCTTAGCCGTATCTTTAGAACGAGCACTCTCGCGAGCCATAGCACCCTCCCCCATCAACATGTCATACGTTTACATACGAACAAAGCATACCCCAACAACAGCGGGAAGACGGTAACAGCACAAGTAAGTAAACGACTCATCCAAATAATTAGGAGAGTTCCGCCTAAAGGGTGACTACACAGGACCCCCGCCGGGCCGGTTTTGGGTTATTTTCCAAAACATCCCGCAGGACGCAAAGAGGCTCCGCCGCGCAACGCGCGCAGCGGAGCCTCTTTGCATGTCCGAGGACGTTTTGGGAAATAACCCAAAACCGGCCCCAGTAATCCTACAGGAGTTGAACCCTTTAGAACTTGTCGTGGAAGGTACGCGAAATGACCTCGTCCTGCTGCTCCTTGGTGAGCGTGTGGAAGTTCACGGCATAGCCGGAAACGCGGATGGTCAGCTGCGGGTACTTCTCGGGGTGAGCCTGAGCGTCGAGCAACGTCTCACGGTTGAAGACGTTGATGTTCAGGTGGTGGCCACCCTTCTCGGCGTAAGCGTCGAGCATGTGGACCAGGTTATCGGCCTGAGTCTCGGAAACTTCAGAAACCTTCATAATGTGTCTCCTTCGATTAATAGGCGCCGGCCGAAACCGGCGCGCTAATCAGTAATCGTTATTGTTAGTATAGCACTAACAATAGTTACTCGCCCAGCTGATCAAGGTCGATATCGCCAAAGAACACCTGGTCCTCCTTGCCGAGCGCACTCGGGATGATGGAGAAGGTGTTGGAGATGCCGTCCTGAGCATCGCGGAACGGGAGCTTGGAAACCGAAGACAGCGAAGCGATGGCGCCGTGGCTATCGCGCTTGTGCATGGGGTTAGCACCCGGGGCGAACGGCTGGCCAGCCTTGCGGCCGTCGGGCGTGGAGCCGGTCTTCTTACCGTACACGACGTTGGAGGTAATGGTCAGAACCGAGGTCGTAGGCACGGAGTTGCGGTAGGTATCGTTCATGCGGATGTACTCCATGAACTGGTGCACAACGTCGTGAGCGATCTGGTCGACGCGGTCGTCGTCGTTACCGTACTTGGGGAACTCGCCCTCGGTCTCGAAGTCGACGATGATGCCGTTCTCGTCACGGACGGGGTGGACCTTGGCGTACTTGATGGCGGACAGGGAGTCAGCCACGACGGAAAGGCCAGCGATGCCCGTAGCGAACCAGCGGTGCACGTGCTTGTCGTGCAGAGCCATCTGGATGCGCTCGTAGCAGTACTTGTCGTGCATGTAGTGAATGATGTTCAGCGAGTTGACGTACACGCCAGCGAGCCACTTCATCATGTCGTTGTACTTGGCCACAACGTCGTCGTAATCGAGCGTATCGCCCTCGACGGCGCGATACTTGGGGCCGACCTGCTTCTTGGAGACCTCGTCAACACCGCCGTTGAGTGCATACAGCAGGCACTTGGCCAGGTTGGCGCGGGCGCCGAAGAACTGCATCTCCTTGCCGATGCGCATGGAGGACACGCAGCAGGCGATGCCGTAGTCGTCGCCGTGGTAAACGCGCATGAGGTCGTCGTTCTCGTACTGGATCGAGGAGCTGGCGACAGAAGTCTTGGCGCAGAACTTCTTGAAGTTCTCGGGCAGACGGGTCGACCACAGAACGGTCATGTTGGGCTCGGGGCTGGTGCCCATGTTCTCGAGCGTGTGCAGGTAGCGGTAGCTCATCTTGGTAACGAGCGTACGGCCGTCGACACCCATGCCGCCGATGGACTCGGTGACCCACTGCGGGTCGCCGGTGAACAGGGCCTGGTACTCGGGGGTACGGGCAAACTTGACCATGCGGAGCTTCATGATGAAGTGATCCACGAACTCCTGGATCTGCTCCTCGGTGAAGGTACCGTTGGCAAGGTCGCGCTCAGCATAGATGTCGATGAACGTAGAGGTACGGCCGATGGACATAGCGGCGCCGTTCTGCTCCTTGACGGCAGCAAGGTAGGCGAAGTACATCCACTGGATGGCCTCCTGCGTGTTGGTAGCAGGGTTGGAAATGTCGAAACCATAGGTCTCGGCCATCATCTTGAGCTCGCCGAGGGCGCGGATCTGCTCCTGCAGCTCCTCACGGTCGCGGATGTTGTCGGCGGTCATGACCGTCGGAGTGGAAGCCTTCTGGGCCTCCTTGTCCTTGATCAGGTAGTCGACGCCGTACAGGGCAACACGACGGTAGTCGCCGATGATGCGGCCGCGGCCATAGCCATCGGGCAGACCGGTGATGATGTGAGCCGAGCGGCAAGCACGCATCTCGGGGGTGTAAACATCGAAGACGCCGGCGTTGTGGGTCTTGCGCTCAAAGGTGTAGCGCTCAACAACGTTCTCGTCGACCTTGTAGCCGTGCTGGCTGGCAGCCTGGCAAGCGATGCGGATACCACCGTTGACGTGCAGCGCGCGCTTGAGCGGCTTGTCAGTCTGGAGACCGACGATGGTCTCCTTCTCGCGGTGGGCGTTATCGATGTAGCCAGCGGGGTGGCTCACGATACCCGTAACGGTCTTGGTGTCCATATCGAGGACACCACCCTGCTCGCGCTCCTTAAGCAGCAGGTCGAGAACCTCGCCCCACAGCTCCTTGGTACGCTCGGTCGGACCTACGAGGAACGACTCATCGCCCTCGTAGGGGGTGTAGTTCTTCTGGATGAAGTCTCGGACGTCAACCTCTCCCGTCCAGATACCTTCCTTGAAGCCTTCCCATGCCTCCTGCATTGTGTAACCACGCTCCTAGTTACGTGTAATGCGGCGCTCTCTCACACCGCTACTTATTGAATTCTTGAATTATCGGCTTGCACTACCGGCTTCTTCCGTTCTTCACCACACGTTGGTACAGGGAAAAACGTTTGTCCACCTTGGAACTGCAACCCAAAACCCAAGATTTCACCCGTTTGAGAAGGATAACATAGCCACCCCCTTCATCAGGGCTGTTATATGTTTCTTTTTTTATACCATTAGGGCATTTTTAACAAATCCGCAGGAAATGCGAGCGCGAACAACTACCGTTCACCGATTTGTTTGGTATTTTTCCTTGCCTTTGTACGACGTTCACTCTAGCTGTTATGCCAGCTTTAGCAGGGTAAAGTGCCTCTGAGTAGGCTTTGGGACATGCCTAACGATCTGCCCCAAACTTTACTGGCACCGACGGTGTACGGAGGTCGCCTAAAGGTAGTTTTCTAGGCATGTCCCAAAATCTACCGTATATGGCGCGCGTGCAGGGGTATCATCTTTCACCGAAAATAGTTTCTAGTGTTAGGGGTTTTCGGTGGAAGATACCGATTTCCATGAGCTTGGGAGTCAGCTCCTTACCGAGTTTGGCGGCATTCACCAGCGCGTTTCGCGCTTTGTGGACAAAGCTCTCAGCGGCGAGATGGCTGTCATGCGCGCCCTTATGCTCGCTGGCGGTTCGCTCACGCCGAGCGAACTCGCTGATCGCGCCTGGGTCTCGAACGCCCGCATTGCCAATATCCTACGCGCTCTCGAAGCCAAGGGCTGGGTTGAGCGTGAGCACTCAAAGACCGACCGTCGTCGCGTACACGTCATAGTGACCGACAAGGGATTCCAGGATCTCGAAATCAAACGCCGGGAATTCGAGGACCGCACCGCGGCTTTCCTCGAACAGCTCGGCGAAACAGATACCCAAGAGATGGTGCGTCTTCTAAGGCGTGCCAACGAAATTATCGACCACAATCAAGAAAGGAGAGATGCCGAGTGAGGATTCTCAAGCTCTTTAAAAAGCATGTCCTGGCACTGCTCGCAGCTATCGTACTTATCGTAATCAGCTGCAACGCCGATCTGGCGCTGCCTACCTATATGAGCGACATCGTCGACGTGGGCGTGCAGCAAGGCGGCATCGCCTCGCCCGTGCCCGACACCATTCGCGCCGAATCGCTCGACGACCTCGAACTCTTTATGAGCGCCAAGGACGCCAAAGCTGTGGAGGCCGTGTTTAGTAAGGCGGACAATAACGGCATTCGAACGTACAAGGGCACCGAGGAGGAGCGCGGCGACGGCGACAAGATTGCCGACATCATGAGCCTGCCTGAGACCGTCGTGCTCGCCTTCAACCAGGGCATTGACGCCGACTCCATGGGCGACATGACCGGCGCATCCACCGAGGCAAGCGATGGCGGCGCCGCTCAGGCCATGCCCACCCCCGAGCAGATGGCAGCGATGACGCCCGAGCAGCTCGCCGAGATGCAGCAGAAGGCCGCAGCCGCGCAGAGCATGCAAAAGCAGATCGACGCCGACGGCGGTAAGATCACCATGAAGAGCCTGCGCCTAGGCGTTGAAGGCGGTCTTATCGATCAGGGCAAGCTCGTCGAGGGCGCCAACCAAATGGCGGACAAAATGGGCTCCATGTCGGGCTCCATCGTCACCCAGCGCGCCGTGAGCTATGTACAGGACGAGTACAAGGCACAGGGCATCGACCCCGCCGACGTGCAGAACGCCTACCTGAGCCGCATGGCGACCACGATGTTTGGACTGTGCCTCGTGTCGCTCGTCGCCACCATCCTGACCGGTGCCGTGGCTTCGCGCACCGCCTGCTCCATCGCCCGCGACCTGCGCCGCGAGACCTTCAACAAGGTTATGCACTTCTCGCCGGCCGAGGTGGGCAAGTTTAGCCAGGCCTCGCTCATCACCCGCTGCACCAACGACATTCAGCAAATCCAGATGGCCGCAACTCTGTTTATCCGCATGTGTCTGATGGCCCCCGTCATGGGCATCGTCGCCGTCATGCGCGTCCTGGCCAACCATACCGGCCTGGAGTGGACCATCGCCGTTGCCATCATCGCGGTCTCGGCCGTCGTCGGCGTGCTTATGGGCCTCACCATGCCCAAGTTCAAGAAGATGCAGAGCTTCGTGGACCGCGTGAACCTTACCGCCCGCGAGCTACTCGACGGCCTTATGCCCATCCGCTCGTTCAACCGCGAGGAGCATGAGCTCGAGCGTTTTGACAAGGCGTCGCTCGACCTGATGACCACGCAGCTCTACACCAACCGCGCCATGAGCTTTATGATGCCGCTCATGATGCTCGTCATGAACTGCATCACCGTGCTTATCGTCTGGTTTGGCGCGCAGGGCGTGTCCGACGGCGTGATGCAGGTCGGCAACATGATGGCGTTTATCTCCTACACCATGCAGATCGTTATGGCGTTTATGATCCTCACCATGGTTTCGGTCATCCTGCCCCGTGCCGAGGTCGCGGCCGAGCGCGTGGAAGAGGTCATCACCTGCCCCACCAGCATCAACGACCCCGCCTCGCCCAAACTGCCTGCCGCCAGCGCGCCGCGCGGTGAGCTCACTTTCCGCGACGTAAGCTTCCAGTATCCCGATGCCCGCGCCGACGTCATCAGCGGCGTGAACTTCACCACGCATGCCGGTCAGATGCTCGGCATCATTGGCTCCACGGGCTCGGGCAAGTCCACGCTCGTGCAGCTGATTCCGCGCCTGTACGACGTCACGGGCGGCAGCATTTCGCTCGACGGCATCGATGTGCGCGACATGACCCTTTCCGAGCTGCGCCGCCGCATTGGTTACATCCCGCAGCAGGGGCGCCTATTCTCGGGTACCGTCGAGAGCAACCTCAAGTTTGCCGGCGACATGGTAAGCGATGATGACATGCGCCAGGCCGCGCGCATCGCCCAAGCCGAGGACTTTATCGCCGAGCGCGAGGGCGGTTACGACTCCCCCATCAGCCAGGGTGGCTCCAATGTTTCGGGCGGTCAGCGCCAGCGTCTGGCCATCGCCCGCGCCCTGGCCAAGAAGCCCGAGGTCGTGGTGTTCGATGACTCGTTTAGCGCGCTTGACTACAAGACCGACGCGCGCCTGCGCGAGGAGCTCGCCAAAAACGTCACCGACGCCGCGCTCGTGGTCGTGGCCCAGCGCATCGCGACCATCATGCACGCCGACCAAATCATCGTGCTCGACGACGGCCACGTGGTGGGCACCGGTACGCACGAGGAGCTGCTGCGCAGCTGCCCGGCGTACCTGGAAATCGCACAGTCGCAGCTTTCCGCCAAGGAGCTGGGACTTACCCAAGAAGAAATTGCAGCCGTCATGGAAGGAGGCGAGCGCTAATGGCAGACGAGACCAAGACCCAAATTCCCAAGCCCACCCGTCAGCGTGGACCCATGGGCCGCATGGGCGGCATGCGTCGCGGCGAAAAGGCCAAGGACTTTAAGGGCACCATGAGGCAGCTGCTCGGCTATATCGGCCAGCACAAGGTTGCCGTGTTTGTCGCCGTCGCCTTTGCCGTATGCTCGGTCATCTTTAACATTGTGGGACCCAAGGTACTCGGCCAGGTTACGACCAAGCTGTTCGAGGGCCTGGTTGCCAAGGTCAACGGCACCGGCGATGTCGACTTTAACTGGATCGCCAAGACGCTCGGCTTTTTGCTCTGCCTGTATCTGGCGAGCTCTGCCTGCAGCCTGATCCAGGGCTGGCTCATGACCGGTGTCACGCAAAAGATCTGCTACCGCATGCGCAAGGAGATTGCCGCCAAGATTGCCGTCGTGCCGATGAGCTACTTCAACGGCCACAGCAAGGGCGACGTGCTCAGCCGCATCACCAACGACGTCGATACGCTGGGTCAGTCGCTCAACCAGAGCGTGACGCAGCTCATCACGTCGGTGACGCAGATTATCGGCGTGCTCGTCATGATGCTGTCGATCAGCCTGCCGCTCACCGGCGTCACCGTGCTCACGCTGCCGGCAGCCGCAATTATCTTGATGGTGATGATTCACTTCTCGCAGCCGTACTTCCGCGAGCAGCAGCAGGTCCTGGGCGCCGTCAACGGCATTATCGAGGAGGACTTTGCCGGTCAAAACGTCATTCAGGTGTTCGACCGCGCCGAGGCCTCAATCGAGGAGTTCGACCGTCAAAACGACCGCCTCTTTATTAGTGGCTGGCGCTCGCAGTTCCTGTCGGGCCTGATGATGCCGCTTATGAGCTTGGTGGGCAACATGGGCTACGTGGGCGTCGTCGTGGTGGGTGCGCAGCTCGCGCTGACCGGCAATGCCACGCCCGGCGACATCCAGAGCTTTATCCAGTACGTTCGCAACTTTACGCAGCCCGTGCAGCAGCTGGGCAACGTGAGCAACACGATGCAGTCGATGGCCGCCGCCACCGAGCGCGTGTTTGAGTTTTTAGCCGCGCCCGAGGAGGAGCAGAAGGCCGACGCGCAGATTCCCGAAAAGCGCCCCGGCCACGTGGAGTTTGACCATGTCAAGTTTGGCTACACGCCCGACAAGACCATCATCCACGACTTTAGCTGCGAGGCGCAGCCCGGCCAGACCATCGCCATCGTCGGTCCCACCGGCGCCGGCAAGACCACGCTCATCAAGCTGCTGCAGCGCTTCTACGATGTGGACGGCGGTTCGCTGCGCGTCGAGGGTGTCGACGTGCGAAACTGGGACCGCGCGGCGCTGCGCGGCGAGTTTGCCATGGTGCTGCAGGACACCTGGCTGTTTAACGGTACCATCCGCGAGAACATCCGCTACGGACGCCCCGATGCGACCGACGCCGAGGTTGAGGCCGCTGCGCGCGCCGCACGATGCGACCACTTTATCCATACGCTCGCCGGCGGCTACGACTTTATGATCAACGAGGAGGGCACTAACCTGTCGCAGGGTCAGCGCCAGCTCGTGACCATCGCCCGTGCCATTTTGGCCGACCGCCCGGCGCTGATTCTGGACGAGGCGACCTCCAACGTTGACACTCGCACCGAGGAGCTCATCCAGCGTGCCATGGATGCGCTAATGCAAGGCCGTACCAGCTTTGTTATCGCGCACCGCCTGTCCACGATCCGCAACGCCGACGTGATCCTAGTAATCCGCGACGGCGACATCGTCGAGAAGGGCACGCACGACGAGCTGCTCGCCCAGGGCGGCTTCTACGCCGACCTGTATAACTCGCAGTTCGACGAGGCGGCGTAAATTCTGCCGCAGTGAACGAATAACGCCCGAGAACGGGGGCGCAGGACAACCTGCGCCCCCGTTTTGTGTCCTTCGAGCCTCGAAACGCCTTCCCTGAGACCTCATTGACGGCGCTTTCCAGACCCCGTGGGCAAAAAAGGGCAAATATGAGTACTGTCACCTTTTTAGTAACAGCCAAAACCACCTCAAACGACCTCTTTGCGGCCCCTATACGCCTTTGAATTAATCAAAACGCCCGTTAGCAGACTTCTGTCTGCTAACGTTAATGAACATATTTATCACTTTGTCTATTATCTCGCTAGACTGATATGTTACTAGGTTGGCAACAGTACTCATATTTGGCATTTTTTGCCCACTGGGTACTCCCCGGGGAATCGGCGGCAGGCTTAGGGTCCCTCACGGCGTCATCCCATCCTGGTGAGCGCCAACGTTTACCCAGATAAAACCTGCCAAAATAAACCTGTCCCTTTTTGGCAGGTTTCGGGGTAACAAGGGCTTGCACTTTAGCGTGCGACAGCGGATAATGCCGAACACTCGACAATACGCTTATTGCTCTTTCTTTAGATTGAGGAGGCCCCTATGGCCATGGAATTCAAACGCAGGCTGCCGATCCCCATGGAGATCCGCGAGGAAATGCCGCTTTCTGCCGAGCTTACCGCCAAAAAGCAGGCATTTGACGCCGAGGTCGCCAAAGTCTTTACCGGCGAGGACGCACGCAAGGTGCTCATCATCGGCCCGTGCTCTGCCGACCGCGAGGATTCGGTGCTTGAGTACATGAACCGACTGGCCAAGACCGCCGAGGAGGTCAAGGACAAGCTCATCATCATTCCGCGCGTCTACACCAATAAGCCGCGTACCAAGGGCACCGGTTACAAGGGTCTTCTGCACAACCCCAACCCCGAGGCTCCCGACGACCTGCTCGAGGGCGTCAAGGCCATCCGCCATATGCACCTGCGCGTTATTGAGGAAACGGGCTTCTTCACCGCCGACGAGATGCTCTATCCGTCCAACTACCAGTACCTCGTTGACCTGCTGAGCTATGTTGCCGTGGGCGCACGCTCGGTCGAGAACCAGGAGCATCGCCTGGTGTCGAGCGGCATTTCGGTACCCGTCGGCATGAAGAATCCCACTGCTGGCTCTACCACCGTTATGCTCAACTCCATTTACGCCGCGCAGGCGCACCAGAGCTTCATCTTCCGCAACTGGGAGGTCGAGTGCGACGGCAATCCGCTCGCGCACGCCGTTATGCGTGGCTACATCGGTCTCGATGGGCGCACCTACCCCAACTACCACTACGAACACCTGGAACGCCTGGCCGAGCGCTATACCGAGCACGCCGGCTATGCCAATCCCGCAGCGGTCATCGACTGCAACCACGACAACTCGGGCAAGCGTCCGCTGGAGCAGTATCGCATTTGCAAGGAGGTGCTCGACAGCTGCCGCCGCAACGAGTCCATCTCCAAGCTGGTCAAGGGCTTTATGATCGAGTCCTACCTGGAGGACGGCAACCAGCCGGTCGACGGCGGCGTCTTTGGCAAGTCGATCACCGACCCGTGCCTGGGCTGGGAAAAGACCGACTACCTCATCCACGAGATCGCGGAGCGGATTTAGAGTTACGGCGTTTTACCAAACGCCGTAACGGCTCGACGCTGCAAGCCCGCCAGAGCGGCAATCTGCCTTTCAACTTCGGCGGCATGACCAGAAGGTCAATGCCGCCTTGCTTCAAGGCACCTTGCTCGCTCTGGCGGGCTTTCGCTGACTTTTGCTCTACCTGCGGTGTTGGCGGGGTAGCTAATTTAGGATGGGCTCTTTTAGCTGCCCGCAAAGTAGTCATTGGGGACGTTCTTGTTTGACTAGTCGTTTAAGAACGTCCCCAACGACTACCCGGGGGAGTTGCCTTCCCTCGTGGCGGTCTTCTAGCAGAAAAACCAAGTGAGTAGGCTTTTTGCAGGAGGGCAAGCACGCCCCAAAACGCCACAGTTCTGACCTGCAGTTTTATAGATCATTTGTCGCGATGTGCTCGGCAGGTTCAAAAAAGTCTACTCACTTGTATCTGAGACGCACCAGATTGGCAAAAACCGCCGCGAAAGGGCCCCTGGTCCCTTCGCGGCGGTCATACGCCTCTGATTTTGCGACGGTTTTGTCCGCTTGTTACTCGCTGTAGCGGGTGGCAATGGCGGCTCGCACCATGCCGGTGCTCATGAGGTAGGTCACCAGGAAGTAGCCACCGTATGCTGCCAGGAAGATTGCACAGGTGAGGCCCACGGTGCCGCCGATGCTCATATTTCCGAAAATGCTCACCAGCTCGATGATCACCTTAAGTGCCACAAAGGAGTGCGCCAGGCCCACTGCCAGCGGGAACAGGAAGAATACCGCTTGCTGCGCCATCACCGAATGACGAATCTGGCGGTCCTCACAGCCGATCTGTGCCAGCACACGATAGCTGCGGCTGCCGTCGGCCACGTTGGAGAGTTGCTGGATCGACAGAATCGCCGCGCATGCAACGACCAATACAAAGCCGATGTAGATGGCTAGGTAGCTAATAAGACCGTTCATTTGCGCTGCTTGCGCGTACATCTCGGAGCGTGTGATGAAGGTTCCCCACGACCCCGGCTCCTTGCCGTCAACGAGCAGATTGTCGAGCACAGTGTATTTAATACTCTCGTCTGCCTCGGTCGTATCCATCCCCTGTTTGTAGTTAACGAGCAGGCTACTGGAATACGGCTGCAGATTAAGTTGGGACAACAGCTCGTCGGCAACGACGACGGTACCCGGATTACTGCCCATCGCCGAGTTGGCGATGGCCGCCGCATCTTCGTCCGACTTATCGGTTGCGGGCTTGAGCGTATGCCCGCCCAAGGTAAGGGCATGGCCGCCAGCCATATACTTGGTGTACAGGTCGACCAGCTCGCCGCCCATATCACACGTGAGCAGATACTGGTCGTGACCGATGTGCACCGGCTCCTCGCCCATCATCTGACGCAGTTTGTTGTACTGGCTCGCCGGCGTCACAAACAGACCCATCGTATCGGCATTGCTACCCCCGAACGCCTTGGGAAGCTTTTCGCCCATGACCTTGCACATTTCACTTGGAGTCACCGAAGGATCCGAACCGCCAAGCGGGTAACTCAGATACGAATCGATCTGCACATGCTCACCGGCAACATCGGCAATATTGACCTTCTTGCCGGTCTCGTCGTTGTTGTCCGCCGACTTGCCCTTACGATCGCCGTGCCATGGATCGCCGTGCCATGCGGAGTACAAATCGACCGTACTATCGGCCAGCACCATGCGATCGGCTTCAGACGGATTGATGTACTCTTTGTAGTAGTCGAGCGTATCGGGCGTGTAATAGACATACGTCTGTGACACGTCAACAGGGTTATAGCGCTCCAGGTTTTCGTTCATCACATTGGCAATCGACATACCGCACGTCACCGAGGTGATGGCCAAAAACAGGAGCATCGCGATGACGCCCATCGAAAAGCACACCGTGTTGACCTTGGCCGCAAGCTGGCGCACGGTAAACATGTTGAGGCCGCGCCAATACACGCCGCGCAGGCTCTGCAGCAGCTTGATGAGCATGCCCGAGAGTCCCCAGAACAGGGCAAAGGTGCCCACGGTAACCATAGCGGTCGTAATGCCAAACTGGTTCATGGCCTCTTGCAGCTTGCTGTCCGTCGCGGTTAGCGGGAACCCATCACGTAGCAGACGGTAATAGGCCACGCCCACAAGCACCACGCCCACGGCAAAGATGGCAATCGCAATCCAGGGGTTGCGCGTCTTGATGCTCTCGTTGCGACGCTCGGCACCCATAAGCTCGATGAGTTTGGTACGACGCACGGCGCGAAGGTTCAGCAGTAGCGTGAGCACAAACATTACGAGCATGCAGGCAAGAGTCAGATTGAACGCATGCACCGAGAAAAAGAAGTGGAAATTGGCAATCTGTGTCTTAAAAAGCGAGGCCGTAAAGAACGTCATGAGCTGGGAGAGTCCCACACCCAGCACAATGCCGGCGACAAAGGCCACCACCGAGACAATCACCGTCTCGAGCGCCATGATCGTGGCGACGCGCCCGCGCCCCATGCCGAGCACCTGGTACAGGCCAAACTCCTTTTTGCGGCGTTTCATGATGAAGTTATTGGCATACACCATCAAAAAGGCCATGACACCGGCCAAAAAGTACGTCAGGTCGCCGAGCATGCTGCCCATAACCTGCGCCAAGCCCTCTTCATCGATGCCGGCGATGTCGACCTGCATCGAGATGGTGTTAAAGGCATAGAAGACCGTGACGCCCAGGGTGAGCGTCAAAAGGTAGACGAGGTAGTCGCGGCCGGCGCGGCGGACGTTGCCCCAAGCGAGTTTACAGAGCATCGGAGCCCTCACCGCCCATCATGGCAACGACCTCCATAATGCGGTCGAAGAACTCTCGGCGGTCGGTGTCGCCGCGGCGCAGCTCGGTGAAGATCTTGCCGTCGCGGATAAACAGCACACGGCTCGTGTAGCTGGCGGCAAAGCTATCGTGCGTGACCATGAGCACGGTAGCGCGTAGGCGGCAATTGAGGGCCTCCAGGCTCTCGAGCAGCAGACGGGCGCTCTTGGAATCGAGGGCGCCGGTGGGCTCGTCGGCCATGATCATGGTGGGGTCGGTGACGAGCGCGCGAGCCGCGGCAACGCGCTGCTGCTGGCCGCCGGACATCTGGTAGGGATACTTGTCGAGCACCTGACTGATGGACAGGCGCGCTGCCACATCCTGCACGCAGGTCGAGATCTCTGCCGAGTTTGTGCGGGCAATGGTGAGCGGCAGGGCGATGTTCTCGCGTGCCGTGAGCGTATCGAGCAGGTTGGAGTCCTGGAAGATAAAGCCGAGCTCCTCGCGGCGAAACTGCGAGAGCTTGGCCTGCTTCATGCGCGTCACGTCCTGCCCGTTGATGCGGATCGTGCCGCTCGTGGCGCTATCGATGGTCGACACGCAGTTGAGCAACGTCGACTTGCCCGAGCCCGAAGCGCCCATGATGCCAACAAATTCGCCGCGGTTGACGGTAAAGCTGACGTCGTTGAGCGCACGGGTCACGTTGCCCAGCGCTCCATATACCTTTTCGAGATGCGCGACCTCCAGTACCGGGGTCGCCATGTGCGTGGTTTGCATACCGAGTCCTTTCTTGCGATTAGTCTACGGCATCTATAGTCGCAAGAAGACGAGTCGGCTACCATCGATATGGCTTACGCTTGCCTTACCGTTGTGTAAGGTACGCGTAGCTACCCTGCCACGTGTTGATGTTGAGAGAGGACTCCTGTTGAAGACTGTTCATGTTGCCGCTGGGATCATTCGCAAGGAAGGATCTGATGAGCTGCTTGCCGTGCAGCGCGGCTACGGCGACATGCAGGGACTTTGGGAGTTTCCCGGTGGCAAGCTCATGCGCGGCGAGTCGCCCGAGGACGCCGTACGCCGCGAGCTTATGGAAGAGTTGCAGGTCAAAGTCACCAATCTGCGCGATTTCTATACCGTTGAGTACGACTACCCCGATTTTCATCTCTCCATGGAGTGCTACTACTGCTCGCTGGCTAAAGAGTCTGGCGAGCCCCAGAAGCACGACCGCCAGCTCGATATCCGCTGGATTCCGCGCACCTCGCTTGCCACCGTTGAGTGGATGCCCGCCGACAAGGGACTCATTGATGCCCTAATTGAGTTGAAGGAAGACCGGCTTGAGGCCAACGGCGTTGCCAACGACGCCGAGGCCACCGCGACCGACGAGCCCGCCACCAAGCCCAAGCGCGCACCTAAGCGCCGTAGCAAAAAGCGCCCCAAACCAGGTCTGCTCGACGGCATCGACACCTCGGACCTTTCCGCCGACGAGCGTGAACTCGTGCGCCGTCGCGCCGCTATAAAAAAGTCCATGAAGGGCAACAAGCGTGCAAACACCAAGCCCGAGCTGCTCGTTCGCCAGCGCTTGCGCGCAGCGGGCCTTACGGGTTATCGCTTGGAATGGAAGGTTCCTGGCAAGCCCGACATCGCCTTTCCCGGCCGCAAGATCGCTATCTTCGTCAACGGCTGCTTTTGGCACCGCTGCCCCAAGTGCAACCCTAGCCAGCCCAAGCGCAACGTTGAGTTTTGGGAGGCAAAGTTCCGTCGCAACGTCGAGCGCGACCGCGCTGCCGTGGCAGCACTCACTCAAATGGGCTGGACACCCATAACCATCTGGGAATGCGAGCTCAAAAAAGACCGCATCGACGCCACGATGGAAAAGGTCATCGAGCAGGTGCGCGCCGCAGAGCCGCAGCGCTAGGAACGAGCCATCCACACGCCCCACACAGGCGAGCCACATCCGCGCCACAAACCTTAGAAAGCCCTTAAGCTCAAAACCTTTCAAGAGTGTTACTCGATGGCTTTGACCTGCAGTTTCATCGTAACATCAAACCAGGTTAAGCCTTTCTTTAGCGCTTCTTTGCAGCAGCCGCGGCATAATACTGCCAACGCACGGGACCTAGCAGCATACCCCGAGCGCAATCTATTGGTGGACATCGAGGAGGCCGCACAAGCATGCATTCTTCCAATGACGCAGCACAGCAGCCATCCCTAAAATATGCAAACCTTTTCTCCTTCCCCCCGACACAGAGAAACGGTCTCCTCGACTCCCCCACCACAAAAACCAAGCGCTCAGCCGATCAGAGCCTCAACTTACGAGCATCCTTCGAAAAGCTCCAAGCATCCCTAGACAAAACCTTCCCCAACCAAGCCCGGGCATACTAATCCCCCATCAGCAAAGAAGCCCTAACGCCCCACCCATTTCCGCCCTAACGCCACAAGGGCGACGATCTCGAGCAGGTCACCTTGGGAGGGACGAGGGCTTAGTTCCCCAATCTTTCCGCAGGGGGCAAAAAGCCTCGCCGCACGAAGTGTGCAGCGAGGCTTTTTGCATGCCCGAGGACGATTGGGGAACTAAGCCCTCGTCCCTCCCCGGGATATGTAGCGAGTCGGAGTACCCTTGCTGTTACTCTGCCTTGCCCACAGAGTTAAGGTTGGTCATGCGGATCTTAACCAGCTCGGTGATCTCACGCATACCCTCCTTGGCCGGCTTCTTGGGATCGAAGCAGGCAGGGTTCTCGGCCATGTAGGCCATGAAGCCCTTGGTGTAGGCCTGACGCAGCTCGGTGGCGTAGTTAACCTTGCAGATGCCGTTCTTCACGGCCTCGGCGACCTGCTCATCGGGCACACCGGAAGTGCCGTGCAGAACCAGCGGCACGTCGACGGCGTCGCGGATGGCCTTGACCACGGACTGCTCGATGTGCGGATCGCTCGTGTACACACCGTGGCTGGTGCCAACGCCAATAGCGAGAGAGGTGCAGCCGGTGCGCTCGACGAACTCCTTGGCCTCGGCCGGATCGGTGTAGGGGCTCTCGCCCTCAACCGCGGGACCGTCGTCCTCCTTGCCGCCAACCTTGCCGAGCTCGGCCTCGACGGGCACGCCCATGGCGCGGCCAGCGTCGGCGACGGACTTGGTCAGGGCGATGTTGTCCTCGAAGGACTCGTGCGAGCCGTCGATCATGACAGAGGTGTAGCCCGTGCGGAAAGCCTGCATGCAGCGGTCATAGCCATCGCCGTGATCGAGGTGCAGAGCGACGGGCACGGAAGCGCGCTCGGCGGCAGCTTTGACCATGCCGTAGAAGTAGTCCAGACCAGCGGTCTTGATGGTGCCCGGGGTGGTCTGCATGATGACGGGGGACTTGGTCTCCTCGGCAGCGGCCAGAACGGCCATAACAAACTCGAGGTTCTCGACGTTGAAAGCACCAACAGCGTAGTGGCCGGCCTGAGCGTCCTTGAGCATCTTTTCGGTGGTAACAAGTGCCATGAGCGTTTGCTCCTCTCCCTCGCCCGCATCTGGACGTCGGGCGTAGTTGTTCACAAGGCGTTTTACCTTGCGTTTTGCTGCGCTCATTGTATGAAATTCAGCAGCTTTGCACGTGCGAGATATTGAGCCGATGCAGGTCAATACAGTCGTTTTTGAAAAGTAAACGGAAGGAATTTGAGCCGAGTGGACATGTTCGATATTGAATTTTGGGCGTTCAGCGTCTTTCTTTTATAGAAAAGATAAGTAATCGAAAGGTGTTTTCTTACTCAAAAAGAAAATGAACGAAAATAGAGTCAACACAATTCCTGCAAATTTAGCCGAGAATGGAGCAAGCATGGCCCAAGCCACCAACCGCGCTTTTGCCGACGAACGCCGTACCGCCATTATGGAAATGCTCGATCATAATGCCTCGGTGCAGGTAGCAGAAATCGCCCAGACCTTTGGCGTGTCCTCCGTCACCGCCCGCGCCGACCTGGACGCGCTCGCCGAAGCAGGCAAGCTGCGCCGCACGCACGGCGGTGCCGTATCACTCCACAAACGTCTGACCGTCTCCACGCAGGATCGCCGCATCAATGTCAACGTCGCCGCCAAGCAGGCCATCGCGCAAAGCGCCATCGAGCTCGTCAATGACGGCGACACGCTGCTCGTCGACTCGGGCACCACGGCGCTCGAGTTCGTCCGGCTCCTCGATCAGCGCGACGGTATCACCGTCATCACGGCCGACATTACCATTGCCGATTACATCGACGAGAGCATGCCCTCAGTCGATGTCGTCATGCTGGGCGGGGCGCTGCGCAAAGGCCATCGTTATTTGTACGGACCGCTCACTATGCAGGCGCTCCAAATGGTCCATGCCGATCTGGCCGTCATGTGCCCCGGCGCCTTTGTCCCCAGCTGCGGCTTTACGACCGACTTTCCCCAGATGGCCGAGACCAAAACGGCTATGATCACCGCGGCCCATCAAAGCGTCGCCCTCATGGACGCCAGCAAGGTTAACGGACGCGGCATGTACCGCTTTGCCGAGCTTGCCGATGTCGACTCCATCGTGATGGACCGTGACCCCGACCATGCCGTCGCCACCTCGATCGACGAGGCCACTGACAGCTCACGTCCAGCCCTCGTCATCGCCGGCGCTTAAACAAAAACCACCACAAAGGTGCCTGTCCCCTTCGTGGTGGTTTGAGCGTTAAAAGCGATATATCGCTACTTGGACAGCTCGTCGGCGAGGGCCTCGATTTGGGCGCGCGAGGCGTCGTTGAGCGAGCCCAGCACAGTCACCTTGTTCTGCGTCAGGGTGATGTCCTTCATGCCCTCGAGCTCCTTGGTCATAACCTTGGCAGCTGCGGGCGCCCAGGAACCGGACTCGACAAGCGCCACGGTGCGGTTCTGGTAGGCATGCTCGGCGAGCGTGTGGATAAAGGTGCTCATGCACGGGAAGATCTCGCCCTGATAGGTAATGGAGGCGAGCACCAGACGGTCGTAGCGGAACGCATCCTCAACGGCCTCGGCCATGTCGTCGCGAGCCAGGTCAAAGACGGAGACCTTCTGGCCGCGAGCCTCGAGCGCAGATGCGAGCTCCTCGACGGCAGCTTTCAGGTGCCCATACACACTCGCATAGGCAATGGTGATGCCCTCGTCCTCGGGCTGATAGCTCGACCAGGTGTTATAGGTGTCGAGGTAGTAGCCCAGGTTCTCGGTCAGCACGGGGCCGTGGAGCGGGCAGATGATCTGGATGTCCAGGTCGGCGGCCTTCTTGAGGACGGCCTGCACGAACTTGCCAAACTTACCGACGATGCCAAAGTAGTAACGGCGAGCCTCGCAGGCCCACCCTTCCGGATCCTCGATGTCGTTGGCGCCGAACTTGCCAAAGCCGTCGGCACTAAAGAGCACCTTGTCGGTGGACTCGTAGGAGAAGATCACCTCGGGCCAGTGAACGTTGGGGGCGCCGATAAAGGTCAGGCTGTGGCCGCCCAGATCGAGCACATCGCCCTCTTTGACGACCATTTTGCGCTCGGGGAAGTCGGTGCCAAAGTAGTTGACCATCATGCGGAAGGCGCCCATGCTGGCCACAATCTGTGCCTGGGGATAGCGCTCCATAAAGGCGGCGATACCGGCGGAGTGATCGGGCTCCATGTGATGGACGATCAGGTAGTCAGGCGTACGGCCATCGAGCACGGCCTCGAGGTTGCCGAGCCACTCGTCAACAAAACCGCCGTCGACTGAATCGGCGACAGCGATCTTTTCGCCCAAGATAACGTAGCTGTTGTATGCCATACCGTTCTCGGACACATCGTACTGGCCCTCGAACAGGTCAATGTCGTGATCGTCGACACCGATGTAGCGGATATCCTTGGTGATCTCCATCAGGCAAAGCCTCCTAGATAGACAAAAGAACCCGTCTATCATAACACTCGCCTTCATAGCCACGGCTATCCGTCAGCATCCTTACCGATTGTAATTGAGGCGGAATATACTGCCGTTGACCTGCACAAACTATGCGCGCAGTATCGCCGTGCTATGTCGAATAATGAGCTGGCCGGGAATACGGATGGCAACGGTTTTGCCCGCCGTACCCGCCTCGGGAACCGCATGCTCAAACACCTCGCGTCCGCGCTGATGTAGATCGAATCGCACGGTCGTGAGCTCGTTGTGTGCCACAAAATCATCGAGCGAATCATCGACGCCCACCACGCTCACGTCCTCGGGCACACGCAGGCCGCTATCGCGCAGCGCCGCAATTGCGCCGTTTGCCATCTGGTCGTTTGCCGCGTAAATCGCCGTCATGGTGTGATCGTGCTCGGCCAGGCGCCTGCCGGCCTCGTAGCCGCTGTTTGCAGACCAGTCGCCCTCGAGCGGCTCTGCCGGCTCGATGTGTTTACGCTCGAGTGCATCCTGCCAACCGGCGCGACGAAATTGTTCGTCGACCGAGAACGACGGGCCGCCAATATAGCGAATCTGCTCGTGCCCCAGCTCAAACAGGTGATCCATAAGCAATAGCGAGCAGCCGTAATGATCGGAATCGACCGTGGTCACCCGCGGGTGCGCATACATGGTAACGATGACCGTGCCAATGCCCGGCAGTGGATCAAACGTCTCAAAATCGGGCGCCATGCGGCTCATGCCGATGATGATGCCGTCCACGGGCAGTGCGGCCATACGACGCGTGGCCTCGGCAAGCGAAAACTCCTCGGTCTTGGACATCTCGACCAGCGTGATGGCACAATTATGCTCGCGAGCAGCGCTGGCGATGCCGTCGATCATTGAGAGGTTGCCAAACTTGGTGACATCGTTGACGCATAGGCCAACCGAATGGTATCGACCGTCGCGCAGCGAGCGACCGGCATAACTCGGACGAAAGCCGAGCTCTTGCATAGCGGACTGCACGCGCTGGCGCGTCTGCTCGTTAACGTTGGGCAAGCCGTTGGCGACGCGCGAAACCGTCTGCTGCGAAACGCCGGCAGCGCGGGCGACGTCGGCCATGGAGACCGGACGCGTACCTGTATCGTTGGACGGGCGCCTTGCCACAGGATCACCTTCACCCTTGCGAGATCTGAATAGCGTGAATGCCGGCCCGGGCAGGAGTTTAGCCCGCGCCGAGGCCCGCTATCGTCGGACGCATGTTAACGTACTCTACTTTTTCAATCCGCATCTCTTCTGCTTTATAAGTCCATACGGCAATACCGTTCACGGCTGAATTTCTACCGATTACCAGATTCTCAAAAAGTGACAAGAGTTGTGTTATGAGTACGTTAACATAGCCCGTAACGTGCGGTATCGTGAACACTTGGTTCATGCCGCTTCAAGTTGTTAACGTACTCATAACGACGCAAAACTCACCCTCGCGCGCCAAGGAAAGGACTCCCATGACCACCCCCGACGAAAAGACACTCGCCACGCTCACCAAGCTATTTGAGGAGGAGTTTGGCCCCATCGGCGACCGCCAGGTGCTCTACGTGCACGCGCCCGGCCGTTCCGAGATCAGCGGCAACCACACCGACCACGAGGGCGGCCACGTTATCGCCGGCTCGCTCGATGTCGCCGTTGACGGCATCGCCGTGGCAACCGACTCCAACAAGATTCGCGTCGCCGACGAGGGCTATCCTACGTTTGAAATCATGCTCGACACGCTGGATATTCAAGAGTCCGAGAAGGGCACGTCCGCGAGCCTCGTCCGCGGCATGGCCCACGAGATTGCAGCCCTTGGCGTTGAGCCCCACGGCTTCGATTTCGCCTTCACCTGCTCCGTCCCCTCGGGCGGCGGTCTTTCCAGCTCTGCCGCCGTCGAGGCCGCGTACGGTCGCGCCATGGAAACCCTCTGGGGCGCACCCGCCATCGAGCCCGTCGCGCTCGCGCAGATGAGCCAGCGCACCGAGAACAACTATTACGGCAAGCCCTGCGGTCTGATGGACCAGGCCGCCGTGTGCCTGGGCGGCCTTGCCTACATGGACTTTGAGGACCAGGCTCAGCCTAAAACCCAGAAGCTCGAGCTCAACTTTGAGGATCACGGCTATGCGCTCGTGCTCGTTAAGGTCGGTGCCGACCACGTGGCCGCCACCGACGACTACGCCGCCGTTCCGCGCGAGATGCAGGACGTTGCCGCCGAGTTTGGCAAGGCACGCCTGTGCGAGGTCGACGTTGCCGATTTTGACGCCAAGCTCCCCGAGCTGCGCGCCAAGCTGGGCGACCGCGCCTGCCTGCGCGCCGTTCACTACTGGTACGAGAACGGCCTGGTCGACAAGCGCTGGGCTGCTCTGAACGCCGGCGACATCGATCAGTTCCTGGTCCTGACGCGCGAGTCCGGCGCCAGCTCTGCCATGTACCTACAGAATGTCGTTGCCAAGCTGGGCTCCGAGCAGCCCTCGATGTATGCCCTGGCACTGGCCGAGCACGTGCTCGACGGCCGTGGCGCCGTCCGTATCCACGGTGGCGGCTTTGGTGGCACCATCCAGGCCTTCGTGCCGCTCGACCTGGTCGACACCTTTATCACCAAGATGAACGGCTGGCTAGGCGAGGGCTCTGCCCGCCACTACGCAATTTCTGACAAGGGGGCTTACGCGGCATGGCTGTAATGACTGACGTGCGCGAGGCCGCGCAGGGCCTTATCGAATATGCCATCCACCGATCGATGATCGGACAGGACGACCGCATCTGGGCCTACAACACCATTCTGGAATGCATCGGCGCCACGGGCCCCGCGCTCGACATGGCCTGGGCGCTCCAGGTTGAGAAACTATCGCTCTTGCACCCCGATACACTCCCCGACTTTGATCTTGAAGGCACGCTTGCCGCGCTTTCCGAGGCCGCCGTTGCCAACGGTGCCGCCGAGGACACGGCATCGGGCCGAGACCGCATCGCCATGCGCATCATGGGCGTACTGATGCCGAGGCCTTCAGTTGTAAACGAGGAGTTCAACGGACGCATGGGCGTCAACGAGCCCCGCGCCGCGACCGACTGGTTCTATGGTCTGTGCTGCGACGCCGGCTACGTGCGCCGTGCCGCCATCGCGCGCAACATCAAATGGAGTACTTCCACCAACTGGGGTGACCTGGAGATCACCATCAACCTGTCCAAGCCCGAGAAAGACCCGCGCGATATTGCCGCAGCCGGTGCCGCCAAAAACACGGGCGAGAAGTATCCCGCCTGTCAGCTCTGCATCGAGAACGAGGGCTACCCCGGACGCTCCGCCGCAGCCGACGGCGGCGCTCATCCCGCCCGTCAGAACCTGCGCGTTATTCCCATTCAGCTCGACGGCGAGCGCTGGGGCTTCCAGTACAGCCCGTATGCGTATTTTAACGAGCACTGCATTACGATGAGCTCCGAGCATCGCCCGATGCACGTGGACCGCAAGGGGCTGACCTGCCTGCTCGATTTTGTGGACCTGTTCCCGCACTACTTCATCGGCTCCAACGCCGACCTGCCCATCGTGGGCGGCTCGATCTTGTCGCATGACCACTTCCAGGGCGGCGCGCACGAGTTCCCCATGATGCATGCCGCTGAGGTCTCGCAGTTTAGCGTGCCCGGCTTTGACCAGGTCAGCGGTACCGTGTTGCAGTGGCCGCTCTCGGTGCTGCGACTGCGTTCGCACGACCGCGCCCAGCTGCTCGACGCCGCCGAGAAGATTATCCTTGCCTGGCGCGAGTGGACCGATGAGTCGGTTGGCGTCGTCGCGCACACAGCCGATGGCGTGGCGCACAACACCGTGACGCCCGTCATCCGCCGCGTCGACTCCCGCGGCAATGCCGGCGGCGAAATCTACGAGGCCTACCTGGCGCTTCGCTGCAACATCACGACTGACGAGCATCCGCTGGGCGTATTCCACCCGCATGCCGAGTACCACCACATTAAGAAGGAGAACATCGGCCTGATCGAGGTCATGGGCCTGGCCATTTTGCCGCCACGCCTGGTTCCCGAGCTCGGCGCCGTCCGCGAGCACCTGCTGGCCGCCAAGGTCGACGCAAGCTACGACCTTGGCGCCGCACTCGAGGGCGACGACCTTTGCCGCAGCCACGCCGCATGGGCCGAGGATGTCTTTGCACGCCGCGCCGATGAACTTACGACCGACAACGCCATCGATATCCTGCACGAGGAGGTGGGCGTGGTGTTTGGCCACGTGCTCGACAACGCCGGCGTCTTTAAGTGGGACGAGGCAGGACGTGCCGCCCAGCAGCGCTTTATCGACTCGCTGTAGAGCACAGACCCGGACGCTCAACGGCAGCCCCCACGACATAGCCACCTACACGACAACGGCGCCCGCCGGCAACATCGCCGGCGGGCGCCGTTTTTGCGTGTAGTCATTGGGAACGTTCTTGTTCGACTAGTCATTAAAGAACGTCCCCAACGACTAATGACTCGAGCGTGGAAAATCTCCCACTTTGAGCTCGTATGGGCACCAAAAGCGGGAGATTATCCACGCTCATTCTATTGGGAGTCGCAACCGCTACAACTCTACGACCTCAACGCTGCTGTAGACCTCGTCCCAGCAGTCCATGACCAGGTGGCCGGTCTTGGGGTCCATGGCGTTGAGCTTGCCGCAGGTATTGGCGGTCTTGAGCACGGTGACGTCGTCGGCACCAGCAGCAATAGCATGCGCAAAGCCGGCGATGGTCGAGTCGCCGGAACCCGTCGCGTTCACAGCCGCAATCGCGGGCGTCTTGGCACGGAACGCGCGACCCTCATGGAAGCCCACCGAACCGGCAGCGCCCATCGAAACGACAACCCAGGGAATACCGGCAAAACGGTCATCGGCGGCAAGCGCCTCGCGCAGGGCATCGACATCATCGGTCGTAAAGGACGTACCCAGCAGGCCGTTAATCTCGGTCAGGTTGGGCTTTACGAGCTCAGGCTTAGCGTCGGACTCCAGCGCGGCCTCCAGCGATGCACCCGAGGTATCGAGCAGCACCTTGGCGCCCGCCTCCTCGGCGATCTTGACGAGCTCGGCATAGTAGCCGGCATCGACGCCACGCGGCAGCGAGCCCGAAAGCGTCACAACGTCCGCCTTCGCTGCAAGCTCGGCAAACTTGGCCGTAAAGGCCTCGAGCTCGGCCGGGGCGATCTGCGGGCCGCTCTCCAGCAGCTCGGTCTGATTGCCCTCGTGCAGAATATTCAAGCAAATGCGCGTCTCACCGGCGATGGGCACAAAGTCGTTCTTGACGCCGTCGGCATCCATGAGCTCGGCCATATAGGCACCCATATGGCCACCGAGTAGACCGGTCGCGAGCACGTCATCGCCCAGCTGCAGCAGCACGCGGCTCACGTTGAGGCCCTTGCCGCCAGCGGTCTTTTCGGGCGTCACACGGTTAACATCGTCGATGATCAGCTTGTCGAGCTGATAGCGCGTATCAATCGACGGGTTCATGGTAACGGTCAGAATCATGTTGAACTCCTGTTCCGGGGCGGCATAACCCGCCCCAAACATACGATAGCTCGTTAAAGGATCTCGATCTCAAAGCCGCGGGTGACGGTCTCTCCCGGCTTGGCCACCAGGCAGCCGCGCTTGTGCTCCAGAATATCGTCCTCGTCGGAGCAGGTGGACAGGCCGCCCCACGGTTCCACGGCCACAAAGTCGCCCTCGGGCTTGCTCCACACAATCAGGTATGGCATATCGGGGAACGTCAGGCGCACGCCCTTGTCCTCGGTTTTCTTGGTCAACGTAACCACGCGGCTCTCGAGCACGTCAAAGATGGTCTCCGCGAAGTCGAAGAGTTCGTGGGTAAGCGGCAGGTCATGGCCGATCATGGGGTTCTTGCTGCGATGCTCAACATCAATCAGGCCCGTCGAGGGAACGGCAGTACAGAGCTCGGTGGCCTCACGCTGCTCAAAACGAAGCTCATAATCGTCATAGGACTCGCCCTCGTCAAGCGGGCACTTAAAGCCAGGGTGACCGCCCACAAAGAACGGCATGTCCTCGGTGCCCTCATTGGTCACCTCGTACGACACGGCCACCTTCTCCGCATCGATCGTGTAACGAGCAACGATCTTAAACGGATACGGGTACTGCTCGAGCAACTCGGCATGGTCGGCAGAGCTTAAGCTCAGCACAACCATGTTGTCGCTCTGCTCCTCGAGCTTCCACTCCTGCTTGCGAGCAAAGCCGTGGCGGGCGAGCTTGACCTCGCGGCCGCCCATGGTCATTGCGCGACCGTCACGAAGGCCGCCGCAGATCGGGAAACAAATGGGTGCCTGGCCCGACCACACCGCCGGGTCGCCCTGCCACAGGTACTCACGGCCGTTGGCCGTAATAGAAGTGAACGACCCGCCCGCCGTGCTCAGTGCCACGCGGATAGAACCGTTATCAAGAACAAACTCCATAGGAGCCTTCCCTTTCTTACGACAGCCCGCCAAGTCAATAGGGCTGATAGAAAACCGGCCCGCGCCCCCTCACAGAAACGCGAGCCGTCAATTGAAAAGCTGCAGAATACTGGGTCCCGCCAAAACGAAGCCCACAAGCTCAGCAAGCAAACGTGTTATCGGAGCAGCTTACTGAACCAGAAAGCTTCGCAACAACAGCGGCGACCCCACAGGCACCCCCAACGTCAGCGAGCGCCGCGCAGCATCGACCCGTTACGCGGTTTGGTAAAACCGCGTAACCTCCTTAGTCGTGGTACTCGCCGCGGTCCCACTTCTCGAGGAACTCGTCAAAGAAGTGCGGGTCAGCCTGAGCCTCGGCGTCGGCCTTATTGCAGGCATCGATCTTGGCGATCAGGGCATCGTGCTCGGGGGTCTTCTCGTAGGGCTCCTCCAGGAAGGCAAGCATGATATCGGCCATCAGGAACTCGCCGGTGATCTTGCCGCCAAAGCCCACGATGTTGGCGTTGAGCTCGCGACGAGCGTACAGGGCAGAGGTCATGTCGCGGACCAGGGCGCAGCGGGCGCCGGGAACCTTGTTGACGGCGTTGGTGATGCCAATGCCGGTGCCGCACAGGGCCACGCCAAAGTCGGCCTTGCCGCTGGCAACAGCCTCGCCCACGGCCTTGCCGTAGATGGGATAGTGCGTACGGGTGTGGCTGTAGGTGCCGCAGTCGAGCACCTTGTAGCCAGCCTGCTCCAGGCGGTCGGCCAGATAGATCTTCTCGTCCGTAACGATATGGTCGCAACCGATTGCGATGGTCTTCTTCATCAGAACGTCCTTTCGTCTGAATTCACAAGTTGAGGTAGAAGTTCGAGTTCTCGGTGGCTCTCGTTAGGCCATCTTGTTGAGCATGTCGACACGGATCTGGTGACGGCCGCCGGCGTACTGTGCACGCAGGAACTCGCGGGCGATCTTCTTGGCAACCTCGGTGCCCACAACGCCCGGGCCCATGGTGACCATGCGCGAGCCGTTGTGCTCGCGGGTCATGTAAGCGGAACGCTCGTCGGAAATGTTGGCGACGACCATGCCCTTGATCTTGACGGCGGCCATATAGGAGCCGACGCCGTACTTATCGAATGCGAAGCCCTGGGAATCCTTGTGCTCCAGCAGGTCCTTGGCAACGGCGGTCGCGGAATCGACAAAGTCCGCGGCAGGGGTCTCGGAATAGTCGACGACCTCGTGACCGTCGGCGATGAGCATCTCCTTGATGGACTCCTTCATCGACATACCGTCGGCATCGGAAGCGATTACAACCCTCATGACATCCTCCTTGAGAGATACGCAGGTGCGTAGTTTCTGTTTGGAAGTGTTGAATCGCGTTCAGGTCCGGGCATCTGAATGTGCGGTTCTTCACTGTTCATGTTTATTTGAACACATTCGAACATCAACTGCAAGAATTATTTGTTTGTCTTTGTTCTTTTTTGAACAAATACCGTTCGCGGATGATTGCTGACCGTTTGGAATCGGGGAAAGCCCGCCCTGCCACGTATTCAACAAACAAAAGGGCGGCCGAGAACGTGTCTCGGCCGCCCTTCGGCGGTATTCCCCGGTATATACAGCTGTTTTAGCTACTCGGACTGCCCGCCCTTTTTGGCGTGCTTGGACGGAGCGCTCAGAAAGCGACCCGTCAAATAGTTCGCCGGGCCGGAAATATCAATCCCCAGCAGGGTATGCCCCAGCCACAAAAACGCCGCGAGCACCAGCAATGGAATCACGCACGAGGTCACGATCATCACGATGACGCCTTCGATAAGGTCGGTCACCTGCTGCACGATCTCGTCGGTCATCTGCTTGGCGCCACTGGTTACCGACGTGACCAGGCTTGAGGCACCGTCGGCAAGCTGCTCAAGCACGTTCTTGGACTCTGTGGACTCGGTCTTTTTCTTGCTTGCTTTGGAGCTATCACTATTTGCCGTACCCGCAGCGTCGGCCGCCTTTTGCTCGGCCGCTTCGATGCTCACTCGATACGTTTCGTCGACCTTTTGCGACACCCATACGCTTGCAGGCACCAACGCCATGCCGATCGTGGCGACCACCAGCACGCGAGTCGCCACGCGGCGCAGGACGGCGCTCGTGCTCCAGCGCCCGTGAATGCCGAGCGACACCGCAAGGAGCACCAGCGCAAACGGGATCAGGATGCCCAGGCCAACCGACCACAAAATGGTCAGCAGGTATTTCTCGAGGTAGAGCACGGCAAGCACGATGCCCAAGTTACCCGAAAGCTGCGCGAGCTGCTCGGCAACCGGCGTTCCCGTATCGCCCGGCAGCGCAGTGATACCCGCAGATAGGGCGACGCACGAGGTCGTGAGCGCCAAAACATTGCCCTTCTTTTGATCGATGACCTCGATGGTGGAGTCCCAAGTCTTGGTATCGGCGAAATGCGGACGAGCTACAAAGCCCGACAGCAGCGCCAGTACCACGAGCGCAACGATAAAGCCAATCTGCAGCTTTTTGTTTGCGCACACGACATCGGACAGACTGGGCTGCAGCTCGGTTACCGTCGTGTGCTCGGTTATCTGGACAGGACGCCCATGAGCCATCTCGTGCGCGTCTCTTTTTTGTATTGACCCGTTATCCGGCATTTGGATACCTCCTCAGTCCGGGGCTTAATGCGAAAGGAAGTATACCCACCGAGCAAAAAACGAACGGGAAGACGAACAGAGCGCACCAAGACTGTCCCCAATGACTATCTCCGGATGAGTTGCGGTGGAATAGGGATTGTTTTGCGCCCGTCAGCCCCTATTCAGTCCCTATTTCACCGCAACTTGGAGGAGGACAGAAAAAGCCCTGCTGCGGATAGCGGCAGGGCTTATGGAAGGGGACTTGGTTGTGAGGGCTCGTTAGGCGAGCTTGGCCTCGAGCTCGGCGATGCGCTTGTAGGCATCGATGGTAAAGCGGGCCTGCTTCTCCAGGATCATAGTGGTCATGAGGGTGTCCTGAGCGTGAGCCATGATGAAGGTCATCTCCATCTCGCCACCGCCGGCCTCCTGCGAAAGCAGCTTGGTCTGCGTGTCGTGGGCACCGATGAGCGCATCGCTGGCATCCTTGTGCAGCTGCTCGGCCTTCTCAAAGTCACCCTCGCGAGCAGCATCGAGCGCTGCAAGCAGATCGGTCTGGGCGTCACCTGCGTATGCGACAATCTCGAATCCAACCATCGAGATTTCTTCTTTGGTTGCCATATTGCGTTCCTTTCACATATGAACCAATGGAGAGCATCGCGTCCGGGCATACGCGCTGCGTTCTGTATGGCAGAAACATTAACATTCAAACAAAAAAGAACAGCGCAAAACGTAATTTCAAGCTATGAACGGTCACTTTTCGCCCGTGAACGGTTTTTAAACCAATCTGAACAATATCGAACACAATTAGCGGCAACCCAAACAGACCTGCGCCCTAGCGTACATCGCGCACCGTATCGCCCTCGACGAGCACGCCCGGAAACAGCATGTGCTCCACACCGGGCGCAACGCCCTCGGCGCCGGCAATCTTGTCGACCGCCCACATGCCGACGCGCTTGTTATCAAAGCGCACCGTGGTCAGGCGACAATCGGGCACGATATCGCCCAGGCTGTCATCAACACCCACCACGCTCACGTCCTGGGGCACGCACTTCCCGCGCGACTCGAGCCCACGGATGCAGCCATATGCCATGGCATCGTTGGAGGCATAGATGGCGGTACAGGTCGGATCATCCGCCAGAGCCTGGCCTGCGGCATATCCACTCTGCGCCGTCCAGTCGCCGCGCACGAGCTGCGGTGACTCAATACCATGCGCGCGCAATGTCTCGCGCCAGCCTTCCTCGCGCCGCATGCCCGAAAGCGAGCGCTCGGGGCATGAGATAAAGTGCACAGCCTTGTGCCCCCTCCCCAGCAAATACTCGACCACCTGGCGCGAGCAATCGAACTGGTCGTTATCGACCGTTGAACAGAGCGGGTGCTCCAGCATGGTAACGAGCACCGTCTGCATACCGGGCAGCGGCTCAAAAGTGCCAAAGTCTGCCGGCATGCGGTTCATGATCACGACCATACCGTCTACCGGCAGCGCGCTCATGCGTGACGATGCGCTCTCGAGGGTATACGGATGCCCGTCTACTTTAGTGAGGGTGATGGCATAGCCATGTTTGTCGGCCGCGGCGGCAAAGCCCTCCATACGGTCGAGGTTGCCGGTACCGGTAATGTTGAACATGGCGACGCCGACGGTCTTAAACCTGCCACGGCGCAGCGATCGACCGGCAAAATTGGGGCGATACCCCAGCTCGCGCATGGCGGCACGCACGCGTTCCTTGGTCTCGGGGCGCACGCTGGGCGAATCGTGCACGGTGCGCGAGACCGTCTGCTCCGAGACGCCCGCGAGGCGCGCTACGTCTTTGACGGATACCGATTTTTTAACAGCGGCCATAGGTCGATCTTTCTATGTCAACGATGCCATTGGTGGCACCCTGCGCAGTCATTTTTAACGCCTTCAAGTATATCCAACGCCTCCCCCACCATACGCTCACCACCCAAAACCTACCGTTCACCGACATTTTTGCTTCCACGAACGGCTTTTGTCGACCAAATGTTAACGTTGCCATTGTGCAAACACAGAGCCACCGGGCGGCTCAAACGTTTACGCGTAAGGAATCGACGGTTCGCAGGCACAGGAACCACCGGTTCGCGTCTTTTTTTGTGTCACAAAATGGCAACGTCAACATTTTGGCAACCGAACGCCAAAAGCTACCATCGTTGCTAACCCACCGACTCTTAGGAGCATTGCATGGAGCAACTCATCGCCATCATCGAAAAGGGCCAGCCCTTTTTCAACGCGATCGCCCGCAACAAGTACCTCAAGGCGATCCGCGACGGCTTTATCTCCGTCATCCCCATCATCATCTTCTCGTCCATCTTCTGCCTGGTAGCCTCGGTCCCCAACATCTGGGGTTTCTACTGGCCCGATGACATCAACAACGCCCTGTGGAAGTGCTACAACTACTCCATGGGCATCCTGGCCATCGCCTGCGCCGCCACCACGGCCAAGCACTTCGCCGACGCCCAGAACCGCGATCTGCCCAAGAACAACCAGATCAACTTCATCTCGTGCATGTGCGCGGCCATCATCGGCTTCTTGCTCCTTTCGAGCGACACCATCGCCACGGACGCCGCCAGCGGCTTCAACACCACCTACCTTGGTTCCAAGGGCCTGCTGACCGCTTTCATCGCTGCGTTTGTGACTGGCATCATCTACAAGTTCTTCATTAAGCGCAACATCACCGTCAAGATGCCCGAACAGGTTCCGCCCAACATCTCGCAGACCTTCAAGGACATCATCCCCTTCTCCGTCTGCATCACCGTCTTTTGGGTTTTTGACATCGTCTTCCGCGCTGCTTTTGGCTTCTGCTTTGCCCAGGGTGTCATCCAGGTGTTCCAGCCCCTGTTCACCGCTGCCGATGGCTACATCGGCCTCGCTGTGATCTACGGCGCCATGAGCCTGTTCTGGTTCGTCGGCGTCCACGGCCCCTCGATCGTCGAGCCCGCCATCGCCGCCGCCCTTGTTGCCAACATGACCGACAACCTGGCCGCATTCCAGGCTGGTCAGCACGCTTCCGCTGTCCTGACCCAGGGTGCCCAGTACTTCGTCGTCTGCATGGGCGGCACCGGCGCCACGCTCGTCCTGGTCTTTATGTTCTGCTTCCTGGCCAAGTCTCAGGAGATGCGCGCCGTCGGTAAGGCCGCCATCGTCCCCGTCTGCTTTGCCGTCAACGAGCCGCTGCTGTTCGCCGCACCCATCGTGCTCAACCCCGTCTTCTTTGTCCCGTTTGTCTTTGCCCCGATCGCCAACATCTGGATTCTCAAGATCTTTATCGACTTCTTGGGCATGAACGGCTTTATGTACACCCTGCCTTGGACCGTCCCCGGCCCCATCGGCACCATCATGGGCCTGGGCTTCCAGCCGCTCGCCTTTGTGATGCTCGCCCTTATCCTGGTCGTCGACTTCGTTCTGTACTACCCGTTCTTCCGCGCCTATGACGCCCAGAAGTGCGCCGAGGAGGCCGAGATTTCCGAGGAGGAGCTCGCCGCCAAGAACGCCGAGAAGGCCGCCAAGCTCAACGATGCCTTCCAGGGCAAGGCTGACGCCAAGAGCGTTGCCGCCGGCGCTGCTGCCGAGGCCGTGAAGTCCGACGCCCCCGCCGCTTCCGCCGCTGTCGCCACTGAGGCAACGGCCGTCAGCGACCTCAACGGCAAGCGCGTGCTCGTGCTCTGCCAGGGCGGCGGAACCTCGGGCCTGCTCGCCAACGCGCTGGCCAAGGCTGCCAAGGAGCGCGGCATTAACCTCGAAACCGCCGCCGAGGCCTATGGCAACCACGTCGACATGCTCCCCGACTTTGACCTAGTCGTCCTAGCCCCGCAGGCCGCAAGCTACCTGGCCGACCTGCAGAAGGACTGCGAGCGCGTGGGCAACAAGTGCGTCGCCTGCCGTGGCAAGCAGTACATCGAGCTCTCCCAGAACGGCGACAAGTCTCTCGCCTTCGTAAGCGAACAGCTTTCGAAGTAAGTAACGCTTAGGGCCAGCCGACCATCCACAGCCGGCTGGCCCTTCGATTTAGACGATTGGATCATCATGTCCGTTAACCCTGCTAGCGTCACCAACCCGCCTGCGCAGTTTCCCGAGGACTTTGTCTTTGGCGGCGCCACTGCTGCCTACCAAGTAGAGGGCGAGACCCGCACTCACGGTAAGGGCAAGGTTGCCTGGGACGACTTCTTGGAGGCCCAGGGCCGTTTCTCCCCCGATCCCGCTTCGGACTTCTACAACCAGTACCCCGTCGATCTGGAACTGTGCGAGGAGTTTGGCATCAACGGCATTCGCCTCTCTATCGCCTGGAGCCGCATCTTCCCCAACGGCACCGGCGAAATCAACCCCGAGGGCGTCCAGTTCTACCACGATCTCTTCGCCGAGTGCCACAAGCACCACGTTGAGCCGTTCGTCACGCTGCATCACTTTGACACGCCGCTTCCCCTCTTTGAGAAGGGCGACTTCCTCAACCGCGAGACCATCGACGCCTTTGTGGACTTTGCCACCTTCTGCTTTAAGGAGTACGCCGACCAGGTGACCTACTGGTTCACCTTTAACGAGATCTGGGCCGACGCCTCCAACACCTACATCGAGGGCACCTTCCCCGGTGGCGTCAAGGCGCATCTGGCCGAGGCCTTCCAGTGCGAGCACAACATGATGCTCGCCCACGCCAAGGCCGTGCTGGCCTTCCACAACGGCGGCTTTAAGGGCAAAATCGGCGTCATCCAGTCGCTGGAGTTTAAGTACCCGCTCAACGAGAACGACCCCGCCGACATCAAAGCCGCCAACAACGAGCACGTGCTGCAAAACCAGTTTTTGCTCGACGCGACGTTCCGCGGCGAGTATGCCCCCGACACCCTCGAGTGCGCCAACCGCCTGGCTGCCGTCTCGGGCGGCACCATCGAGATCTTGGACGAGGACCTCGAGATTATGCGCGAGGCAGCGCTCTACAACGACTACCTGGGCGTTAACAACTATCAGTGCCGTTTTTTGAAGGCTTACGATGGCGAGAACGACCTGCACCACAACGGTACGGGCGAGAAGGGCACCGGTCGCTGGCGCGTCAAGGGCATTGGCGAGCATGTGAACAAGCCCGGCATCCCCACCACCGACTGGGACTGGATCATCTATCCCGAGGGTCTGTTCGATCTGCTCGTCTACATTAAGCAGCGCTACCCCAACTACAAGCAGATCTTCATCACCGAGAACGGCATGGGCTACAAGGACCCCTACAAGAACGGTTTTGTGGACGACCAGCCGCGCATCGACTACATCGAGCAGCACCTGCGTTGGCTGCTCAAGGCCATGGAGGTGGGCGTCAACGTGGGCGGCTACTTCCTGTGGAGCCTGCAGGATCAGTTCTCCTGGACCAATGGCTACAACAAGCGTTACGGCTTCTTTTACGTTGACTTTGAAACCCAGAAGCGCACGCCCAAGGCAAGCGCCTACTGGTACAAGCACGTGGCGCAGACCCGTCGTCTGGACTAGTGGCTGGCGGGGTTGCCCGCTCACACAACCTGTCCCCATTTCTCAGCCGGGGGCGGCACGTCACACGGCGCGCCGCCCCCGGTCTTTTTGTTTTTGGGCTGGTCGGGAGCCGTTTGTCTCGATCTGTAACATCTAGCTGAGTTTTTCGCTCCAAGCTGTTACAGATCGAGACAAACAGAACGCCCGAGCAGAAATATCTCAATCTGTAATATTTAGCTGAGTTTTTCGGTCCTAGCTGTTACAGATTTAGACGAACAGGCCGAGCACGTCTACGCCCGCAGGTCCTTTACGCTGGAACGCTCGACCAGCACACCCGAGACAAGCGTACGGCTTCTGGAGCTCGGAGCTTCTAGGCCCGCAACGACCTCGTTGAGCGCACGGATGCCCAGCTCGCGGTGGCGAAACTTCACCGACGTCAGAATCGAGTTGGGAATCGTCTTGTAGAGCTCATCGTCGAAGCCGATCACGGACACGTCGTCGGGCACACTGAGCCCTTTGTCACGTAGAGCCATCATCACGCCGTTTGCCATGCAGTCGTTAGCAGCGAGGACCGCCGTGCAATCGGGCTTATCGGCAAGCACAAGGCCCGCGGCATAGCCACTATCCGCATTCCAATCGCCTTGCAGAGGCTCGGGCGGCTCAATGCCACGCGCCTCGAGTGCCGCACGCCAACCTTTCATACGGCACTGGCTCGACAACGACTCTTTCTTACCCGAAACGAAGTACACGTTCTTGTGACCGTGGTCCAAAAAGTACTCGCACGCCATACGCGCGCCGCCCTCTTGGTCGTCACTGACGGTAGAGCAGGTAGGATGTTCCATCGGTGTGATAATCACCGTCTTGAGGTCTTTCGGCGCCTCAAAGGTATCAAAGTCATCGACCATCTGGCGCAGATTGAAGATCATGCCATCAACAGGCAGCTGCGACATCCTGCGCGCTGCGTCGGCAAGGGTCATCTTCTCCCCTGCCCGCTTTTTGATCATCGTGAGCGCAAAGCCGCGTTCTTCGGCGGCATCGGCGATACCGTCAATCATGTCCACGGCGCCGCCCGACAAGTGGAACATCACCAAGCCGATGCACCCGTAACGGCCCAACTTGAGTGAACGCGCGGCAAAGTTCGCCCGGAACCCAAGCGTCTCCATGGCAGCATGGACCCTATCGCGTGTCGACTCTCGCACGCTATCGGGCTCGTTGATCACACGCGACACCGTCTTGAGAGAAACACCTGCGGCAATCGCCACATCGTTCATTGAGACATTTTTCTTGTCCATCGTTGCCACTACTTCTCCAGTCGGTTTTGCATCGCTTGTTTTTTGTGTTCTAGCATACACTACCTGCCCGACTGACAAATCAACCGTTTACCGGACAATATCGACCGCTCACCCGTATATCCTTGTTGCTCTTCCAAAAATGTCTTACGTTGTCATTAACAAAATGACAACGTTGTCATTTCGCAATGCCTTCCTTAAGCAGGAAGGTTTCCGGGCAGTCCTGACCATCCATCGACGACCAGTTCCATCCACATGCATCGCGCATCAAGTAGCAAAGGAGCTCTATGGACGCCATCGTAAAGATGCTCGAAAAGCATCAACCGTTCTTCGAGAAGATCTCGAGAAACATCTACCTCCAGGCCATCAAAGACGGATTCCTTGGGTGCATGCCCATCGTCCTTACCTCTTCGATCTTTCTGCTGATCGCCACCCTTCCCGGCGTAGTTGGAATCACGTTGCCCCAGCCGCTCATCGACTGGTGCAACAAGCTGTACAACTTCACCATGGGCGTCATGGGCATCATGGTTGCCGGCACCACCGCCAAGAACTTTACGGCTTCCATGAACCGTCGCATGCCCGCCGGCAAGGTGCTCAACGACGGCTCCACCATGGTTGCCGCCCAGTGCAGCATGCTGCTGCTCGCAGTCACGCAGTTCACCACCAAGTTCAACGGCTCCGAGCTTTCTGTCTTCGATTGCACCAGCATGGGTACGCGCGGTCTGTTCTCGGCCTATATCGCCGCGTTCATTACCGTGTGGGTCTATAAGTTCTGCGTCTCGCGCGATCTGACCATTAAGCTGCCCAAGGAGGTTCCGGGCGCCATCGCACAGAACTTCCGCGACATCATCCCCTTCGGTGGCGCTGTCATCATCTGCGGCATCATCGATGTCATCGTGCGCAACCTCATGGGCGTTCCGTTCTCCGAGCTGCTTATCAAGCTGCTCTCCCCGCTCTTTACCGCTGCAGAAACCTATCCTGGCCTTATCCTTATCCAGGCAGCCACCGCGTTCTTCTGGTTCATCGGTGTCCACGGCCCTTCGATTGTCCAGCCGGGCATCGACCCCATCCGTCTTGCCAACCAGGCCGAGAACCTGCAGGTTCTGCTGGCCGGTGGCCACCCCGCCCACTCCCTCACCTTTAACATGTCGCTCGTGGGTGAGTTCGGCGGCACCGGCGCCACGTTCATCGTTCCGCTTCTGCTGATTCTCTTTATGAAGTCCAAGCAGCTCAAAGCCGTCGGTAAGGCCTCGATTGTTCCTGTTGCCTTCGCCGTCAACGAACCGCTGCTCTTTGGCGCGCCCATGATCCTCAACCCCTACATGCTCATCCCCTTTGTTGCCGCCGGCTGCGTCAACGTAAGTGTTGCCAAGTTCTTTATCGACAACGTGGGCATGAACGGCTTCTCCTTCGTGGTGCCTTGGGCTACCCCTGCCCCCATCGGCATCTTCATCACCACGAACTTCCAGCTTATCGCCCTGGTATTTGTCGCGATCATCATCTTGCTGGACGCCATCATCTACCTGCCGTTCTTGAAGGCATACGATAAGCTGCTCTGCGACCAGGAAGCCGAGCGCGCCGCCGAGCTGGGTCTCGAGTCCGATGGTGCTGCCACCATCGCCGCCAGCACCTCTGCGCCCGCTGTCGAGCAGGCCACCGCTGCCGTCGAGCCGACCGCCGCTGCCGCTGACAGCAAGCCTGTCGCCGATCAGCCCGAGCCCGCTGCCGATGCATCCGCTAAGAAGGATGTCGACGGTCTGAAGGTCCTCGTCCTGTGCGCCGGCGCCGGCACCTCTGCCATGCTTGCCAACGCCATCAAGGAAGGTGCCGCGCAGACCGGAGAGAACATCGCTTCCTCCGCAGGCGCCTATGGCCAGCACACTGCCATCATGGATCAGTACGACGTTATCGTGCTTGCCCCGCAGGTCCGTAGCTACTACAACGACATGAAGGCCGACACCGATCGCCTGGGCATTAAGCTGCTCGCCCCGCGCGGTAAGGAATATATCGACCTTACTCGCGACCCCGCTGGCGCCATCAAGTGGCTCCGCGAGAACCTCGACTAGGTTCCTCCCTCTGTTGGTGCCCGGATCCCCAGTTCGGGCACCTCTCCCTATTCGAATCCCACAGAAAGGATGACTCATGACCAACCCCATGCAGTTCCCCGACGGCTTTGTGTTTGGCGGCGCCACCGCCGCTTACCAGGTTGAGGGCGAGACCCGCACGCACGGCAAGGGCAAAGTGCCCTGGGACGATTTCCTGGCAGCTCAGGGTCGCTTCTCCCCCGACCCCGCAAGCGACTTCTACAACAAATATCCGGTCGATATCGACTTGTGCCAGCGCTTCGGCATTAACGGCATTCGCGTCTCCATCGCTTGGAGCCGCATCTTCCCCAATGGCACCGGCGAGATTAACCCCGAGGGCGTCGCTTTCTATCACGAGCTTTTCGCCACCTGCAACAAAGCCGGCGTTATCCCCTATGTCACGCTCGATCACTTCGATACGCCCGAGGCCTTTTACCAGAACGGCGGCGAGGGTTTCCTAACGCGCACGACGATCGACGCCTTTGTCGAGTATGCCAAGTTCTGCTTTGCCGAGTTCACCGAGGTCAAGCACTGGTTTACCTTTAACGAGATTCCCGCGACCGCCGAGGGCAGCTTTATCGTCGGCAACTGGCCGCACGGCGAGAAGTATCGCCTGGACAAGGCCTTCCAGCTCATGCACAACATGATGGTGGCCCACGCCAAGGCCGTCGTCGCCTTCCATGAGGGCGGCTTTGAGGGCGAGATCGGCATTGTCCAGAACCTAGAGCCCAAGTATCCCCTCGATCCCAACAGCGCTGCCGACTGCGAGGCAGCCCGCATGGCCGACGTCATCAACAACCGCTGGGTGCTCGACGCCACCTTCCGCGGCCACTATGCAGCCGACACCATGGAGGCTGCGACCAAGCTGGCCCATATCGCCGGCGGCGAGCTCGACGTTCGTGACGAGGACATCGCCGCGCTGACCGCCGCGCTCCCCTACAACGATTGCCTGGGCGTCAACACCTACAAGTGCCAGTTCCTGCGCGCCGCCGAGGGCGAAAACGACATCAACCACAATGGCACTGGCGACAAGGGCTCCTCGCGCTGGTTCCTCAAGGGCGTGGGCGAGTCATGCGTGCGCGAAGGCGTACCCACCACCGATTGGGACTGGATCATCTATCCCGAGGGCCTGTACGACCTGCTGCTGCGCATTAAGAACGATTACCCCAACTACAAGAAGATCTATATCACCGAGAACGGCATGGGCTATAAGGACGACTTTGAGGACGGCTTTATCGACGACGCCCCTCGCATCGACTACATGCGTCAGCATCTCGCATGGATCCTCAAGGCAATTGACGGCGGCGTGAACGTCGACGGCTACTTTGTGTGGTCGCTGCAGGACCAGTTCTCCTGGACCAACGGCTATAACAAGCGCTATGGCCTGTTCTACATCGACTTCGAGACCCAGAAGCGCTATCCCAAGGCGAGCGCGTACTGGTACAAGAACGTCGCGGAGACCGGCCTGCTCATGGCCTAACTTTTGCCGCATACCCCCTGTCGGCCGCATGCGAATCCCTCCACGGGTTCGCATGCGGCCTTTTTGTTTTTGGTGAGCCCGTGCAGGCCGTTTGTCTCGATCTGTAACATCTAGCAGGGATTTTCGGTCTTAAATGTTACAGATCGAGACAAACGGAACGCCCGAGCAGAAATATCTCAATCTGCAACATGTAGACCACTTTTGACCGTCTACCTGTTACAGATCAAGACAATAAGATAGTCAAACCCAAACTTTCCAAGCAGTTATGAAACATGGTTTCTAGTTTTCGGTATAACGAACATACTTTCGGTATCATTTAATGGTATTATGATATCGAAAGTATGTTCGTGATACCGAAAGGAGCCGCATGCGCCAGTTCGATTACGCCACAGTCCCAGCGGAACTCGAAGCAACTCCAATCACCAACCTCCTCCTCTCGATACGCGAGCATAAAGGCCGTCAGCTTGCTCTGAGTCAAGTCAAACCCGAACTTCTATCGTCCCTTATGGAGGAAGCTAAGATCCAAAGCACCCAATCCTCCAACGGACTTGAAGGAATTATTACCACCCAAAAAAGACTCAAAGCGATCATGGCGTATTCCGCCAAGCCAAGCTCCCGCGCAGAGGAAGAAATCGCTGGATACCGAGATGTGCTGTCGCTTATTCACGAGCAACACGATTCCATTCCCGTAACGCCATCGGTCATTTTGCAGTTGCATCGTGACCTCATGGCGCACACGGCAATCTCGTATGGAGGCCATTGGAAAGATAGCGATAACGAAATCGTCTCCATTGACGATCAAGGTAATCGATTTGTGCGCTTTAGGCCCCCTTCGGCTCTAGCAACCCCGGGACTTATTAAAGAAGCCTGCCAATCCCTCAACGATGCTTTATCTCGCCAAGTTTGCGACCCCCTCCTTATATCGCTCCGCTTTATCTTCGATTTTGTTAGCATTCATCCCTTCAACGATGGCAATGGCAGGATGAGCCGGCTCCTTACAACGCTGCTGCTCGAAAAGACTGGATACGACGTTGCGCGTTACATCAGCATCGAACGACTTATTGAAGACAACAAAGCGCTTTACTACAACGCCCTCGCTGCAAGCTCCACTGGATGGAATGAAAATCAAAACACCGAAGTACCCTTTATCCGTTTCATGCTCGGAACAACCCTGGCCGCCTACCGAAAGCTCGAGCAGCGTACCTTAATTGAATCAAGCACTCGTCCCATGTCGAAGCAAGCGCGCATCGCTGTTCTATTTCAACAGAGACCCGGCGTCATTAAGAAATCCGACATCCGATCAAACTGCCCCGATATCAGCGAGGTTACCGTTAAACGAACCCTCGGTCAGCTTGTTAGCTGCAGCGCAATCGAAAAAACAGGAGCGGGTCGTTCGACGGGCTACATACTCAAAGACGTCCATGCTCTAGAACTATTCTTGCAATCCACAATACCCGACAGCGAGGCCGCAATAACAAAAGAGGCTCCAAAGGATAAGCTTCTTGAACGTGTAAACCGCGCCGAGGATGAAAGCAGAGAGGGGCTCTATGAAGACTACGATTCATTCTCAAGGGACATAAAGACGAAATACGGAGTCTAGTCATATCCCAGAATAGTCTCATCCTTGTTGCCCAAAATTATTTACGCGTCATTGTGAAGCGATAATCCCCGCGCCGGCAGGGGGCAGAAGTATCGCCTGCAGCGTTAGCTAGCAGATGACCTGCGTGTGTTCCTCGATGGCGGCACGATTCTCAGCGGCGATACCCGGTTCGCACACCACGGCATCCAGGCTGTCCAAGCGACAGAAGGTGTAGAAGTCGCGCTTGCCAATCTTGCTGGAGTCGGCGATCAGATAGCGCGAGTCTGCCTTGCTAAAGGCGAGCTGCTGGATACGGCCCTCGTCCATGTTGGACGTAGATACGTCGCCATCCAGAATGCCGTTGGCGCCGATAAACGCAGCGTCGATACCCAGTGCACGCAGGGTATCCTCGGCCGTTGGTCCCACAAAAGCGGCGGTGCGGCGACGGTACATGCCGCCCACCAGGCACAGGTCGCAGTCTTCGCGCGCCTCGAGCAGGTTAAACACCGAAAGCGAATTGGTCACAATGCGCAGGCGAAACGCCGGCAGCATCGAGGCCATCTGCTCAACCGTGGTGCCCGTGCCCAAAAAGATGGTCGAGCCTTCCTCGATAAGCTCCACAGAACGGCGCGCAATCTGCAACTTTTCCTCGGCATGCTTCGTGCGCTTTTCGCTGTGCGAATACTCATGGCGCAGCATAGCGTGTGGACGGCCCTGCGCACTGCGAGCTCCGCCGTGCACGCGCTCGATCTCGCCCAGGCTCGCAAGCTCCTCAAGGTCACGGCGGATCGTCATATCCGAGACACCTAACGCATCCGAAATCTCCTTGACCGAGACCGTTCCCTGTTCCTCGAGCAGCTGCCGAACCTTATCCTGTCGCTCCGCTTTAATCACGATGAGTCCTCGCTGTTCCACGCTCACGTCAATTCAAACAATAACGAACAAATTGTATCAGACTCGCGCGCGTCAGAAATGAACGCCCGCACAGCTCCAATCATCACTTTTTTGAGAAAAATACCCCCTGCTTTAGTGGGGTGTAGTGATAATCTCGCCTGTTCGCGCTACAGTTTGTCCGAAATACCTCGATGTTAGGAACCAAATGATCACTTCCGAGCTTTTCGGCACCGCGCCGTGCGGTACCCCCGTTCATTGTTACACCCTCAACGGGCCCGAGATCTGCGTTCGCATTATGGACTATGGCGCCACCGTGTTGGGCATCGACGTGCCCGACATCCCCGGCAACGCGCGCGATGTGGTGCTGGGCTTCGATAAGCTCGAGGATTACTTTGACAACCCCGCCTGCTTTGGCGCGACCATCGGACCTGTGGCCAACCGCACTGCAGGTGCCACGATCACCATCGCCGGCACGGACTGGCATATGCCCGCCAACGAGGGCACCAACAACCTGCACAGCGATCTTGAGCATGGTCTGCACAAGCGCGTATGGGACGTTGAGCTCGACGAGGTCCACAATGCCGTGCGCATGACCACCTCGCTTGAGGACGGTGAGCTGGGCCTTCCCGGCAACCGCACCTTTACGGCCGTGTTTACCGTGACGCGCACCGGCTGCTTCCGTATCGAATATGGCTGTGAGAGCGACCGCGCCACGTACGTGTCCATGACCAACCACACGTACTTTAACCTTGCCGGTCACAACGCCGGCATGGACTGTGAGCACTTCTTTGTTGCTAACGCTGCCCACTACCTGCCCATCAACGAGCAGAATATCCCCACCGGAGAGATCGCTCCGGTCGAGGGCACGCCGTTTGACTTCCGTGAGCTGCGCCCCGTCGCGCCCGGCATGGAAGCCGACGACCCGCAGATTAAGCAGGCCCGTGGCTACGACCACTGCCTGTGCATCGATGGCTATCAGTACGGCCGTAATCTGCGCCGCGCGATGCACGTCGAGGAGATGTGGACCGGCCGTGAGCTGGACTATTACACCACTGCCCCGGGCGTGCAGCTCTACACCGGCAACTGGCTGGGCGACGAACACGCCAAAGACGATGCCAACTACGGTTGGGGCGCCGGCTTTGCCCTCGAGGCCGAAATGTATCCTGACACGCCGCACCATGCGCTGTTCCCCCAGGGCATCGTGGGCCCCGGTCATCCCTACAGCAATGTGATCGAATACCACTTTATGAGGCACTAGGCCCACAACGCGACATATCGCACAGCAACGCCCGCCGGCACACCGCCGACGGGCGTTTTTCATCTTTTGGGCTCTTTTTCGCTGTGACTGTATGAGTGACATATCAAAACTATGCCCATTTACTACGTTTAGCCCGGGATGCTCGACCATGCACCGGTTTTTGTTAAATGCGCGAGCCGTCTACCTGCGGTTTTGTTTTTCTCAAATTCGACATGCTCGGCGATAACCGATCAAACGTAGTAAATGGGCATAGTTTTTGACAGGCGGCATCGCGCGCGTCCCTCGCAAGGGCAAAATGATCCGTTTTCCTCCGTCCCCAAGGGATCAGTTGAACAGATTGTCGATGGGATCGGGGGCGGAACTGGGGAGATAGCGGATTTCTAGCTCTATGCCGAGTTCTTGCAGCTCTTTGAAGGCGGCGATGTCCATATCGTCTACGGCAACGGCAGGCGTTGCAGAGCGTTTGCCCTCCCCTGTCTGCATATGGCCAATGCTGATCTTGGTTATTGGCACACCACCCTTAACCAGCGCGAGCGCATCTGCGGGTGAGGCCACCATGACCAGAATCCATTGACGCGGCGTTGCGGTATGAATGATATCGATGGTCCTTTGCACCGAGAAAAACCGTGTCCAAACGCCTTCTGGCGCGGCCACCCTCATGGGTGCCCATTGGCGCGAATCCGCCGCGATCTCATCGTTGACGATTAGGACAAGGTTGGAACCAGTCGCCTCGTTCCACAGCTCAATGTCTTGCCCGCAAATAAACCGGTCGTCGATGCGTGTGAGAAGAATCTTGGGTTGAGCCATCGCCACCCCATTCTGTTTGAGACCCGTAAGAGCAAGACATCGCGTCTCCAATATTAGTGCATTTAAAGTGAGAAAAGCCGTCAGAACACTTGCGCGGATGTGCGATGTCCCGTATCATAGACAGCCGTTGACGCCTCAGTTGCGTCATCATATGGCCGCCAGCGTAGCTCAGTTGGTAGAGCACCGCTCTCGTAAAGCGGGGGTCACCGGTTCGAGCCCGGTCGCTGGCTCCATTGCACAAGATAGCCGCCTTTGGGCGGCTTTTTTGTTGTCGATTATGGGCGCGCGCCAATCCACGCATCGCCACGTCGATCGCTTCCTACTCAAAAACAGAAAACCCCACCAAACGTGATTTCCCTTAGGGAAACACGCTTGGCGGGGTCGTAGCGTGATTCCCCTAGGGGAATCACGCCATCAGACGAACAGCTCAACCGAGCAGCTCGTTACTCCTCCCAGTAAGCGTCGGCAAGCAGCTTACTCGGCGAACGCATTACCAAAGCTGTTGCCGCCCACATACGTCTCGACCAGGGTAAGGTCGGGATTGAACACGACTGTGTCAGCGTCGCGCCCCGGCATAATGCTACTGCACTTATCGTCGACAGGAGCTAGCAAGCGATGCCGGGGCCGTCACCCAAACTCTTACAGCTCGGTCACGACAACGCCGTTGTAGACCTCGTCCCAACGGTCCATGACCAGATGGCCGGTCATGGGATCCATGGCGTTGAGCTTGCCGCAGGTGTTGGCGGTACGCAGCACCGTCTCGTCGTCTGCGCCGGCAGCGATGGCATGCGCGAAGCCTGCGATAGTGGAGTCACCAGAGCCCGTGGCGTTAACGGCAGGGATATCGGGCGTCTTTGCGCGGAACGCACGGCCATTGTGGAAGCCAACGGAGCCGGCAGCACCCATGGACACGACGACCCAGGGGATATCGGAGAAGCGGGCATCAGAGGCGAGCGCGGCGCGGAGCTCGTCCACATCGTCGGTGGTAAAGCTCATGCCCAGAAGGCCGTTGATCTCGGTCAGGTTAGGCTTGACCAGCTCGGGCTTAATTTCGGACTTAAGGGCGGCCTCGAGCGAAGCACCCGAGGTATCGAGCAGCACCTTGGCGCCGGCGTTCTCGGCAATGCCCGTGATCTTGGCATAGTAGTCTGCCTCGACACCGCGGGGCAGAGAACCCGAAATGGTGACGACGTCGGCCTTGCCCGCAAGCTCAGTAAACTTGGCGGTAAAGGCATCGAGCTCCTCGGGGGCAATTGTCGGGCCACTCTCGAGCAGCTCGGTCTGGTTGCCGGCGTGGAGGATGTTGAGGCAAATGCGAGTCTCGCCCTTGATGGGCACAAAGTCGTTGTTAATACCGTTGGCGTCCATGAGCTCAGCCATGTAGGCGCCCATGTGGCCGCCGAGCAGACCGGTTGCCACAACGTCGTCGCCCAGCTGACCCAGCACACGGGCCACGTTGAGGCCCTTGCCGCCGGCGGTCTTTTCGGGCGTCACGCGGTTGACGTCGTCGATAACGAGCTCGTCGAGCTGATAGCGCGTATCGACAGACGGGTTCATCGTAACGGTGAGGATCATTTTTAGCTCCTTATCTCGCAGGCTCCTTGTGCCTCGCGATACGAGTCGACAAAACGGAATTACAGAATCTCAATCGTGAACGAGCGAACGACGGTCTCCTTGGGCTTAGCGACAAGGCAGCCGCGCTTATGCTCAAGTACGTCGTCCTCATCGGAACAGGTCGAAAGGCCGCCCCAGGGCTCAACCGCCACAAAATCGCCCTCGGGCTTACTCCACACAATGAGATACGGGAAGCCCTCAAAGCTCAGGCGGACGCCCTTGTCCTCCCCCTTCTTGGAAAGCGTGACCTGACGGCTCTCGAGCACATCAAAGATGGTCTCCGCAAAATCGAAGAGCTCATGCGACAGAGGCAGTGTCTTTCCCACCATGGGGTTCTTGGAGCGATTGGTCACGTCAATCAAGCCAGTCGAGGGGACGGCAGTGCAAAGCTCCGCAGCCTCGTCCTTCTCAAAGCGCAACTCGTAGTCCGTATAGGCCTCGCCCTCATCGAGCGGACACCTAAAGCCGGGATGACCGCCGATAAAGAACGGCATGTCCTCGGTTCCCTCGTTGGTCACCTCATAGGAGACGCGCACGGCAGCGTCCTCGAGCGTATAGCGAGCGACAAGCTTAAACGGATACGGATAATCGCTCAGCAGCGCGGCGTTATTCTCCGAAGCCAGGCACATCACCAGCTCGTTTTCGCCTTGGCTCAGCAGCTTCCACTCCTGTTTGCGCGCAAACCCGTGGCGAGCGAGCTTTACATGATGCCCGGCAAACGTCATGGCGCTGTTGTCGCGCAAGCCTCCGCAAATCGGGAAGCAAATCGGTGCCCGGCCGGACCACACGGCGGGATCGCCCTGCCACAAGTACTCGCGACCTCCAGCCTCAATCGAGGTAAACGAACCACCAGCCGTGGACACCTTAATAGAAATCGAATCGTTGGAGAGAGCGTATTCCATTGCCCATCCTTTCGAACAACTGCTTTTGCTCGCAAGTACCTGTCTCGGCCCTGACCAAAGGACAAACCCGCACGTTCACCGATGCATCCGGTATCCCAGGCATGCAACGGGGCACCATACAGACATTGATGCAATTACAGCTGAAAGGCCTTCTTATGCGAACCATCATCCTCTATGCCTCGCGCCACCACGGCAATACGAAAAAGCTCGTGGACGCCATCGTCGAGGCGCACCCCGAAATCGATACCCTCGACGTCAAGGCGCTTGGCAAAAACGAGTACCCCGACCTGCACGAATACCATCTGATTGGCGTCGCCACGGGCATCTATTACTCCGAGATCGACAAGGACATGGCACGCGTGCTCACGAACGTGCTGCAGCCGCAGAACAAGGTGTTTGGCCTTATGACCTACGGTGGCAAAAACAAGTGGTACGGCAAGGATATCGATGGTATCTGCCGCATGAGGCAGGCCATCTTTATGGAGGTCTACGGCTGCCCCGGCTTTGATACGTGGGGGCCGTTCAAACTCACCGGCGGTGTCCAAAAAGGACACCCGACCGCTGAAGAAATTAAGGGCGCCGTCGACTTCTTCGACAAGATTGAAGACGAGTACGGCGACATCATCGTCGAAGAGTATGCCAAGCGCGAGAAGCGTCTAGCCTACGAGAAGGAGCATCCTGCAGGAGGCCTGGTGGCCGGCGTCAAGCGCACGGCAAAGAAGATCGCTAACAAGCTGTAACTGTAAAGGTGCTTTTGAGCGTTTAACCCATACGGCGGGTCCGAGCAGATTCGGGCCCGCCGTTTTTTCTATCGTTACTCGGTAAAGGCGTTGCCGACGCTCTGACCGCCAACATACGTCTCGACGAGGGTGAGCTCATGGTCGAACACGACAAAGTCGGCGTCGCGACCCGGCATGATGCTGCCGCACTTATCCTCGATGTGCGCAGAGCGAGCCGGCACCTCGGTTGCCATGCGAATGGCGATATCGGCGCTGGCGATGCCCCAGTCGACGATGTTCTTGACGCCCTGGGCAAGCGTGAGCACCGAGCCGGCAATGCTCTTGCCGTCGGCGAGCCAGCACAGGTTGTCTTTCATGATGACGTCCATGCCACCACTGGTGTAGCTGCCCTCGGGCATGCCGCCGCAACCCAGGCAGTCGGTAATGAGCACCGTGTGCTGCCAGCCCTTGGCCTGCAGCAGCGCCTTGATGGCAGCAGGGTTAACGTGCTTGCCGTCACAGATGATCTCGGCGTAGGTCTCGGGCGTGGACATGGCAGCGCCCACGACACCGGGCTCACGGTGATGCAGCCCGCGCTGGCCGTTATAGGTATGCGTAAAGCAGCTGGCACCGGCGTTGATGGCAGCGATGCACTCATCGTAGGTGGCGTCGGAGTGACCGATGCTGGTCACCACGCCCTTGGCGTTCAGAGCAGCCGCATAAGCAGCGGCACCGTCGCGCTCGGCCGCCATGGCGCTCTTGACGATGCGACCACCCGCAGCCTCCTGCCACTGATCAAAGATCTCCTCGGAGGGATCGATAAGATAAGCGGGGTTCTGCGCGCCCACGTGCTTCATGGTAAAGAAGGGGCCCTCCAGGTAGATGCCCTGAATGCGAGCACCGCAGAAGTCGGGGCCGCGACCCTCGTCCGCCTGAGCGATGGCAGCGCAGGCGTCCTTGATCTGCTCGACGCCATCGGTGAACGTCGTGGGCAGCCAGCTGGTGGTACCGCGACGGGCGAGCTCGGTCGAGCTGATATCGATGCCCACGGGATCATTATCGGTAGTTGAGTGGTTGTAGAAGCCATGGATGTGAGTATCGACCATACCCGGTGCGATCCACGACCCCGTGTAGTCCTTAATCTCGCAAGAGGGCTCGTCGGCCTGCCAGGCGCCAAAGACGCCATCCTCGACCATAAGATAGCCGCCCAGTTGCGGGCCTGCCGGCAAGAAGAACTTGTCAGCCTTAATTGCGTACGTGCTCATATGCACTCCTTGCTTCTAAAGCAGTTGACTGTGGTGATGCTATGCCCAGCTCAGGTAAAACAAAAAGCGCCCGCCCGCCGTTATGAGCGGACGGGCGCCCTTACAGAGGGACGCGATCAAGCGGTGAAGGGGTGAATCGTCACGCCCTTGACCACGCGATTGACCGTGCCGGTGGGGCTCGGCGTATCGGGCGTGTTGCCCACACGCACGGAGTTGAGCAGGCTGATAGCCTGGGCAAACATCACGAACGGCAGAGCAAGGTAGCCCTCGGGAAGTGCCTCGTAGCCCTTAAAGGTGAAGGACTCACCCTCGTAGACGGTGGCACCTTCCTGCTGAACGGCGACGGTGTGCTGAGCGATCTCGTCGCCACCGATCTCGTTGAGGATGTCGATGTCGTACTGACGGGTATAGGCATCGTTATTGACGAACACGAAGACGAGCGTCTTATCGTCGACGAAGGACTTGGGTCCGTGACGATAGCCCATAGAGGTGTCGTAGGAAGTAGCGACCAGACCGTGAGCGAGCTCGAGGATCTTGAGCTGGCTCTCCTGGGCAAGGCCACCGAAGGAGCCAGAACCCAAGTAGGTCACGCGGTTGAAGTCGCCAGCCAGGTAATCGGCGATCTCAGGCTCACGAGAGATGACCTCCTCGCCCATCTTGGCAATCGTCTCGACCCACTCGGCCTTCTGCTCGTCAGAGGCCGTATCGAAAATAAGGGTAGAGAGCAGGGTCATGCAGGAATAAGAACCGGTCATGGCGAAGCCCTTGTCGTTGGCGCGCGGAATGAGCAGCGTCAGCGCGTTGGGATCATCGGCAGACTCAACGGCGAGCTTGCCCTCGGGAGCGCAGGTGATGTTGAGGAACTTGACGTTGTGGACGAGCTCCTTTGCAACGGCAACGGCGGCAAGGCTCTCGGGGCTATTGCCAGAGCGGGCAAAGGAAACCACGAGCGTAGGATCCTCGGCGCGCAGGAAGTCGCGCGGGGCGCTCACGATGTCGGTCGTGGCGATGGGCTTAAAGTCGTAGAGATCAGTGTTGCCAGCGTGACGCAGGTACGGGGCGCAGGTATCGCCAACGTAGTCGGACGTACCGGCACCGGTGAAGACAACGGACAGACGACCCTCGCCCATAGCGCGAGCCTCGGCCAGGAAGGCCTCGATGGCCTCCTTGTTCTCGCGATAGATGTTGAGCGTATCACGCCAAAGCTCGGGCTGCTGAGCAATCTCGGCCGTGGTGATCTGGGCGCCGAGCTCGGTGAGCTCCTCGACACTCTTCTCGAACATTTCTAATACCTCTTTCTTTACTAAATTGCCTGATATACAAAGACTCAACCTGAAAAGTCAAATCGAGTAGTAGTCATAGGCTGTTTTTCTTTCGTTAGCACTCGTATCCGATCACACAGTATCTCGATAGTGAGAGATTCTGTACTTGAACTTGTCCGCGCGAGCCACCGAAAGCGTGAACTCGACAACATCATTTTGGGTGTTGTGAGTAGTTCGGGCTATGTCCAGAACTGGCGCACCCTCACTAATACCTAGAAGCCGAGCGTCACATGGACGTGCTATACCCGCAGAGAACTCCTCATCTGCTACTCGAATTTTCTGCTGATAATCCTGCTCAATGACATCGTAAAGGGGCTTCTGTTCGAGTAGAGGACGCTTGAGTGAAATAAAGAGCCTTGCTGGAAGATAGCTACGCTCAACCATCATAGGTATACCATCTGCCATCCGTAAACGTTTGAGTTTTAACACCTTTTCACCCAAACGAATCCCCATTTGTATCGAGAGCGTTTTATCTGCTTCCATTTCACAGAACTCTAAGATGGTTGTTTCTGGCAGCCGGCCCATCGCTTTCATCTGTTCAGTAAAACTGTACGATTGGGTAAGATTTGTTGCTTGAGCTAGTCGATCGGCAACAAACGTACCGCGACCTTGTTTTCGCACAATCCGACCAAGATACTCAAGTTCCTGAATTGCAAGTCGGACAGTCGATCGCGAAAGCCCGTAGCGTTCGGCAAGCTCACGTTCGGACGGAATCAAATCACCTGGCTGATATTCATGATCAATTTTTTCGATCAGAATATCTACGAGCTGGTCATATAGCGGTTGTCTGTGCCTCGTGCACGTCATGATATTCTCCACGAAATGAGCAATTGACCAATACTTCAGCCTTCAGGTAACGCACCAACATGTCCAATAAATGGGCTAATAGCGACACTACATCTCATCGTCTTCGTCAATGTCAGCACTCTCGAGTTTCTTGAGATCGACTCCCTCACGACCAACGACCCGTGCGCGTTCGGCAAGTTCATCAAGCGTTGGGTCTCCAAACGCACGCGTCATAACGAGCTCCACCAACATAGGTAGATTTGTTCCGGTGACAACGGTCACGTTATCGAGCTCAGTCGTCATTGGGATAGCTTGATTGAACGGAGTACCGCCAAGCAAATCAACAAACACCAATACGCCATCACAAGCTTGACGCATCTTGGCAATGCAGGTTCGCAAATCATCACCAAAAGTAACCGCCTCCGAGCCCGCAAAAGGAACTACCTCAAAATTAGGCTGTTCGCCGGCGACCATATCCACAGCGCTTTTCAAACCAGGTGCAAACTGACCGTGACCAGTTAGTACAAATCCAATCATTCTATCTACCTTTCTACCGTTCGCTTTCTCTAGCCATAGAACCCCTCAAAAGGGCTCTTACGACCACTGCATCATTAAAGTTTAGTGAGTATTTTGTTTTATCGTGGGAGGTCTGTGAGCGTCTCTAAGCTGCTTTTCAAGGTTGCGATATCTACGTGCTTCGCTCTTGTTCCCGCTACTCTCATATTGATATGAGAGCAGCAGATAGAGCTTTCCGCGTAACCCAAGGTCGTTCGTATCTAGCATGGCTTCCATCTCATCGATCTTATCATGCCGACGGCGAAAGACTATGTCGTAGGTCAATTGACTGTCCGCCAAAATACCCTTCGACACGACGGGACGCATCTCTTCCAACATGGACGCCGCCCGCTTGCGGTCACCCGTCTTGATATAGAAATTAAAGGCGCGAACCGCAAGCTGTCGACGTTGCTTATCGCTGCACGACATCTCCAGCAAGTGGTCAAGCATTCGATCTGCATATGCGTCCATATCAGCAGCTTCGTAGATAGTGAAACGAAGGTAATACTGCTTATACGTAGACATTACTATACGCGCTAGTTTGCGATCGAGCAGGTCTATGCAATCTTGGTATAAGCCCAAGTTAAACAATACCTGCAATTTCATATCGAAGTTTTTTTTCGCTCCTTCGGTCACAGCGAAATAAGCCACGACAACACAAATGAACAGGACAATCCAAAATGGCATTGCACTATATTCCCTTCAAGGCAGCCTTAATGAATTAATCGAACACGATGACTGCATAACCGCCTATGAACAGCGGTGTCCGACAAAACAAAAGAGGCGCACACTCCAGGGGATATGGCGATAAAGTCGCCTTGGAGGTGTGCGCCACATCTTAATTGAGGATCAAATGTCGCGACAATATGGGGTACTTAGCCCTTGCAAATGATACCGAATGCACCCAAGGCAATGGACAGAACCAAGACGATAAAGATAGCCTTCGTCGAGGTCATGCCCTTCTTACCAAGGAGCCAGTATACGAAGCCGACGAGCGCGGCAGGAACCAGCTTGGGGCAAATCATATTGCAGATATTCTGCAAGTCAACGGTAACGCCACCGATAACAGGCTTCGCTGCAATGACGATACCGACATTGGTTGCGACCAGGGCACCGACCATAAAGACACCCATTACGGAGGCCGCGTCGGTCAACGCGTTCAGGCGGTCGCTCATGGTGGTGACGAGCTTCATACCCTGCTCATAGGCCATGTGGGTCTGCTTGCAGCGGAACCAGTCAACAAGGATGTTAACGGCGACCCAGATGAAGATACCCAAGGGGTTGCCGTTCATGGCCATATTGGCAGCCAGGGCGCCAAAAATGGTCGGGAGCAGCGAACCGAAGATGGAATCGCCGATGGAAGCCAGCGGTCCCATGAGACCAGTCTTGAGACCGGCAACAGCCTCGAGGCCCTCAATGCCCTCCTCTTCCTCAATCGCCAAATCGATACCGGTGATGATCGTGTTGAGGAAGTTTGAGGTGTTGAAGAACGGTGCGCACTGGGCGCGGCAGGCTTCTTTTAGCTCCGGCGTGCCGTCACCGTACAGCTTGCGCAGCGTGGGCAGGATAATCCAGAGATAACCAGAGTGTTGCATGCGCTCGTAGTTCCAACCATCCTGGAAACCAAGCAGGTTACGACGGTTGATCTGCGCAAGGTCGTCCTTGGTAATCTTGTAGCCAGTGGTGCCATTGGCGAGTTTCTCATTAGAGCTCATCGTCGTCGTCTCCCTCCGCAGCGCCAGCAGCAGCGACGGGACGCTGGTTGTTCTTGTAGTACAGCAAAGACAGAGCAAAGCCAATAATAGCGATCGCCAGCATCGACATGTTATTGAACATACCGACCATATCCACGGCGCCCTTACCAAGCGCACCGTTCACAGCGACGATGTTGGCGTTGAGGTTCATGATGCTCGTGAAGGCCGTACCAAACAGGGCGGCGACTACAAAGCCGAGCAGCAGGTAGGCGACGTGCTTTTTGACCGGCAGGTAACGGAGCAGGATGGCGAAGCCAACGGCGGGCAAGGCACCGCCAGCAACAGACAGACCGTCACCCAGCCACTTCAAGTCGCCGTTAAGGGCGGTGGTGATGCCCTCGACCAAGCCCTGGCCAAATGCGAGAGCCAGGAAGACCGGAATCATGCGGGACAACATCCAGGAAACGGCACCGAGCAAGTAGTGTACGTTGTAGGCGCCCCAGTTCATCTTCTCGATATCGGCATCGCACATGTGACCGAAGAACGTGTTGGCGAAACGACCGGCGATATCGGTGTAAACGAGAATGGCAGCGACAGGTACGCCGATAGCGGCAAGAGCCGTCTCGGGATTCATGCCCGCGCCCACGGCAAAGGCCGTGGCGACCAGAGTGCCGGAGTTGGCATCGATACGAGAGGCGCCGCCAAAGGTACCAACGCCCAGGACGGTGAGCTGCATGCTGCCGCCGATAAACAGGCCAGTCTGTAGGTCACCCATAATCAAACCGGTAATCATACCAGAGAAGACGGCTGAGCCGGCACAGGTGTACCAGTTCAGCTCATCCAGAATCTGATAACCCGCATACAGGGTTAACAGAAGAATCTGCCACCAAGCAATCATGGTTAACTCCTTATTTAAGGTGTAACAGTTTCTACAATACCAATACGCTTATATAAACCGTGCATCCCCCTTCACGGCCTAGCGTTAATTCGACTAGAGCGTGAGAGCCTCTGGGTTATCCTGCGGCGTCAGCTGAATGACAATAGGAAGATTATCGGCCTTGAGTTTGGCAAATGCGTCAAGGTCCCCCTGGTCGCAACTAATGTTGCGATTCAGCTTCTTGACCGGCTCCATTGTCGTCATATTACCGACGATGAGCTGCTCAAGCTTAACACCTTGTTCCAAAAGTCGAACGTAGACCTCAGGCTTTTTCGCAACAATGAAGAGACGTTGCGCATCATATTTGCCAGCAGTGATGTTGGCAGCGGCCTTGTCGACAGGAAGCACGGACAACTTCACAGTTGCCGGGCAAGCCATGCGAAGAACCTGCTTTTGGGTAGCATCTTGCGATACCTCGTCGTCAACTACCATGAAGCGGCTTACCTGACGGGCGTTAGACCAGAGGTTTGCCACCTGTCCGTGAATCAAGCGAAAGTCGATTCGTGCGCCTACAATCATTTCTACTCAACTCCTTCTTGTTCAAGTGTACGGATAACGGGCTCAGAGCGAAGGGAGATTTTCGCATCATACACGCCCTCTGTTTCGAACATAACGAGTTCATTGGTACCAGGGTGTAATAAACCGTGCGGAACATAGAGCGTCATGATGGGACCCTTATCCCAAAAACGTCCGACATTCGTTCCGTTTACGAATGCCACACCCTTTCCAAAACCCGTAGTGTCGATAAAGGTATCAGCCGGCTCAGATATATCAAACTTTGCGCGATAAAAGGAAGGTTGCCCCTCTACCCAGCCGGCGGAATAATCAAGATTATCGATGTTATCGAGTGGCAGACAACGCATCTCCCAACCGGTAACAAAGTGAAGATCAACGCAAACTCCTGTCCTAATGCCCTTATGCTGCGTATCAGCGAGCAATTTGTGACCATAATTGACGCGACCCATATCCTCGGTCAGAACATCCAGGCGGTTGTGTTCACAGGGAAGAACGCAGTGAATATCTTCCCCGATGTGCTCCTGATACTGCGTCGCCACCTTGTCACCGTTCACAAACACCTGAGCGCGGTCGCGGGCGTCAATAACCCGAATACGCTCTTCATCTGCACGGTCACGCTCGACAGTCGTGGTATATAACGTATATCCATACGACTGACCCATCTCTTCCATGGGCATAGGATATTGGGCTTCAATCGGCTCCGAAAGAATATCGAGCACATTAAAGAGACTTACGCGCTCACTCACCGAAATATCGGGCATGGAAAACGCCTTTTTTGTTAACGGCTTGCTTTGCGCGATATCGGGATACAGCTCGTGAACTGTCCTTTGAATTGCGAAGTATTTCTCGGTCGGGTTGCCCTGTTCGTCCAATGGAGCATCGTAGTCATATGATGTCACCTGGTGCAGGTCATGCGTATGGCGTGCAGAACATCCGTTCATAAATCCAAAGTTGGTGCCTCCATGAAACATGTAGAGGTTTAAAGATCCTCCAAGCTCGAGCACCTCGCGAACGCAAGAGGCAAGATCTTCGGGATCGCGTCTGATGACGTTCTCCCCATAGCGATTGAACCAGCCGTCCCACAACTCCATGCACATAAGAGGCCATTGTTTTCCATGCTCCTTGTGAAAAGCAGAAAGAGCCTCAAAGTTCTCCTTTGCATGAGAACCAAAGTTGCCGGTGCACAACACATCATCGTCAATGAGCGTACCGGCACGAAGGCACCCACGCCACGGGCCATCGGAAGTACAAAGGGGCACGGAAACCCCACGCTCGACCATAAGGCGACGAATCGCGCGAAGATAGTCCTTATCCTCGCAATATGATCCATACTCGTTTTCAACCTGCATCATGATGATATTTCCGCCCTTGTCAATCTGACGCGAGACGAGTATCGGCATGAGATGGTCGTAGTACTGCGCAACGTGAGCAAGAAATTTGGTGTCGCTGCTACGCGGCCTCATATCATGTTCGCGCAGCAGCCATGCTGGCATGCCGCCAAATTCCCATTCTGCACAAATAAACGGAGAGGGCCGAACAATTGCATACAGACCGAGCGATGCTGCCTCATCAAGAAATGCCGCCAAATCGATTGAGCCAGAAAAATCGAAGACGCCAGGCTTTGGCTCATGAAGATTCCACGGTACATACGTTTCGACCGTATTAAACCCAAGAGCCTTAAGGTTATAGAGCGAGTGGTGCCAGTCGCTCGGATGAACACGCATATAGTGAATCGCCCCCGACAAGATGGTGAACGGCTCATCATCAAGTAGGAATTGATTGGTGATCTTAAACGAATGCATGCTACTCCCGATCTTCGTGCTCTACGACGCGGATGCCGGTTCCTCGGCCCTCGGCTAAACGCCTTGCCTATTATGGACGCATTAACGCAATTATGTAGACAGAATCTGAAGTGGTCCGTAAACGGTAGCGAAATGGCGATGAACGGCTTTAATGAACAAAATATAAACCCGCTGGTAAATTACTTTTTAACTATAGATTTCTAACGATTCTATATTTGAAAGGTGGTATGTACCAGCTATCCACTATTTCATACTAGTTACATTATGTTTCAATCGCATTTCTTCAAATGCTTATCTACTTTGTTGTTGCCGATTTGAGTGCGCGTGCGCCAACCCAAGCATCGTCACGGCTTCAGTTCCCCTATTCATAAACATAAAACCCCGCCAAACGTGATTCCCCTAGGGGAAACACATTTGGCGGGGTCCTTGCGTGATTTCCCTAGGGGAATCACGCCATCAGGCGAACAACTCAGCCGAGCAGCGCGTTACTCCTCCCAGTAAGCGTCTGCAAGCAGCTTAAAGCAGATCTTCTTGACCGGCTGTGCGCCATCGCCCGGGAACTCGAGCGTGGGCATGTGAGGCTCGCCGGCAACAAACAGCGCGAACTTGTCGTCGGCAAGATCGCCGGCGATCGAAGTGTCGGAATCGACCAGATCGTAATCGTCCTTCTCGTCAAACTCCTGGACCAGCGTCAGGCTACCCGTAGCGACCTTAAAGGCCTCGCGACCCTCGACGTCGATCTGCAGATCGTGATAGCGCTGATGCGTCTCATAGTGAGCCTCGTCCTCGGGACGCGTCGTGGGAGCCATGACGTTCGCAAAGACCTTATCACCCAGAATCGGATGGCTTCCGACCTCGAGCTGCGCCGGGTCGTTCTCCTCGAGCCAGTCGATCAGCACGTCGAGGCCCTTGAGCATTCCGCGGTACTCCTCGATATCGCCCAATGCACCGTAAATCATCTAAATCCCCTCTCGGTTCGTTTCTTTGGCGGCTACTCGGTAAACGCGTTACCGACGCTATTGCCACCCACATACGTCTCGACCAGGGTAAGGTCGGGATTGAACACGACAAAGTCGGCGTCGCGGCCAGGCATAATGCTGCCGCATTTATCCCCGACGTGAGCAGAACGCGCAGGCACCTCAGTCGCCATGCGAATGGCGATATCGGCGCTCGCAAGGCCCCAGTCGACGATGTTCTTGACGCCCTGTGCGAGCGTGAGCACCGAGCCGGCGATAGCAGAGCCATCGGCGAGCCAGCAAAGGTTGTCCTTCATAATGACGTCCATGCCGCCGCTGGTGTACTTGCCCTCGGGCATGCCGCCGCAACCCAGGCAGTCGGTGATCAGCACCGTGTGCTGCCAGCCCTTGGCCTGCAGCAGGGCCTTGATAGCAGCGGGGTTCACATGTTTGCCGTCGCAGATGATCTCGGCATAGGTGTTGGGCGTGGTCATAGCGGCCCCGACGACACCGGGCTCACGGTGATGCAGACCGCGCTGGCCGTTGTAGGTATGCGTAAAGCAGCTGGCGCCAGCATTGATGGCGGCGGCGCACTCATCATAGGTGGCATCGGAGTGGCCAATGCAGGTCACGACACCCTTGGCGCTCAGAGCCGCGGCGTAAGCGGCAGCGCCATCGCGCTCGGCCGCCATGGCGCTCTTGACGATACGACCGCCGGCGGCCTCCTGCCACTCGTCAAAAATTTCCTCGGACGGGTCGATCAGATAAGCGGGGTTCTGGGCGCCCACGTGCTTCATGGTAAAGAACGGACCCTCCAGGTAGATGCCCTGAATACGAGCACCGCAGAACTCGGGCCCACGCTCTTCGTCCGCCTGTGCAATAGCGGCACAGGCGTCCTTGATCTGCTCCACGCCGTCGGTAAAGGTCGTGGGCAGCCAGCTGGTGGTGCCACGACGAGCGAGCTCGGTCGAGCTGATGTTGATACCCTCGGCATCGTTATCGGTCGTGGCATGGTTATAGAAGCCATGAATGTGGGTGTCCACCATGCCCGGCGCAATCCATGTACCCGAATAATCTTTGATCTCGCAAGCGGGCTCATCGGCCTGCCAAGCGCCAAAGACGCCATCTTCGACCATAAGGTAGCCGCCCAGCTGCGGCCCCGCCGGCAAAAAGAACTTGTCGGCCTTGATAGCATACGTGCTCATCTATGCTCCCGTACCCGCAGTGCGTTTTAGGGCGGATCAAAAACCACTGCATTGTTAATTCGAGCGATTGTTCGTTGCCTTCTACCGCTTGGCACATTTTGCACCCGCCGCAAAACACGCCAAGCCGTTTATACCCAATAACTCTAGACTGCGCGGTTGTGGTAGACCTTGTACTTAAACTGGTCGGCGCGCGCAACCGAACGCGTATACTCGATAACCTCGTTGTTCATGTCATATGTGGTACGAATCAAATCCAGGACCGGTGCGCCTTCGGCAATCTCGAGCAGACGAGCGTCGGAATGGCGGGCGATACTCGCGTAGAATTCTTCCTCTGCCACGCGAACTTTCTCGTGAAAGTCCTGCTCGATCATGTCGTACAGCGATTTGTTCTCAATCATGGGGCGCTTAAGCGCAAAGAACTTGCGGCTCGGCAAATACGTGCACTCAATCATCAGCGGCACACCATCGGCAATACGCAGGCGCTTGATCTTGTACAGACGCTCGCCCAGGCGTGCGTTCATCTCTGCCGCAATATTCTTATCAGCCTCGACCTCGGTAAACTCAAGAATCGTCGTCTTGGGCACACGGCCGATCGCCCTCATCTGCTCGGTAAAGCTATAGGTTTGCGTGAGGTTTGCCGTTTGCAGAGAGCGGTCGCACACCATGGTTCCACGGCCGCGTTGACGAACCACCAAGCCCAAGCGCTCAAGCTCCTGCAGGGCAAGGCGAACCGTTGTACGCGAGAGCCCATAGCGTTCCGACAGGTCACGCTCAGACGGCAAATAGTCGCCGGGTCGAAGCTCGTGATCGATTTTATCGGTCAGCAAATCGACGAGCTGATCGTACAGAGGTTGTTTGCGCGCTCCCATTGCCATAATGATACCTGCCGGATAAATGACTCGAAATTGGTTGTAACCAGACACCACGTACTATAGCAGTTTTAATGGAATAACAGCAGGTCAACCAGCATATTTCAATATTGTTTGCCGGTTGATAGCCTGCACACTGTAATACCAATTACATCACTGCATCAAGTATTGAGGTAGCAAAAAGGGCCGCCCCCGCGGAGCGGGACGACCCTTTGTAAGACTGATACGTCTTTAAGGCTTAGAGAAGCTTCTTGAGCTCCTCGGCAACAGCCTGGACCTGCGTGCCGATGATGACCTGGGTAGCACCCTTGTCCATCTTCATGACACCCAGAGCGCCAGCCTTCTTGCAGGCGGCCTCGTCGACCAGCTCGGAATCGCCAAGCTCAAAGCGCAGGCGAGTAGCGCAGCAGTCAACGGTCTTGACGTTCTCCTTGCCACCGACGGCAGCGAGAACAGCAGCGGCCAGAGCGGCGAACTTGTCGTCGCCAGCGGCAGCGGAAGCGGAGGTCTCCTCGACATCCTCGTCCTCGCGACCAGGGGTCATGAGGTCGAACTTGGTGATGGCGAAGCGGAACACGAGGTAGAAGACCACGAAGGCAGCGATGCCCAGCGGGATGATCATCCAGGTGTTGGCAGCAGCCGGGAGGCTAGCGGAGAACAGGAGGTCGGTAGCACCAGCGGAGAAGCAGAAGCCGGCACGGAAACCAACAAAGTAGGTGATGACGGTGAAGACGCCGTACAGGGCAGCGTACACGACGTAGAGCGGGAAGCACAGGAACATGAAGCCGAACTCGAAGGGCTCGGTGACGCCGCAGACGAAGGCGCAGATGGCAGCGGAGACAACCAGGCCGATAGCAGCCTTCTTGTTCTTAGCGGTCTGAACCATAGCCAGGGCAGCACCCGGGATACCGAACATCATGCAGGGGAAGAAGCCGGACATGTACATACCGAGGCTCCACTTGACGTCAGCGGAGGTCTCGCCAGCCCAGAAGTGGGTCAGATCGCCCAGGCCGATGGTGTCGAACCAGAACACGTTGTTCAGAGCGTGGTGCAGACCAGTCGGGATGAGCAGGCGGTTAAGGAAGGCGTAGATGCCAGCGCCGATACCACTCATGGCGGCGATACCCTCACCAAGAGCAACAAGAGCACCGAAGATGAGCGGCCAAGCAAAGAGCAGGACGACGGAGACGACGATGCAGATGACGGCGGTCATGATGGCGACGCAACGCTTGCCGGAGAAGAAGGCCAGCCAGTCGGGAAGACGGGTGTCCTTGAACTTGTTGTAGCAAGTACCACCGATGACGGCGGACAGGATACCGATGAAGGAGTTACCAGCGATCTTGGAGAACGCGATGCCCTCGGTCGTGGCAAGCCAAGCGGTCTGAGCATCGGCGTCCATACCACGAATGGTGCCAACAACAGCGGGGTTCAGGAGCTGCTGGATCATCAGGAAGGCGACGAGGCCAGCGAGGCCAGCGGTGCCATCGTGATCGTCGGCAAGGCCGACAGCGGCGCCGACTGCGAACAGCCAGGCCATGTTATCGATAAGAGCGCCGCCTGCCTTGATGAGCAGGAAACCGGCGGTATAGGCAAAACCGGTAGTGTCACCGGCAGCACCCATGACTGCGGGAGCGAGCAGGTAGCCCACACCCATAAGAATACCTGCGACGGGAAGCGCCGCGACGGGAAGCATCAGCGCTTTGCCGAGCTTCTGGAGGTACTTCATCATATGGTATCTCCTCCAACCTTTCTTTCGTTGTTCACCAACGAGTTCCATGTCCGCGCCTTGTGCATACCGGCTTCTCCGCTTGCCGGCATTGGTGCGCAAACTTAGACAACCCAATCCCTATTTGGGGTTGCCGGTATGTACGGTAGCACACACTCAATTCAAACGTCCACCACATTTCGTTCAAATTACTATATCGTTGCCAAACGGTTATTTTTAGCCCGTAAACGGTAATTTCCGCAGGTAGACATGGTGCATTTCTTTCGTTATCAAACTAATTCTTAGCAATTTCCATTCGATTTCGTCTCAAAATTGGTTACTACCAGATGAACAGTGGTACCACATTGTTACTACCAGTTTGGCCGAAATCATTTTCACTTTACATGAATAAAGTCTTCAAGAATTTGTATATAAACCCCTCCCCTACCACTCTCTTCCCCGCCCTTTCTTACAACGCAAAAGCCCGCTAGAACGGCGTTCGTTCTAGCGGGCTCAATCAGATATATCGGCTTCGTACTCGAAAGCTCAGGCGATCTTTATGCAAACAGGCCGTAGATGCTGATGTTGGCCTTGGCGTAGAGGCCGTTAGCATACTCGGTCCACTTGGAGCTGGCGCTCGAAGCCTGCGAGGAATACTGCTGGTAGGCGGTGTAATAGGCGGTCATGGCCTGCTTATAGGTAGCGCTATCGGCCGTAAAGGCATCGTCGGCAAAGGCCTTAGCGTAGGCGCTATCGGCGTCCTTCCAGGTGCCTTTCTCGCTATCCCACTCGTCGCCGGCAAGGTTGATGATGTAATCGGCGTAGTCCTTGCTCGCGGTCTCCTCGTTGCCGTCAGCAGGCTCGGTCGGAGCGGTCGGCATGCTTGCGGAGCTGTCGCCCACCTTCTTCTTATAGAGCTTCTGCAGCGTCGCGGACTGACGGACGATCTGCTTGGCCTGGTCCTTGGACACGCCATACTGCGTGGCCATGGTCTTGTAGTCCGAAGTGCCGATGGAATCCTCGGCGTACTTCTTCATCTCCTTAGAAGAGACGGTGATGCCCTCGTCCTCGGCAGCGTCGAGCAGGATCTTGTTGCGCACGTAGGACAGGATGACGTCGGCAGAGGGAGCGGTGTAGTTGCCATCGCCATCCTTGACGGTGTCGAGGCTGTACTGGCTCTCAATGGCCTCGCGCGCGGTGATGTCGCTCTTCTTGCCGTTGTAGCTGTAGCTTGCCACGGTCGAATCGAGCTGGTCCTCGGTGAGGGTCGCCGAGCCGACGCCCTTGCCGCCAAAACCACCGTTGCCGATAAAGAAGCCGACCACAGCAGCGATCACGACTGCAACCACGAAGGCGGCAATCATCGTCTTCTTGTGCTTGGATGCGCGGTCGTCTTCGTCGGAACCCAGGATATCGTCGTCCTCGTCCTGCTCCTCGGGCATGAGGTTCTCGTCGGCGGCGTCCGCGGCGATCTTTGCCTCCAGGCGAGCGTCCTCCTCCTCGGCCGTCGTACCGGCGGCAATATGTTCGGCAGACGTACCGGCGACCAGATCGATCTTCTCCTCCTCATCACCATCGGGGCCTTCGCCGCGCTCGATGATCTGGATGCCGTCGATCTCGTCCTTCTCGTCCTTCTTTTGAATCAGACCCATATCAGTTACTCCTTGTTAGGAAACATAGTCCACAATAGAATACGCCCGACAAAGCGCCGGGCGTATTGATTCTCAGGTTATACGCAAACACTTAAGTACTATTTAGGCGTTTGCAGTCTGCATGCCTTAGGCCAGGTGCGCGATAACGGCATCGGCAAAGGCCTGCGTGCCCACAGCGCCCTCAACGGAGCCGGTCTGGGCACGACGAACGTCGCCGGTAACCTGCTCACCCTCGTCGAGCGTGGCAGAAACGGCGGCGCGAATGCGATTGGCCGCGTCGTTCTCGCCCAGGTGATCGAGCATCATAGCCGCGGACAGAATCTCGGCCGTGGGGTTAGCGATATCCTGGCCAGCGATATCGGGCGCGGAGCCGTGCGTCGCCTCGAAGATGGCGCAGTCGGCACCGATGTTGGAACCCGGAGCCATACCCAGTCCACCTACCAGACCGGCGCACAGGTCGCTCACAATGTCACCGTACAGGTTGGGCAGCACCAGGACATCGAAGTCGTTGGGGTTCTGGACCAGGCCCATGCAGGTGGCGTCGACAATCTTGTCGTTGAACTCGATATCGGGATAGTTGGCGGCCACCTCGCGCGCAACGCGCAGGAACAGGCCATCGGTCGCCTTCATGATGTTGGCCTTATGCACGGCCGTCACCTTTTTGCGGCCGCAGCGGCGGGCGTACTCAAAAGCGTACTCCACAATGCGGCGGCTCTTGGCGATGGAAATCGGCTTGATTGAGATGGCGGAATCCGCGGCGAAGGTCTTCTGGCCCGAGCGCTCGACGAGCTGCGAGAGCTCCTCGACCTCGGCAGCGCCCTCATCGAACTCGATGCCGGCATAGAGGTCCTCGGTGTTCTCGCGCACGATAACCAGGTCGACGTCGCGGAAGCGCGAGCCGTCGCCCGGCTGCGACAGGCAGGGGCGCACGCAGGCGTACAGGTCAAAATGCTTGCGCAGGGCGACGTTAACGCTGCGGAAACCCGTGCCGACCGGCGTGGTGATGGGGCCCTTGATAGCAACCTTGGTCTCGGCGACCGCATCGAGCACATGTTGGGGCAGCGGCGTGCCAAACTCGTCCATGACGCCGGCACCGGCCTCCTGGACGTTCCAGTTGATCTGGACACCAGTGGCCTCGACCACGCGGCGCATAGCCTGCGTAATCTCGGGACCGATACCGTCACCAGGAATCAGGACTACATCGTGCGCCATAATCTGTTACTCCTCGTCTTCGGCGTCGTCAGATTTTTTTACGCTAGCACGCTTCTTCTTTTTGGAGAGATCCAGGCCAAAACGTTTAACAAGCATTTCGCAAATCTCGCTCGAACGGGCCTTGAGATAGCTACCCTTGCCGTTCTCGGCATCGAACTTAAGGCGCAGCGCGAGCTTCTCGGCGACCTCGGCGTCAATCTCGCCCCGGCCAAACTCGTACAGGCAACCGAGCATGTCGCGATACTCGAGGTCGCCGTGGTAGCACTGGATGGCCTCGTCCAGGATGGGCCAAGCCTCGCGCGAACGCTCGACGCTCGTGGCGCCCCACACGCACAGCAGGCGGAAGGCGGCATAGCGCAGCGTGGACGAAATCTCATCGAACAGCGCGGTCTCGGCGCCCTCAAAGGCATCGCCCAGCTGCTCGGGGCAGGTGGTGGCGAGCGCCGCCAGGGCATCGAGAGCCTCCCAGCGGGTCTGAGCCTCGGGGCGGTCGAGCGCCTCGATCAGCGCGGGCACGCAGGGCACGACGCGCTGCGGATCGCGCTCGGCAAGCAGGCGCAGCACGCGGGCGGCAAACTGACGGATGCGGCGCGTGGGGCAGCCGAGCTCCTGGACCAGGCGGTCGACGGCGTTCTCGTTCTCCTCTGCCAGCTGGAGCTGTGCCAGCTCCTCGTCGGTGAGCTGTTCGTCTTTGTTTTCTGCCATAGTTACCTCTTTTTACTATTTCTTAGCGTGCTTGTCAGCACCCTTGCTGTCATCGGTGACCGAGATGAGCTGTCGGTCGGCCGCGCCATTGCGACGCGCACGGCGGCGCTCCTCGGCATCGCCCGCGTCGGCGGCGGCGCGGTGAGCCTTGTTAACGTTAAAGACCTCGTCGTGTTTGCGCCACGGACCGACGGACTCGCCAAAGCTCATCTTAAGGCCGGCGATAAAGCCGCCGAGCCAGCCGATCGGCGCAAACTGCACCAGCGGGAACAGCGAGAACACCCAGGTCAGCAGGATGACTGCCGCCGCTCCCGCAAAGTTGGCAATCCAGTAGTCGCGCTTGGTGATGACGCGCTTTTCGCACGCCCACTGGCCGCACAAAAAGCCAATGTAGATCGCGAAGAGAAAGAGCACCAGCGCAAGCACCACGAACGTCCAGCTCATGGGCGCTACTCCCCGTGATGGTGGCCGCAGCAGCACTCGTGGCCATCATCATGGCCGTGGCCGCCGCAGCACTCGTGGTCCTCGCCATGGTGGTGGCCGCAACCGCACTCATGGTCGTCGCCGTGCTCGCCGCAACCGCAGCCGTCCTCGTGAGCACCGTGCTCTTCGGGACGATACTGCGACCAGTCCAGACCGGCGGCGATGGCGTCGGCCTCCTCCTTATAGAGGACCGTGATGGCCTGGGTGCCCAGCTTGGCACCACCGATGGCATCGAGCATGTCGTAGAGCGTAAAGGCCACGTCGGCGCCGGGCAGCGCAAGCTCGCGATCGTCGGCATAGGCGAGCGCCAAGCGCAGGTCCTTGATGAAGTGCTCGACCATAAAGCCGGGCTTGTAGTCGCCGTCGAGCGCCTTGGTAGCCAGGCTCTCCATGGCGCCGGACTTGCCGGTACCGCCCAGGATCATCTGGCGGGTCTTCTCCAGATCAAGGCCGCTCAGCTCGGCAAATGCCATGGCGTCTGCCATGCCGACCATGCAGGCGCCCAGCGACACCTGGTTGGCGAGCTTGGCAGCCTGGCCCTTGCCGGCGCCGTCGAAGCAGCAGATGTTGGCCGCAAAGGTGGCAAGGATGTCGCGGACCGGCGCGATGTCGTTCTCGGTAGCGCCCACGATAGCCGTGAGCGTACCGGCGATAGCGCCCGACTCGCCGCCGGTGACGGGGCAGTCAAACGCCATGCGACCAGAAACCTGGGCGGCCTCGGCAATGTCACGGGCAAGCTCGGGCGAGCTCGTGGTGAGGTCGATCAAGACCGCGCCGGGCTTAGTGCACGCGAGCAGGCCGTCGCCCGCCAGGTAGAGTTCCTCGACCTCGGAGGGATAGCCCACCATGGTAAAGACGACATCGGCGTTCGCCGCGGCATCGGCCGGCGTATCTGCCCAGACGGCGCCGCGCTCGATAAGCGCCGCCGCCTTGGACTTGGTGCGGTTGTTGACCGTGACGGGATAGCCGGCGTCCAGAATGTGGCCGGCGATGGGGGCACCCATGATTCCGGTGCCGATGAATGCGACGGAGAGCTTGTTTGCCATGAAACCTTTCCTTTTGGGTTGGGTGTTGTTACCAGGGTGAATACTCAGTGCCAGCGCTTGGGCTGTGAGTCGAGGGCGATTACGGACGCAGCGCTTGCCTACTGACCGCGCACGCGGCGGGCGATACGGTCGGAAAGCGACGCCTTGTCGGCGCGGTTCTTACCCCAAAACGCGCAGCCCACCATGCCGGGGCCCACGTGCGAGCCGATGGTGGGACCCACGGAGCCGCGAATGATCGTGACGTCGGCGCAACCCTCCTCCTTGCGGATGGCGGCTTCGAGCCAGTCACCATCCTTTTCGGCATCGGCCGTCATGATGGCGATGGGCATGGTGCGATCGGGCACGTAGTTCTCGCGGAACGACTTGAGGATGGACTTGAGCGCCTTCTTGCGGCCGCGGTTGACGCCGATCAGCGACAGCGAGCCGGCCAGGTCGTAGGAGAGCTCGGGCTTGACGTCGAGCTTTGCCGTGAGCTGCGCCGCCGCGGGAGGAATGCGGCCGCCGGCAGCCAGTGCGTCGAAGCTCTCGAGCGTAAAGTAGCCGTGCACGTAGGTCTTTGCCTCGTTTGCCCAATCGACCAGCTGCTTGGCGGTCAGTCCCGCCGAACGCTGGCGCACGGCCTCGAGCGCCAAGAGCGCACCGGTCGCGCAGGGCAGAGCGTTGTCGACCACGTAGAGCTCAAAGTTGGGATACTCGGCGCGCACGACATCTGCCGCCTGGCACGCGGAGTTGTAGCTCGACGACAGCGCCGAGGTAAAGCACAGGTAGACCGTGGGCGTGCCCTCTTTGGCGCACTCGGTAAAAAACTCGATATAGCGACCGAGCGACACAGCCGAGGTGGACACGCGGGCACCGGCGCGCATGCGGTCGTAGAACTCCTTAGGGCTCATGCTCGACCAGATGTCGTCTGTGCGCTCCTCGCCATCGATAATGAAAGGGAAACCCAGGATATCGACATCGAGGTTCGCGGCGACCTCGGGGCTAAAGTCGCAGCAGGTATCGACGACGATGCGGCAACGGTTCGAATGACCGGCGGATGCGGCCTTGTCCATCAAAGCGACTCCTTACGTAAAAAGGCGGCCACCCGCATGGGATGGCCGCCAACCGTTAACTCATGCAAGTTAACGTATTTTACTCGTCAAGTGTTTCGATGCGGGGCTTGATGATGCCATATCCACCATTCTTACGGTGATACACCACATTGATGAGACCGGTCGTCGCGTTCTCGAACACGTAGAAGTCGTGGCCCAGCAAATCGGTCTGCACCAGCGCCTGCTCCTCGGTCATCGGGGTGACATCGATGACCTTCTCGCGGACGAGCAGGTCGTCGTCCTCCTCGGGCAGCAGCAGGTCGGCCAGATCCTCAACGCGCTCGACCGGCGCGACATCCGCGGCACTGGCACCACCCTGGCGGTTGTCCACGACCTTGGTCTTGAACTTGCGCAGCTGGCGGGTAACCTTATCGGCGGAGAGGTCGATGGCGGCGTACATATCTGCGCCGTGTTCGGCAACGCGAATCACAGAGCCGCGGGCACGAACCGTGACCTCGACGATTGCCGGGTTGGGGTTCGAGGGGTTCTTCTCATAACGAAGCACGACGTCGACTGTCATGGGCTCGATATCGAAAACCTTGAGCGCCTCACCGATCTTCTCATCCACATGCGCACGCAGAGCATCGGTTACCGTCGTCTTGCGTCCAGAAACCTTGATATCCATACGTGGCTCCAATCTGCCTCGGGGACTTACTGTACTGGCTATGTACCCATTGCCGTACATTTAATCACCCGGATTCTCAAAGACCCGAATAACGATTGCTTGATACCGCATACCGAAGTCTCGCACTTTTCTGTAGCAAAGTGCGCTATAGGAAGGCGTCGGCAAAGCTAGTTTTTCTCCTGGAAATCAGCTTTTACCTGCTGTTTTTACCAAAATAGAAAAGCCGGGCTCCCCTATTGGGGAGACCCGACTATGCGTGTTGAAACCATGAAGAAGCGCCTCGTTCAATGTATGGCAGACGCCACCCCTACCAATAACTAGCTATTGAGCTTGTTGATGTCATCGTCGGTGATGGTGCCTTCCTGGCTAGACGACGGGCTGTCGCCGTTGTTATCGGAGGCGTCGTCATCGGAGGGCTCAGTCTCGTTGGACGTGGAGTCGGATGTCTGCACATTGGCTCCCGAAACGGTCTTGGCGGTAAGGTCATAGGGCATCTGGCCGTACCAGACGCAGTGGACTGCCTCGAGCGTGCCATCGACCGTGATACCATCGAGGGCATCGCTCACGGCACGGCACAGCTCATCGTTAGAGCTAAGGCCTGCGACACCAAGCGTGGAGGGCGTCTCGAGCGTGCCGACATAGGAGATCTGGCTCATCAGGCGCGCGAGGTAACCACCGGCCGTGGAATCACAGATCACGTAATCGACTTCGCCCGACTCGAGCGCCTCAAAGCACTCATTGATGTTGGAGAAGGTCTTTTGGTTGGCCGTAATGCTCTGCTTGGCGAGCGCTTCCTGCGAGGCCGAAGAGGTCTGAACGCCCAGGGTAGCGGTGTTAAGCGTTTCGGTCGAAACGCTCAGCGACTCTCCGTCGCTGCTCTTGCCGAATACGGCGGGGGCGTCGTACAGACAGGTGCCAAGCGAGCTGATATCGCCGTCCGTAGACCTGACGTCACCAATGAAGATGTCGGCCTTTTTATCGCTGAGCGCGGAATCGGCCGAGGACGCATCGACAAAGGCGACCTTGAGACCCATGCGGCATGCGAGGGCACGAGCGGCATCGACCGCATAGCCCGTGAGGTTTCCGTCGGCATCCTGCATGGCTTGCGGGGCATCGGAAGTATCGAGAGCGACAGTCAGGGTTCCCGGCGTGACCAGGGCATTGTCCGATACCGTGGGGGTAACGGTCTCGCGCTCGATCTGGTCGATCGTGGGCGTCGTGAACGTGGACAGTGGATTGAACGCGCATCCACTCAGGCCCAAAACGGCGATGACCGCTGCGGCCCCAGCACCTAACCGAGCCGCGTGCATCAAGCTGCCCCTCACCATGTCCACTACCCTGCCTTCTGTGTCGTATACGATCCGTGCGTTGCGCGGAATATCAGGTTGTTCCCACCAGCTGACCTGGTATTTGACCCCACACTTGCGCACCGGGGTGTTTGCTCGGGAGGCCGCAGCCACCTTCACGACTGGCCCGCTCGCCCGCGAGGCGGTATTGCCCCAAAGAAAGTAGAACGGACGGTGCGGCTTACATCTAGGACGCGCCATGATCGCGCCGCGCGCACGCGGTCGCTTACGTGGATCCCTTTGACCGCGTCTGTCTTGGACTAGGACGGGCATTTCGTCCGTCCGCAACCACAGCCTGGTAGGAACGAAGCGCATTATAGCTAAGTTCAAGCTAAAGTTTAAGGTTAGGGGCGTCATTCGCATCGCGAGTACAGATTTCGCAGGTCGGAGCGGGCTATTCGTGCCCCTATGAAGCCCGGAGCTCCCCTACGGGGAGCTCCGGGGCACCCTTCTTAGGGTGCCCCGGCCAAAATATGGCAAATATGAGTACTGTCACCAATTTAGTAACAGGCAATTTTGGCCTTTCGGACAGATTTTGCGCTCAGAGTCGCCAACCTGATGCTTAGTTATTCTACATTTGTTTATTATCTTCTTACTTTACGCCGCCTCCGAGTTCTAAATTCCTTGATTTTGCTGTTACTGATTTAGTGACAGTACTCATATTTGCCATATTATGGCCAGGGCATATGATTAACCCTCTATTTTCGACGCGAATTAGACCGGCTTAAGCCCAAAACACGCCCGCAGCGTGTTAAGCAACGCTTCTTGCTTCTTCCTGCGAGCATCGACACGATTCCGGTACCGCTTTCGCATACGCTGGTGCATGCGCCATGCGAGCGCCTCCACCGCTTCCATGTCACAGAGCATTTCGTTGTTGACCGTCGCGACCTCGATTCCCATAGTAATCAAGCCCGTGTTGCGCTTTTCATCATGGATACGTCCCCTCCGAGAGGAATGGCCCAGCTCACCGTTGTATTCCAGGTCAAACCGGGCTGCTTCTTGATACGCATCGCAAACTGCATGGGACATCCCCGAGATTGCCTGCGCACGGTCATCGAACTCAATCTTGTAGTCGGTCTTAAAGGGACCGCAGGCAAATCCGCCACAGGAAAACGGAAGCGAAAACAGGGCGAGCATGATGCACTCCATGGGCGAGCGCAGGTTTTCCGAAAGATAGGGACACAGACGCTGCAGCTGCTTGGCTGCGTTCCCCTTGCATACCGCGAGGTAATCTGCCAGACAATCGGGCGTCAGCACCGGCTCAGCCTCAAAGTAGCCCACATCTGCTGGCTGGTCCTTGTCCTTTGCAAGTTTATTCGTAACAGGCGAGGTGTAGGGAGGCAGATACTTCCCGCGGTCACTCAGCGAAATCTTAGAGCACAGCTCCTGAGCCAGGGCAAATGCCTGGATGCAGCCGACCTCGCGCGCAACGGCAACACAAAGGGCCTCGGGAGATAGACTGTACACCCCCGGTTCCACCTCTAGAATCGAGCCGGCGGGCAACCCGGAGCATACGGACCAGCTCACGCCAAGAATGCGGCGGCGCTGCGCTGCAGACCCTGCCAGCAAGCACAAATCCTCTTGCACCTCGCCGCTTGCGGCCCCAATCCGCACCAAGTCGGGAAGATAGATGTCCTCGGTCGAGGGCGACGACGTGCGCAGCACACGGCGCTCTTCATCGGGATCGAGGTCCCTCCAGCTGATGTAACCCATTTGTCGGCGCTCGGCGCGCATCATGCGTAGCGCCGAGGCGCCGGTCAGAATTATGGAGGCCGCCAGTTGCTCGCTTGTCGGCTCGTTGCGCCGCTCAATCTTCACTGCCACAAAACCACCCCTACCAAACGCGTGCGATAGCGAGACCATCGACTGCCGCGGCGCCGGCACGCTTGAGCTCCGCCGAGGCCGCTGCCATGGTCGCGCCCGTGGTAATGACATCGTCGACGAGCAGCAGGCGGCGGCCGCGCACATCCTCGACCGTCTCGTACATACCCCGAGCGTGTTCCCGGCGCTCATCGCGACCGAGCTCGCGCTGGTCACCATGGCCGTACTTAACGAGGGCGTCGAGCAGGGGAACACCCGACAGCTCGCAAAATGGACGCGCAATAGCCTCCATATGATCAAAATCACGCCGCCGAAACGCTGCCGCCGTCGCAGGCACAAACACCACCGCATCCGCACCGGACAGCACACCTCCATAGCGATCGGGCGCTACGACCTGGGCATGCAGGGCGGTGTCGTAGAGCAGCTCCGCCAGATACGGAGCCAGACGTCGCTCGCCCGCATCCTTGTACGCTTTAATGATGCGCGGCAGCGGATGCGCATAGACGGCGCACGCCAGGCAGCGGTCGAGCGCCTCCGTCATTGCCGAGGACGTGCCCTCGACCGAACACTCAGTGCACAGCAAATCCCCAAACGGGGCGCTGCATCGGGTGCAGCTATGACGTGGGTCGATGAGCGTGAACGCGGCAAGGCAGTCTTGGCAAATAAGCGCACCGGCGCGCTCGCAGCCGGCACATCGTGTTGGCGACAATGCCTCGAGCGCCTCGTACGTCGCGCGCTCGGCAAGCGGTAGCAATTCGTCCGCAAACGGTAGGGTGCCTGCACCCTGCAAGCGACTCAACACATTCAAATGCCTCTTCATGACACAACCCTCCCTACGCGAAGGCGAAGGGAGGGTTGTCGGTGTAGAGCCATGATACCCAGAGGCGCTAGGGTCAGGCGAGTCACATCCGCTTACGGGCGCTATTCGCCGGCAGGCGGTTGCGGTGCGGACGAGGTGCGGGTCGAGCCCTCGCCGCCGTCCTGACGCGGCTTGCGGGAGCGACGGCGACGGCGACGCTTTTGACCCTGGTCGGTCGAGCCCTCGCCGCCGCGATCCTCACGCGGTTCGCGCTCGTCGCGAGAGCCGCCGCGCGAAGCCTTGGCGGCAGCTCCTCCGCCGTCTCCAGGGCGACGGCGCGTGACCTTGACTTCGCCATCCGAAACCTGATCGGCCACAGAAGGAACCGAGGGCTTCTGCTGCGTGCCCGAGGAATGGCGACGGCGCGGACGTGGCGCGCGCTCCTCCTCGCCACGCGGCTTGCCAGCCTTGTCGGCAGGCGCATCGGAGGCCGAGACGCCCTTGGGAGCGGCACCGGCCTCGCGAGCAGCTGCGGCGCGGAAGGCGTCCTCGCGCTCCTCGCTCGACAGGTGACGGCGACGACGGCGCGTGGGGTTCATGCCACCGCCGCGGTTTTGCTGCTGGGGCTGCTGAGCCTCGCGCTCGCGGGAAGCGTTCTTGCCCGCGGTCTCGCCATTGTCGACGGACGCCGTGCGCTTGCGGCGGCGACGGCCACCGGCTGCCTCCTCGGCCTCGGGTGCCTCGGCCTTGCCGCGACCCTTTCCACGGCCACGGCCCTCGCCCTGGCCCTGACCGGAGCGAGCATCGGATTCGGCATCGCGGCGACGGCGCTTGGGTATCGACGTGCCGGCCAGACGGTCGGCACTCGACAGACCATCGCCCACATCGACGCCATTCTCGCGATCGAGCTCCATGAGCGCCAGGCGCATCTCGGGCGACTCGATGCGCTCGAGCACGTCGCGCGTCACGCAGTCGGGGCGGCAGTTGCAGCCCTGCTCGGCGGCCTTCTTTTTGCAGCCCTCCGAGCACGTCATATCGGCCAGGTTGACCTTAAAGACTTTGCCGTTCTCCAGGCGCAGCACCAGCTGCTCACGCGGCGTGTCATATTCCTGGATACGCGCCTTGCCAAGCGGCGTATCGATGAGCGTCTTCTTTTTGGGCGCACGGCTCTTAAAGTCCTTGTACGCCTCGAACTCATAGCGCAGGCAGCACATCAGGCGGCCGCAAACGCCGCTGATCTTGGACGAGTTGAGCGGCAGGTCCTGCTCTTTTGCCATGCGGATCGAGACGGGCTCAAACTGTCCGCCAAAGCGCGTGCAGCAGAGCTCCTGTCCGCATTGGGCATAACCGCCCACCAGACGGGTCTCGTCGCGCACACCGATCTGGCGCATGTCGACGCGAATGTGCAGCGTCGAGGACAGGTCCTTGACGAGCTGACGAAAATCGACGCGCTCCTCGGCCGCAAAGTAGAACACGGCCTTCTCGCCGCCAAACAGGTACTCGACGCCGACCGGCTTCATCTCGAGGTCGAGCTCTTTGACGAGACGGCGGAAATCGACCATCGCCTCGTCGCCCTGGATGGCCAGGTCGTCGGCAAGCTGCAGGTCGATGTCGCTCGCCACGCGCAGCACGGGCTTGAGCGGCTGGCCGATCTCATCTTGCGGCACCTCGAAGGGATCGGCCGTGACCAGGCCGATCTCGGTCCCGCGCTCGGTGGAGCAAATGGCATAATCGGCCTCGAGGATATCCAGATCCTGCGGGTCAAACCACAGGTCGCGCGAGGCGTAGGTAAACTTAACGGGTACGACTAACGGCATTTCAGTGCCTTCCTGATATCGAACAGCATGACCTCGATGGCCAGCTGGGGAGTAACGTTTCTGGCGATGTTGCGCTCGGCGGTCGCGACCGCCTCGAGCGCCCGGGTGGCACCCGCAGCATTCGTCGCGGCGGCAAGCCGCCCGATCGTGTCGCGCACGTCTTCGTTCACGACGTCGGCCGCCTCGTCCTGAAGCGTCAGCAGCACGTCGCGCATGAGCGTCCGCGCGCTCGCCAGCGCTTCCATGATACCCGAACGCTCGCGCGCGTTGAGTTCGCGCTTGTTGCGGTCCTCAAGCTGCTTCAATGCTCCACGCGACAGATAGTCGGCGTTTTGCTCGAGCACCTTTTCCTGTGTGGACTTGACCTCGGCGAGCGGTGCCTTAACGGCGACGATGAGCGACTTGGCGCGGCTGAGCACATCAGCCTCGTCGGCAGCGATGAGCGAATCGATGGCGCGGACCATTTGGCGGCGAGCATCCTGGCGCTCGGCACTCTTAAGGAACTCGATGCCGCGTGTGGGGCTTCCCGCCACGGCGACCACCATGCGGCAACGCGCGAGGTCCTGACCCGTCGCGCGACTCACGGCCTGCGCGGCCACGGTGGGCGACACCAACCGAAACGGCACGCACTGACAGCGGCTCACGATGGTGGGCAACATCACGTCTGCCGAGGTGCCCAACAAGATGAACATAACGCCCTCGGGCGGCTCCTCGAGTGTCTTGAGCAGCGCGTTGGCGGTGTTAGCGCGCAGTTGCTCGGCGCGATCGATGATGTAGACCTTGGCCTTGGCACGGATGGGCGCCAGCGGCACGTCATCGAGCAGCTCGCGGGTCTGGGCAATGAGGTAGCCTGTGGCGCTCTCGGGCGTGTAATAGTGCACGTCGGGATGTGTGTGCCGCGCAACGCGCACGCAGCTGTCGCATGCGCCGCAGCCGTTCTGCTCGCAGAGGAAAGCTTGGGCGAGCGCCCATGCGGCATCGAGCTTGCCGGCACCGGGAGCGCCCAAAAACAGGTAGGCGTGCGATGCGCGGCCGCTGGCGACGGCGTTGGTCAAAAAGTCGCGAACGCGCTCTTGGGTGTCGAGCTTGGCCAGCAGGCTTGCCTGAGCGGGGGCCATGTTACTCGGCCTCCTTGGCAAGCGCGGCGGCGACAGCATCTTGCGAAATGTCGAGACCGTACGCGCGAATCTGCTCGACCGTCTTCTCGAAGACTTCCTCGACGGTCGCAGTGGCGTCGATGAGCTTTACGCGGTTTGGCTCCTCGGCAGCAATAGCGCAGAATCCCTGGTAGACACGCTCCTGGAATGCCATGCCTTTGGCCTCCATGCGATCTGCCGCGCCACGGGCTGCCATGCGCAGCGCCGCCTGCTCGGGCGTGATGTGATAGACGAGCGTGAGCGCCGGGTGCGTACCCGCGACGGCCAGGTTGTTGGCGTCACGCACCATCCGGCGATCGAGACCGTCGGCAAACGCCTGGTAGCAGGTTGTGGAATCGTAGAAGCGGTCGCACAGAACCACCTTGCCGGCCGCGAGGGCGGGAGCTATGACCTCGTGCACCAACTGGGCGCGCGCTGCCTCGTAGAGCAGCAACTCACAGGTGTCGCCCATCGCTGTATTGGCGGGGTCGAGCAGCAGAGCGCGGATCTTTTCGCTGATGGCGGTACCGCCCGGCTCGCGCAGGCTCACAACCTGGTAGCCAGCGAGTTCGAGCGCGCGGGCAAGCAGACGCGCCTGCGTGGACTTGCCGGCGCCGTCGACGCCCTCGAGCGTGATAAAGCTATGTTGAGCAGGCTCAAAAGTCATGGGCGCAGCCCCTTCCTACAAGGCGCGTAAATGCAGATATATCAACCAAGCCATGATACCCCAGTGCTCGGCGCGTCCCCAATGGCTAAAGGTGCCTTTCCAAAGTTGCGGTGAAATAGGGACTGATTGAAGCTCTGAGACCGCCAAACAGTCCCTATTTCACCGCAACTTATGAAGGGGAATTTTGGACGCTGGGTATAATCGTCGTATTGCATTGAAATGTGGCGAAAGGAGTGGCAATGTCTCGGTATTGCGCCTCGTGCGGCAAACTTCTTGCAGATAATGCCAAGTTCTGCACCTCGTGCGGTGCACCCGTTGAGCAAACAACCGCAAGCGATAGCCAGCCCGCTTTTGAGCAGACCGGTTCCCTCGATACGCCGCAAGCCAAGGCGGACGACCCCCTCGCCTATCGCCCCGACCCCGCCGCAGGCCCCGCGGCCGTCGAGACCACGCAGCGCATACCCGTCGCGAGCGGCTCGCCCCAACAGCAGCCGGCTCCCGCATACGCGCCCGCTTCGCCACAGACCCCCGCTCCCAAAAAGAGCGGCATCGGGCCGCTTATCGCCGTTATCGTTGTGCTGGTGGCGATCATCATCGCCCTGGTCGTTTTCTTTGTGATCAAGCCTTTCGACAACGCCGCCACGCAGACGACTGCCGAGGTAGCTAAGCTGCACCATGACGTCGACGACGATGACCTAAAGCCTCTCGGCGATCCCAACAGCCTGTACGACGATGACGACGATGACGATGACGACGAGGATGGCGGCGAAGCAACGCTCTCCGAGCAGAATCTCTACCGCCGACTGAGCGAATACTACGACCTGCTCGAAGACCTCGACAGCTACGTCCGTGGCTGCGCGCAGAACTTCAACGGCAGTTATCTGGAAGAGGATCGAACCGCCCGTCAAAATCTCGCCGACGTCGCCGAGCGCACGGAGGACACCATCGAGCAGTATTACGACATCGTCGAGGACCTAGACGTTCCGACGAGCTCCAAGAACTACAGCTCCTGGAAGGACATCATCGCCCTGTACGACGACCTGGATCACCGCATCGATGCGATCTGCGATGCCTGGGAGATCAGCTTAAAGTACGCAAAGCCCGCGGACCATAAGAATGAGATCGTGGCGCCGCTGTCGCGCGACAACGTGGCGGGCACCAATGACAATAAGTACCGCCTAGACTTTGAGGAGCGCTATCCCGGCGCCAAACCCGTCGAAGTGAACTAACGCCTTGTCGTTTCCGAGCCGGCAGTTAGGGACGTTCCTAAACTGCCGGCAGAAAAAGGAACGTCCCTAACTGCCGGTCAAAAAAAGAGCGAGGATCATGGGACCCTCGCTCGTTTTTGTCTTAGTCAATGTTTCGGCTGCGCCGTTACTTATCGGCGGCCTTCTTGGTGGTCGTCTTTTTCGCGGCAGTCTTCCTGGCGGTCGTCTTCTTGGCAGCAGTCTTCTTTGTCGCCGTGGTCTTCTTCGCCGTGCTCGCCTTGGTCGCAGTCTTGCGGCCACGGGCGGGCTTCTTCTCCTTGGTCGGGCAGTCCATGTTGACGCAGATACGCCACGGACCGCGCGCCGTGTTGACCACCACGATGGGGGCGCCGCACTCGGGACAGGTCTCACCCGTCGCCTCGAGTTTGCCACGCGCCGGCAGCGGATAGCTCACGCCGCAATCGTCATAGTTGGTGCAGCGGATAAAGCGCTTGCCGCTCTTCTCGCTCTTGTGCGCAATCAGATCGCCATGGCGTCCGGCCTCGGCACACACCTTGCACTCGCCCACCTTAAGGTCGGGCTCGTAGTTAGTGGGGCATGTGGGGTTCACGCAGATCTCGAAAGCCTTCTGGCGGAACGGCTGGCACTTAATGCGCGGTGCGCCGCATTCGGGGCACACGGCAGCCTCGCCCTCGAGCGGGCTCACCTTGACGCCGCTCGGCACCGGATAGGTCACATCGCAATCGGGCCAGCCCATGCAGCCGATAAAGCTGCCGCGGGTCTTGGCGCTCGTCTTCATAACCAGGTCCTTGCCGCACTTGGGGCAGGCGCCCACGCGCGCATCGGCTGTGACGGCGTCGCTGATGGCGTCGCCCAGCTCCTGCGTATGCTTGAGTAGCTCGTCGAGCACGCCGGCCAGCAGCGCGCGCGAGTGCGTCACGACATGCTCTTCGGTATCCTCGCCGCGCTCCACACGGGTCATATCGCCATCGAGCTCGCTGGTCATATCGGGGCTCGTGATGCGCGGGGCAAACTGCGTCAGCGCGTCGATGATGGCGATGCCCAGCTGGCTCGGCTCAACGGGATCATTTTTGAGATAGCGCACGGCATACAGGCGCTCGATGATGCTCGCGCGCGTGGACTTGGTACCCAGGCCGCGCTTTTCCATCTCCTGAACGAGCTTGCCCTGGCTATAGCGCGCGGGCGGCTCGGTCTGCTTGGCCTCGAGCTTAATGTCGAACACGTCGACCGTATCGCCCTGCTCCAGCGGCGGCATCTGCTCGTCGCGCTTAAGGCCGTACGGGTAGGCCTCGCGGAAACCCGGGGTCACGAGCACATCGCCCGAGGCCACGAACGGCTCGCCGTTCACGTCGAGCTCGAGCTTGGTGTTCTCGATGGTCGCGGGCCCCATGAGCGTTGCCAGGAAGCGACGGGCGATGAGGTCGTAGAGCTTGCGCTGTCCGCCATCGAGCGTGGACGGATCGCCCTCGCCCGTGGGATAGATAGGCGGGTGGTCGGTGGTCTCGACCTTGCCGCGCGTGGGCTTCATGGGACCGGCGAGCACCTTTTTGCACACCGGCGCCAGCGCCGGGTTGATCTTTGCCAGATCGCTCACCACGGCGCCCAGATCGAGCGTCGCAGGGTACACGGTATTGTCGACACGCGGGTAGCTGATGAGACCGGCCATGTAGAGGGACTCGGCGATGCGCATCGTACGCGCAGGCGAGATGCCCTCGGCTGCGGCGGCAGCCTGCAGCGAGGTGGTCGCAAACGGCGTGGGCGGCTGCTGCTTACGCGAGCGCTTGGTCACCGCGGCAACGGTCGCCGTCGCGACGCCGTCGACATGGCCGTACGCCGTCTCGGCAGCATCCTTGTCGGTAAAACGCGCCGTCTTGTGCGCGATCTTAAAGCGGTCGTCCTCGGCAGCGCCCTGCGCGGCACCCATGCCGCGAATCTGCCAATAGTCCTCGGGCACAAACGCCATGCGCTCGCGCTCGCGCTCGACCACCAGGGCGAGCGTCGGCGTCTGCACGCGGCCGGCAGAGCGCACGTTACCAAAGCCGCCAAACTTGGCGAGCGTCAGATAACGCGTGAGCACCGCGCCCCAAATGAGGTCGATGTGCTGGCGGCTCTCGCCGGCGTCGGCCAGGTTCTGGTCGAGCGAGACGAGATTATCGAAGGCGTGCGTGATCTCGGCCTTGGTAAACGAAGAGTATTGGGCGCGGGCAACCGGCAAGTCGGGCGCCACCTCACGCACCTTGTTGAGGGCGTCCGAACCGATCAGCTCGCCCTCGCGATCGAAGTCCGTGGCGATAATGACGCTGTCGGACTTTTTAGCGAGGTTCTTGAGCGAACGAATGAGCTCCTTCTCGGCCGGCAGCTTAATGACGGGTGCCCAGGTGAGGTAAGGCAGGCTCTCGAGCTTCCAGCCCTTGATGGAGATGCCATCGGCAAGGAACGGCTTGCGCTTGGTGTCGTACGGCGGGCGGGCCAGGCCATCGGGCATATCGGCCGGCAGCATCTCGCCGTCCTCGGTGACCGAATACCAACCCAGCTTTTTATCGAACAGCACGCTGTCGCAAAAATCGGGTGCAAGGATGTGACCGGCCAGGCCGATGGTCACGCACTCCTCGCCCTTCCACTCAAAACGGTAGATGGCGGTGTTGTACACCTTATCCTTTTTGGGTTTACCCGTGGACAGACGCTCGGCGATCTGACGCGCGGCGTCGTTTTTCTCGGCGATGATGAGCTTCAAAAGAGGCTCCTATCTCGTGTCTCTGCGGCTACGCCCGCCCGTATGGCGGCCGATTTACGCCCTTGCTTGCTCGATCTGCCCGATGAGCCAATCGCACCAGGCATCCATGCCCTCGCCCTTGCGCGCGCTCACGGCAAACCGCGGCGCCTGCGGATTGAGGTCATCGAGTGTCTTAGTATACCTATCCATGTCAAAATCGAAAGCCGGGGCCACGTCGACCTTATTGAGCAGCTGCGCGCCGGCGTGCTGGAAGATGCCCGGGTACTTGATGGGCTTGTCGTCGCCCTCGGGCACCGAGAGGATCATGATGGACAGGTTCTCGCCCAGGTCAAAGTCGACTGGGCAGACCAGGTTACCCACGTTTTCGATAAAGATGACGTCGATGTTTTGAAGACCCACAGCCCGGTCGAAGGCGTCAACGGCCTCCATGATCATGTTGCCCTCGAGATGGCACAGGCCGCCCGTGTTGATCTGGATGGCGGGCATGCCGGCTTCCTTCATGGTGATGGCGTCGACATCCGAGGCGATATCGCCCTCGATGACGGCACAGCGCAGGCCGGCCTTGTCACGTAGACGCTCGTTGGTGCCCAGGATCGTGGTAGTCTTGCCCGAGCCGGGGCTTGACAGCACATTGATCACATAGGTGTTTGTCTCTTTAAATCGCTGTCGCAGCTGATCTGCCAGGCGCTCATTGCGCGACAGAATCGGCGACGCGATATCAATCGTTTTCTCGGCCATATTCGGCACTCCTTAATTTCCAACATTTATACCCCGTCCCCAGGTGGCTGGCGGGCTAATCGTCGGGGGTTTCGATTTCTATACTGGCGATGTCGAGCTCGCGGCCGTGCAGTAGGCGCACGTTGGCGCCACCGCACTGGGGACAACGGCAATGGAAGCGGTCGTGCTCAAAGACCTCGCCGCAGTCCAGACACTCGCTTTGTGGATGGACTTCCTCTACGGCAAGCTCGCAGCCGCGCGTGAGCGGGTCCTCGTCGCGAAATGTCTCCCATGCAAAGTCGAGTGCCTCGCGCACGACCTCGGTCATATCCCCGATACGCAGCGTTACCAAAACGGCGCGCGAGGCCCCCGCCCCACGCGCCGCGCGAATCACTGTATCGAGTATGCCGTTGACAATGCCAACCTCGTGCATACCGATTTACTCCTCGTCGTCCTCGTCGTCCGAGAACAGGTCCAGACGACTCACGAACAAGCCCTCCTTGCCCTCGCGCGCGGTAATGACCACACGGGCGATGGCAAGCGAAATCTCGTAAAGCGAGAGCAGGGCGCCATACATGAGGCCGAGCGTAACGGGCGAGCCGTCAGGCGTAATCACAGCCGAGCCCACGAGCAGGCCAACGTATACATAACGCCAGGCACCGCGGAAAGCAGCGTAGGACACGATGTGGAAGACGGACAGGTAGAAGATGATGAGCGGCAGCTCAAACGCCACGCCAAAGCCGATCATAAAGAGCAGCTCCATGTTGACGTAGTTCTCTAGATCGGGCAGCGCCGTAGCGACGGCCGAGGTCTCGCCGATGAGCCACTCAAAGCCCGCAGGAATGATGATGAAATAGCAGAAAATGGCGCCCAGGAAGAACAGCACCGTCGAGGCGAGCACCGTGGGCACGACCCACTTGCGCTCGTTGGGGCGAAGCGCCGGCAGGAAAAACGCCAGAATCTGCCAGATGATCATGGGCGTGCACATGACAACGGCCATCTTGATGGCCAGCGAAAAGCGCAAACCAAAGCCACCGAGCGTGGTGGTGATGTAGAACTTACCGTCCGGCACAAAAGAGCGGATGGGGTCTTCCAGGATGTCGAGCACCACAGGCGTGGCGAAATACAGCACGATAGCGGCGGCAAACACCGACACGACCACGATGGTTAGACGGCGACGGAGCTCTCCCAGGTGATCGAAGAGCGGCATACGCGCAGGTCCGATAGGCATTACTCATCGCCTCCCTTCGGGGCGTCGGCGGCAGCGGCGTCGTCCTCGGCCTCGAGCTCGCGAGCGAGCTGGTCGACGACAGCCTTGCGCTTACGGGGACGACGGGCGTAGAGGTCAGCCGTCGTGGGCTCTGCCGGCTCGGGCTCGGGCTCCGGCTCTGCAGCAGGCTCGGGCTCGGCGACGGCAGCGGCAGGCTCGGCCTTGGCGGACTCGGCGCTCTCGGCCTCATCAGCAGCGCCTTCGCCCTCGGTGGCACCCTCGCTCGCAGCCTTCTCGGCGGCAAGGCGGGCACGGCGCTCGGCAAAAGTCTCCTTCTTTGCGGGCGCAGCCGTCTCGACGGCACCCTCGTCCGCATCGGAATCGTCATCGACGGCAGCCTTCTTGGGCTTGACCGGGGCCGACGCGGCCTCGCTTACCGGATCGATAATCTCGGACTGAACAACGGCCGTCATCTTTTCCTGCGTCTCGCGGAACTGACGGATGGCACGGCCGATTGTGCGGCCCATCTGCGGGAGCTTATCCGGGCCAAACAGCAAAAAGCCGAAGACCACGATGATCGCGAGCTCACCCTCTCCAATACCAAACACACATACCTCCAAGGCTCGATGTGAGTCGAGCCCGCACCGCGCCATTCGGCCGGAACTCGTCTATTCATTCGGTCAAGTATAGCGCCCGGACGCCAAAACGTCCGAGCGCATCACAAACATATGCCAAACGGCACGCCCCTTTTGGGGCAGGGCTTATGCCGCCGTGATCGAGATCTCCTGGTCGACGCCCAGCAGCTGAACCACGCGCATCACCGGGGGCTGCACATTGGTGCAGCTAAAGCGCTTGCCGTGGTCGACCGCGTGGTGCGCGGCGCCCACGAGCACGCCAATGCCCGTCGAATCAATGTAGCTCACCTGGGCAAAGTCGAGCTCAACGGCCTCGGTGGGCTGCTCGAGCGCCAAGTCGATGGCGTTGCGCAGACTATCGGCATTGGAGATATCAATCTCGCCGGTTACCTTAATGGTATAGAGCTCTGGCGTGGGGTTGGTGGAAATACCCAAATCCATGTATACGCTCCTTTACGTATCGAAAGTGCGGATAGTACGGGAAGCCGCGCGTTAGGCGCGCTCGGCACGCGCAAGCTCGGCAGCGACCAGCTTCACAGCCAGCACCAGCACATCGAGCGCGGCCTCCAGGTCCTCGACCGTGGGATAGCTCGGCGCGATGCGGATGTTGGTGTCGCGCGGGTCCTTGCCATAGGGCCAGGTAGCACCGGCCGGCGTGAGCTTGACGCCCAGGTCGGCGCAAAGCGCGGCGACCTTCTGGGCCGAGCCCTCGGGACCATCGAAGCTTACAAAGTAGCCGCCGCGGGGGTGCGTCCAGGTGGCACAGTCTGTGTCGCCCAAGCCCTCGGTGAGCTTGCGCTCGACGGCCTCAAAGCGCGGACGCAGGAACTCGGCATGCTTTTTCATGTGCTCCTTGACCGCCTCGATGGTGGGAAGGAAGCGTACGTGGCGCAGCTGGTTGAGCTTGTCGGCGCTGATAAGGCCGGCCTTCAGGCGCTTGGAGAACTCCGCGATAACCGCGGGGCTCGCACCGATAAAGCCGATGCCGGCGCCCGGGAAGGTGATCTTGGACGTCGAGGCAAAGGCCACCACGCGGTCCTCGGTGCCCGCCGCGCGAGCGAGATCAAAGATGTTGGCGAGCTCGTCGGTCTCGTCGTACAGGTCGTGCACGCAGTAGGCGTTGTCCCAGAAGATGCGGAAATCGGGCGCGGCCGTGGGCATCTCGACCAGGCGACGCACGGTGTCCTCGCTAAAGGTGATGCCCGTGGGGTTGGAATACTTGGGCACGCACCAGATACCCTTGATGGAGTCGTCGGCGGCAACCAGGCGCTCGACCTCGTCCATGTCGGGGCCGTTGTCGGTCATCGCGACGGGGACATTCTCGATACCCAAGTCGGCAGTGATGCCAAAGTGGCGGTCGTAGCCGGGAACAGGGCACAGGAACTTGACCTTCTTGCCGTCATGCGCGGTCTCATAAGCCTCCCAAGGCTCGCTGCCGCACGAGCCGCAGCGCCAGAACATGCCGGCGATATCGTGCTCAATCAGCAGGCTCGACGAACCCAGTACGAGCGTCTGCTCGGCGGGGCAACCCAGGAACTCCCCCGCCAGCTTGCGTGCCGAGGGAATGCCCTCAAAGCAACCGTAGTTGGAGCAGTCGACGTTGCCGTCGTGCAGATCGGCATCGGCATTGAGGATATCGAGCATGGGTCGAGAGATGTCCACCTGGGAGGGCGACGGCTTGCCGCGGGCCATGTCGAGCGCCAGGCCCTTGGCCTTGACCTCGGCGACCTCGGCTTTGAGCGCCTCGATGGCGGTATCGAGTTCGGTGGTTTCCATCTTCTGGTAGATCGTCTGCATGGGGTGCGACCTTTCGCGAAGCGGTACGTTGCAGTTCGTCTAAGTATAGACCGCCACCGCCGCAACGTTATGAAGCCGTGATAGATTAAGTCCATCGCAATAAATTACGAATCGCCGCGCATGCCGGCGTGGGGCGCCCAAGGAGGCACTATGGAGTATGGATCGTTCCAGGCCGAGGAATTCGGCGACTTGCAGCGCCTGGTCGACGGACTGTTTTACGACCGCCACGCCATCGACCGTCTGGACCTGATCGTACAGGCCGAAATCTTGGACCTGGCGCCCGATCTCATGGAGATCGTCAACCTGCTACCGCCCGGCTACTACGACCGCCAATCGCTTTGCGACCAGCTCAACTCCGCCTTGGCCGCCCACGGCTGGGGCGCCGTCTACGGCACCGTGGAATAAGCCTCGAGGCCGGCATTTGGCCCGTTTCCCGACCCTGGCGAGGCTTGTTTTAGGGCTTGTGGCCAAAAAAGGGCAAATATGAGTACTGTCACCTTTTTAGTAGCAGCGTTTCTTGGTCGAAATCGGCAAAACTCGACTTGAAACTCCCTAATCACCGTCAGCTAGCGCCAAATTGGAAGTCGATGGTCACTCATTAACGTACAGTTCTTATAAATTTGTTCATTATTTTCCGCACCTAAAATGATACGCCGTTTGTGACAGTACTCACAAACGGCGTTTTTTGACCACGGGGGGTATCTGGCAGGGGGCCAGTAGCGCTCGGATCCGAGTTTCGAACGCATCCAAACCGGTTCTGGTGTCTTTTTTCGAGCTTTTACTCGTTCTTGGGCGCGGAGTGCTTGCAGACCACACTCATGTAGATCATGCCGAGCACGGCCGCGGTGACCGAACCGGCAAGAATGGCAGCCTTGGCGGCAAGAACCTCAAACTCGGCCGTCGGGAAAGCGAGGCCGCTGATGAGGATCGACATCGTAAAGCCGATGCCGCCCAGAATGCCCACACCGGCAATCATGTGCCAGTTGACGTTGCGCGGCAACTGGCAAGCCTTGAGCTTGACCAGGGCAAATGTCATGCCAAAAATACCAATCGGCTTGCCCAGCAGCATGCCAAAGTACACGCCGAGCGTCACCGGGTCGGTGAGCAACGTGCTCATATCCACGCCTACCAGGCGAACCTGTGCGTTCACGAACGCAAAGATCGGCAGAATCACAAAGTTGACCGGTGTGGAGATCAGACGCTCCATGCGGATGAGCGGCGGGGTCACGCGGTGCATGACGCGCTCGACCCTGGTGGTCGAGACGGTAAAGTCATGCTGGCCCAAGATGTGCGCCTCGTCGTCGTAGCGGTCATCGAGCAGCGGCAGGCACTCGCCCAACCAATCGGTGAGGCTATCGAGCTTGACGCCGCACTTGGCCGGGATGGTAAAGGCCAAGATAACGCCAGCAAGCGTGGCGTGCACGCCGCTCTTGAACATACAGAACCACAACAGCAGACCCAGTACCGAATACGGGGCAAGGCGGTAATGCTGCGTCTTGTTGAGCCACACGAGCGCGCAGGTCACAAGCGCGGCGGCGCCCAACCAAAACGGATTGGGGCTCTGACCGTAGAAGATGGCGATGGCGGCGATGGAGATGAGGTCGTCGGCGATGGCGAGCGTCGAGAAGAACACGCGCACGCCGTTGGGAACGCGATTGCCCAAAAGCGATAGCACGCCCAGCGCAAAGGCAATATCGGTTGCCATGGGGATGGCCCAACCGTTGCGGGCGCCGGCATGGTTGAAGATCAGGTAGATACAGGCGGGAACGACGACGCCGCCCACGGCCGCCAGCATGGGAAGCATGGCCTGACGCGGATTCTTGAGCTCGCCGACCGTCATCTCGTACTTAAGCTCAATGCCCACCAACAAAAAGAAAATCGCCATGAGGAAGTCGTTGACGAAAAGCTCAACGGTGAGACCGGCCGTAAGGTTGCCCAGACCCACATACAGCGGGGTCTCCAAAAAGTGATGGATGGCCTCGTAGGCATCGGTATTGGCGCAAATGACGGCGGCGATGGCGGCGAAGACCATGACGGCGGCGGAAATCGTGCCGTTCTCGGTGATGCGTTCCCAAATGTCGTGACGTTCAAAGCGCTTGCGCTCACGAACGTTGAACAGCTGCTCAGTTGCTGCCATGGGCGGCTCCTTTCACGGGAAAGCTCCCGTCTTAAAAAAGCACGGCCCGCCCAAGTGGCGGCGCCGCGCTCTAACGTATTACGCTTGCATCTAGCCTACCCTGCACGACAAGCACGCAGGCGTGGCCGAAAAGCGGAACCACAGGTTGAACATTATTTGCTCAACGGCACGGGCACGCCTGTCCAAGAGACGACGCGGCGCCGTGCACAAAAAACGACCGGAGCGCGGGGCGTCCGCGATCCGGTCGTGGCGTTTAGTCAACTAAACCTAGCAGGCGGCCATGATGGGGGCAGCGACCTGCTTCTTACGGGAGAGGACGCCCGGCATCCAGACGCCGTCGTGCTCGTCGGCAATGCCCAGGCCCTTCTGAGCAGCCTCGGTCTCGCCCTCGAGCAGGACCTGCGAGCCCTCCTCCATGATGTCAGTGATGCACAGGACAATGCCGTCGGCACCCTTCTCGGCGGCGTAGGCGCGCATGGCCTCGCGAATCTCGTCGATCATGCCGAGTGCGCGGGTCTTGTCGACAGTCTCGTACTGGCCGATGAGCAGCTTCTTGCCGGCGGGCTCGAACATCTTGATGTCGTTGCCGACCATCTCGGCTGCGGTGAAAGAGCCAGACGGACGGGTGAGGAAGACCTCCATGCCAAACTTGACCGGGTCGACGCCCACCTGCTCGCCGAGCTTGGCGGCGACGGCGCGGTCGACATCGGTGGTGGTGGGGCTCTTGAGCATGAGCGTGTCGGTCATCATGGCCGAGAGCAGCAGCTTAGCCTGGACGTCGGAAAGCTCAACGCCGAGCACGCCGGCGAGCTTGGTGACGATGGTGCAGCTGGAGCCCCAGGGCAGGCAGATGTAGTGCAGCGGGCCGGCGGTCTCGAAGTCGCCGATGCGGTGATGATCGACAACGCCAAAGACCGTGGCGTCCTTAAGGCCAGCGACGGACTGGGCAGACTCGTTGTGGTCGGTGAGGACGACGAGCTGACCGGCCTCGACGGACTCGATCACGCGGGGCTCGGCGATGCCGGCGTCGGCGAGCAGCTTGGCGGACTCGGCCGGAAGCTGACCAAGGGCGCAGGCCTCGTAGGTGTTGCCGGCATACTCAACCTGGTTGAGCAGCTGGGACAGGACGACGGCGCTCATGATGGCGTCGTTATCGGGGTTCTGGTGACCAAAGACAAGAACGTTTGCCATGGATATCCTCCACTTGATATGTGTACTTGGACGTAGCTATGGTAGCACGCGGATGCCAAGCCTTCGCAGACGGAAGGGCCGCGGCACAATTTGGGACAAGCATGATGGTCAAGTCCGTCACCTTTGCACCATGTTGGTGCAAAGTAACCTGACCCCCTTGCACCAGCTATTTGCCGGCGGCGCGCAGGGCTACGTAGGCGGCACCGATGATACCGGCGTCGTTGCCGAGCGAGGCGACCTCGATGGGCGTCTCGCGCGAGGCGGAAAGCGCGTACTGCTTAAAGTGCTCGCGCACCCTATCGAGATAGACATCGGCCGAGGCGGAGGCGCCGCCGCCGATCAGGAACATCTCGGGGTCGACCACGTTGGCGATAAGTGCCAGAGCACGACCGAGATAGTCGGCCATGGTGTCGGCCGCGGCCAGCGCGAGCTTGTCGCCCTCGCGGCAGGCCTGGAACACGTCCTTGGAATCGGAGGGGCCGGTGAGCTCGATGGGGTCGACGCCCGCCTTCTTGCACTCGGCCAGGTAATTGCTCACCACGCCGGTGGCACTGGAATACTGCTCTAGGTGGCCATGGCCGCCACAGCCGCAGGTGCGCTCCTCGTCGGGGTTCAGGCACATGTGGCCGATCTCGCCGCCGGCGCCCACAACGCCCGATACCACGTCGCCGTTAACGATAACGCCGCCACCCACACCGGTACCGATGGTGACCATCACCACGTTCTGTACGCCCTTGGCAGAGCCGAGCCAGGCCTCGCCCATAGCAGCGGCGTTGGCATCGTTCTCGTACTTAACGACCGCGTCGGGGCAGTGCTTTTGAATGGCAATCCTCAGCTCGGGCAGGTTAATGGCAATGTTGGCCTTGACCTTGGCATCGCCCGACGCCGGGATGGGGCACGGAACGGCCAGGCCAATGCCTGCCACAAAGGCACGCGGAATCTGCGCCTTGGCGACCACCTGGTCGATAGCCTCGGTCACCGCGGCAAAGCCCGCAGCGTCAACGATGGGAGGCGTGGGCACGCTGGCCTTGGCAAGCAGGTTTCCGTCCTCGTCGAACAGGCCCTCCTTAACCGAAGTGCCGCCGACGTCAATGCCGATGTAGTACTGCTTAGGTTCCATGAGAGCCCACCTTTCTCGTTTAAACATTGCCTGTATGGTACCGCTCCCAAGGCAAAAACCTACCAAAAAGAGACAGGTTTGTTTTGGCAGGTTTTATCTGGGGAAATGCAATTGGCTGCTCAACAGGCCGCACAAGACCATCCTCAAAAATAGAGGCGCCGGGAGGCGGAGACTCCCGGCGCCCGTCAAAGGGACTATGTTGTCTGTTGGACCGCACGGTCCGTCGTGGCGATAGCGCCGACTAGGCCTGAAGTGCCTGCAGCTGCTTGTGGATTTCGATGAGCTCCGTCGCCATGACGCGCATGGTCTCGGTGCCGGCCATCTGGTCCTCGGCATGCAGCAGAATCAACGGGGCCTCGCCGTTACGCTCGCCGTTGGCCTCCTTCTTCAGAAGCCCCATGTGAACATCGTGGCCACCGTTATAGGCCTCATCGCCCTGCTTGATAAGCTCCTCGGCGGCGTCAAAATCGCCCTCCTTGGCCTTTTGCACGGCATTGATGTACATGCTCTTGGCGGTACCGACGTAGCTGATGATCTCGAAGCAGGTCATCTGCAGTTCGTTCATATCCTCCATGCGGAGCACCTAGCCCATCACGCTGACGCAGTGGTCGATGATACCGGCAGCGTTCATGCGGCCGTAGTCGACCATGTTGATGACCTCGACCGGAAAACGACCGGCGGCCTCCTTCTCAAAATCGCCCTTGGTGTAGCCGATCTGCGGGCCAAGCAGCAACATGTCGCACTCGTCCAGGTGATCGTGGGCCTCGTTCATGGGACGAGCCTCGACCTCGATATCCAGACCACGGTTTGCAACCTCGGCCTGCATCTTCTGGACCAGCAGGCTCGTGGACATACCGGCATTGCAGCAGAGCGTGATTTTCTTCATGGTTTCCTCCTTATAACTGCGCGGCGCGCAGACGACAACTGGTTTTATTCCTTGCGGCTATTGTGCCCTCTTTCTGCACCCTTACGCAGAAGAGAAATGCGGGCACCGGCACCGCATACCGGCGCCCGCAAAGGTGAAAGGGACGAACGTTAGGCGTTCTACTCGGCGAGAGCCTCCTGCTTGGCGATTGCCTTCTCGGAAATCTTCATGAAGGGCAGGTAGACGGCCATGCCAATGACAATCTCGAGAGCCTGCCACACGCCGGCGCGCCAGTCAAAGCCCGTAGCGAGCAGGGCATTGATGACGGGAGGCATAGTCCAGGGCACCTGGGCGATGCAGGGGCTGATGATGCCTGCGCAGGTAAGGCCATAGGTGACGCCGATGAACAGATCGGGAAGGAGGACAAACGGGATCATGAGCGGCAGGTTGTACACGATGGGGTAACCGTAGATAACCGGCTCGTTGATGTTGAACAGACCAGGCAGGATAGCCATCTTGGAAACGGTCTCGGAAGCCTTGTTCTTGGAGAACAGGAGCGTGTCGAGCAGGAGCATGAGGGTGCAGCCCGAGCCGCCGATGAGGGCGAAGCTGTTAACGATCTGCATGTTCATGTAGTGATCGGGCTGAATGGTGCCACCGGCGGCAAAGGTAGCCATGTTGTCGACGATGAGCATGGTCAGGATCGGCTCGACGGTAGCGCCAGAGATGGTGGACTGGTGAATACCGACGCAGAACAGCAGGTTAGCAAGGGTGTAGATGAGGATAACAGCCCACGGACCGGCGTTCATGATGTTCTTGAGCGGGTTGGAGATGCACGTGGAGATGATGGTGCACAGATCGGTGCCGGCGCACACGGCGAGCAGGGCTGCGGCAAGAGCGAAGATCGCGAGGTTGAGCAGCATCGGGATCATGACGTTGAAGGAGTTGGAGACCGCGGGAGGCACGCCCTCGCCCAGCTTAACCTTGAGCTTCTCGACGCCAGAAATCTTGATGAAGAGCGAGACGGAAAGCAGGGCGATGATAATAGCCGAGAACAGACCGTTGGTGCCGGTGTTGGCAGTCGAAAGGGCGCCCGTGACCTCGGTGGAGGTGATCTTGTCGGTGAGCAGTGGGCTCGTGGCGGCAAGCGAGGCGGTGATCTGCTGCGGCATCATGATGACGAAGGCAGAGATGGCGACGACCACGCAAGCGAGCGGGTTATCGAAACGCTTGTTCTTGGCGAGGCTGTAGCCAATCAATCCGGCCAAGATAATGGCAGAGACGTTGAGGGTGCCCAGCGTAATTGCCGAGCCCCACGTCTGAAGGTTGGCAAGGCCCGCCGCATCGAGCGGGAACAGAGGGAACACGACGTTGTTAATAAGAACCGCGATACCCGCAAGGATATAGAGCGGCGTGATGGTCGCGAAGGCGTCACGCAGGGAACGCAGGTGAACCTGGTTTCCCACCTTCGCAGAGACCTCGGCAAACTTGTCGAGGAAGCTCTTTCCGTTGTCACTGGCCATGATTGCTCCTAACTTTCAAATCCGGCCTTTTCCTATGCGCACGGTGGTCTGTCGCCCTCTGCCACCAGATGTGCCATGTGTTGCGCGCGGCGGCGCGCGGTCTGGGCGTTCGCCCGGTCGCTAATCAACCACGTGGGTCGTGGCGACCTGTTTGAGCCAGGCCGCCGACTTCTTAAGGCGGCGCTTGTAGCCGTCCATGAGATCGACCTCGACAAAGCCGTAACGATTCTTAAAGGCATTGGCCCAAGACCAGTTATCGATGACGGCCCAGTAGTGATAGCCCCGGCACTTGGCGCCCTCGGCGATTGCCTTGGCAACCCACTCCAGGTGCTGACGTACAAAGTCGACGCGGTAGTCATCCTGGATGGTTCCTTCGGCGTCACGGTTCTTGTATTCGTCCATGATGCCGATGCCGTTCTCGGAAACGAACCACTCAAGATCGGGGTAGTTCTTAGCGCAGTCCATGCCAAAGTCGTAGAGGCCCTGCGGGTAGATCTCCCAGCCGCGGCTCTCGTTCATAACGGCGTCGGGCCATACGTACTCGTCGGCAAAGTGCGGCAGGCCGTACTGGTCGACCTTGCTCGCCGGCGCCTGAACACGCGTGGGGTGGTAGTAGTTGCAGCCGAGCCAGTCGACAACACCCTGCTTGAGGATCTCTTGGTCGCCGGCGCGGAACGGGAGCTTAACGCCGCCCTCGGCCAGGCTGTCGAGCACGTCGGCAGGAAGCTCGCCCTTGGTGATGAGGTCGAGCCACCAGCGGTTGTTGATGCCGCTGGTCATGCGCACGGCCTCGAGGTCCGCCTCGCTGGGGTTCTCCTTGGTGTAGACCGGGGTAAAGCAGTTGATCATGCCGATCTTGGCATCGGCGCGAATAGCGCCCTCGTCATAGGCGCGACGATAGTTGGCCACGGCCAGCGCGTGCGCCAGCGAGATGTGATACTGCACGGTGCGGGCGCGGTTGAAGTCGTGGAGCTGCGGGAACCACACGCCCTCCTGATAGCGCTGCTCGGGCTCGACGATGGGCTCGTTAAAGGTGAACCAGTACTTAATCTCCTGGCCAAACTCGTGGAAGGCGACGTCGGCGTAATGTGCGTAAGCCTCGACAACCTCACGGCTCTCCCAGCCGCCACGGTTAAAGAGGTAGGTGGGCATGTCAAAGTGGTACAAGTTGACAAACGGCTCCAAGCCGGCTTCGCGAGAGGCGCGGAACAACTCGTGATACCACGCGGCACCTTCCTCGTTGAGGTTGCCGTCGGCATCGAGCAGACGGCTCCACTGGATGGAAGTGCGATAGGTATCCAGACCCAAGTCCTTCAAAATGCGAAGGTCTTCCTGGTACTTGGCCATAAAGTCATTGCCGGCGTAAGAGCCAACGCGGTTGTAGAACGAACCCAGATCCTGGATGGACCAGGTGTCCCACAGGTTCTCGAGCTTGCCGCCCTGGTTCCACTGACCCTCAGTCTGCGGGCCGGACATAGCAGCGCCAAAGAAGAAGTCGTTGGGCAGCTGATACTGTGCCATCAAAGTCCTCGCTTTCGTGTTCTAGAGCTTCCGGTTGGAGACGGGTTTGCTTTGGCAGGTTATCCGGCGCGGGCGCGCACCGGCCATACCGATATCCAACCCGCCAAAACAAAACCGTCCCCAAACGGTCGATCCTGTTGTGCGGAAGGATTCCGTTCGTTGCTTAAACTATAGCGCTCTAATTTTAAAAGTAAAGCGTCTTTTTCTTTTTTCTTTCTCGAACTTCTTAGATAAAAGTAATATGGATGCCCTGTTGAGGGTTATACTTACTTTTTGTATTCATATATGTCGGAAAGGAGGTTCCATGATTCCCAAATACGAGGCGATAGCTGCAGATATTCGTCGAAGTATCGAGGATGGCGCTCTTAAACCGGGCGACAAGCTTCCCACCGTCGTTGAGTTCTGTGAGCTCTATAGCGTTTCCAAAATCACCGTCAAACGAGCTATCGAGCAAATCACCGAGGAAGGTCTTATTACCAGCCGGCGCGGATCGGGTACCTACGTTAAGGACACGGCGGGACTTCCCGGCCAGGCGTTTTTCCAGGGCAAAAACGACCGTGCCCAGGGCTTTTCGTATGAGCACCGCGGGGAAAAGGTGACCTCGGTGGTCTACGATTTCTCGATTGTTAATCCACCAGCGGACATCGCAGCCCAGCTGGGAATTGCCGAGGATGACTTTGCCTATCACGTCGTGCGCGTGCGTCAGGCCGATGGGAAGCCCATCGTTATCGAGTACACCTACATGCCCCTCGAGCTGATTCCAGGCCTTAAAAAGAAGGACCTGTACGGATCGGTCTACCATTTCATCCGCGAGCAATGCGGGCTGAAAATTTCGAGCTTCCACCGTACCATTCGCGCCGTGGCAGCAACCGAGGAAGAAGCCAATCGCCTGGACACCAAACCTGGCTCTCCCCTGCTCGAGCTCACCCAGATTGGCTTTTTGGACAGCGGCGCCGCCTTTGAGTATTCGGTCTCGCGCAACGTTGGCGACCGCTTTGAGTTGCACAACGTAACGTTGGCATAGGTTTTTGTAGTCATCCGGGCGCTCGCTTTGAGCTGTTTTGTGCAGCGCCCGCACAACACAATGGGGGTATAAACATGTCCGATTTGATTAAGCTGACGCCGATCTTTCACGAGAAGATCTGGGGCGGCCGCCAGCTCGAAACCGTATTTGGTTACGACATTCCCGATGGTCCCATCGGTGAGTGCTGGGCCATCTCGGCCCACCCCAACGGCGACTGCCAGATCGCTGAGGGCCCGTACGCCGGCCACACGCTGTCGTGGCTGTGGGCCGAGCACCGCGAGCTCTTTGGCAACTGTGAAGGCAAGGAGTTCCCGCTGCTCATCAAGATTCTGGACGCCAAGGACGACCTTTCGATCCAGATTCACCCCAACGACGAGTACGCCGCCAAGCACGAGAACGGCAGCTTGGGCAAAACCGAGTGCTGGTATGTGCTGGACTGCGAGCCCGGTGCCACGATCATTGTCGGCCAGCGCGCCAAGGACCGCGTCGAGGCCGCACAGATGATCGAGGAAGGCCGTTGGGACGACATGCTCAACGTGCTGCCGATCCACAAGGGCGACTTTTTCCAGATTGATTCCGGTACCGTGCATGCCATCAAGACCGGCACGCTCATTTTGGAGACGCAGCAGTCGAGCGACGTGACGTATCGTCTGTACGACTACGACCGCCCCGGCACCGACGGCAAGCTGCGCCCACTGCACATTGAGCAGAGCCTCGACTGCATCGACTTTGATGCTCAGGCTCCGACCGACGGCACGGTGACCGCGCCCGAGGTGGACGGCGTGACCGAGCTCGAGTCCAACCCCTGCTACACCGTCGATCGCGTGCGTGTCGACGGCAGCAAGACCCTCGACCAGCGCTGGCCCTTCATGTGCCTGTCGGTCATCGACGGCGAAGGCACCGTCTGCGGCGACCCCGTCCACAAGGGAAGCCACCTGCTGGCACCCAGCACCGTCAGCTCCATCGACCTCGAAGGCAAAATGGAACTGATCATCAGCCACCTGTAGGTCGCACCAACAACCCAAACGCAACAAGGGGCTCTCCCGTCCATGTGCGGGAGAGCCCCTTGCCATATCTATTTATCAGCCCACCCGGCTCTCCAGATCAAAAAGCGAACGAGCAGAGCGACGTTCGCAAGCACCGTTACCCAAGGACCTGGGCGGGCGTATAGGGCAACATCGATCGCGAGTTCCGCACGCAAAGGAGAGCACTTAATGTGCTCTCCGTCTTGCGCAGGACTGCCCGAGCAGGCGATGTTGCCCTATACGCCCGCCCAGGTCCGCCAGGATCACGACAGCTTGACGATCGGCGCAAAGCCCTTCATCAGCTTTTTGGTCTGGCCGGTCTTTTCGAACTGGACCTCGATCATGTCTCCGGCGACCGAGATCACGGTACCCGTGCCAAAGGTCTTGTGGCTCACGGTATCGCCCGCGGCAAAGTCCTGCGATGCGCTGGCGCGATCGACCTTGCGCTCCACCGTCGGAGACACCTTGGACGACGGCTTTTTGGCTCGCGGCGCACCCGAACCAAAGGTCGAGGCAACACGGCCGGCGTCGGGCGAGACCCCACGATGGCGCTCGGTCCCGTAGCTGCTGCCGCCAAAGAAATCGTCAAAGCTCGATCCGCCGCGCGAACCGGAACCGCCGGTCGAGCGCGTATGCGAACCGAACACCTTGCCGCCATACATATCCGAACCCATGCCCGAGCCAAAGGTGCCGTGACGGTCGCCGCGCTTCTCCCAGCCCGTGCCCTCAAAACCGGCAGAACCGATACCGCTAAACTCGATATCCTCAAACGGAATCTCATTGAGGAAGCGCGAGCGCGGGTTGGCAGAGGTCGAGCCGTAGGTGCGACGCGTGGCCGCATAGGTCAGGAATAGGCGCTTACGGGCACGCGTGATGGCGACGTAGGCCAGGCGACGCTCTTCCTCGAGCTTGCCCGGGTCATCGCTGCCGCCAGAGTCGTGCACGTGCGGGAAGATGCCCTCCTCCATGCCGGCCACGAACACCGCCGGGAACTCCAGGCCCTTGGCGGAGTGGATGGTCATCATGGTAATGGCATGCGTCTCGCCGGCCAGGGAATCCAAGTCGGAGCGCAGGGCCAGCCACTCCATGAGTGCCGGCAGCGCCTTACAGGTGAGCGGACCGTAGGTGCGCTCAATCTCGTCGGCATGCACGGCACCCGCCGGCATCTCCGTCGGCGCGGCATACGCGTTGCCCGCGATGGCGGCGGCCAGGGCGTCCTGCGGCGAGAGCGCCGGGGCGGCTAGGCTATCGAGCGGATTGGAACCTGCGGCATCGCGCGCGCCGACGAGCGCCTCAAACGAGGATGCCGGGGCAGATGGCCCCGGTTCGGGCGCAGGCGCGCTCACCACAACGGGCTCGGACTCAGGCTCGGCAGGCACGTCGGCAACGCCGGCTGCGCGCAGCTCTTCCAAGCTCTCGAGCGTACCCTCGATATCCTCGTGCGTCTCCTCAAATTCGGCGGCGACGCCCAGGAATTCCTGAATGTTCTCGGCGCGGCTCTCGGACTCCATGGTGCCCTCGGCGCGAAACGCCTGCAGCAAGCCCGTCTTATCGACGATCATCTCGACAACGTCCTTGAGCTCGCCGTCCATGCGGCGGCCCTCGCGCACCAGCGACACAAAGCTCGACAGGCCGTTGCGCACCTTGGCACTAAACATGCCCGTCTCGGCGCACGCGATCTCGCAAGCCTGGAAGAACGAGCAACGGTTGTCGCGCGCCAGCTGCTCGATCTTTTGGATCGAGGTGGAGCCGATGCCGCGGCGCGGCGTGTTGATGACGCGCTTGACGCTCATCTCGTCGGCCGGGTTCACGATCATCTTAAGGTAGGCCATGACGTCGCGGATCTCGGCACGGTCGAAGAATCGCGTGCCGCCCACGATCTTGTAGGGCACGCCCGCGCGCAGAAACATATCTTCGAGAATACGCGACTGGGCGTTGGTGCGGTAGAACACGGCGATGTCGTCGTAACTCGTGCCCTTGGCATGCAGCTTTTCGATCTCGCCGGCAATCCAGCGACCCTCGTCGCGCTCATCGCTTGCCTGGAAGGCCTGGATCTTCTCGCCGTCGCCCTCGGCCGTAAACAGGCGCTTGTCCTTGCGCTGCGAGTTGTGACGTACCACGGCGTTGGCGGCGTTCAGGATATGACCCGTAGAGCGGTAGTTCTGCTCCAGCTTGACGGTCTTGCAGTCTTTAAAGTCCTTCTCAAAGTCCAGGATATTGGTGATGTCGGCGCCACGCCAGCTATAAATGGACTGATCGTCGTCGCCCACGACCATGAGGTTTTGGTACTTGGCGGCCAGCAGGTTGGCGATCTCGTACTGGACGTGGTTGGTGTCCTGATACTCGTCGACGCTAATGTAGCGGAAGCGCTCCTGATACTTGTCGAGCACCTCGGGGCGGGTGCGCAGCAGCTCGAGCGTGCGCACGAGCAGGTCGTCGAAGTCCATCGCGTTGGCGGCGCGCAGGCGGCGCTCCAGCTCCAGGTAGACTTGCGCGGCCTTTTTGTCATTGGGGCTGTCGGCGGATTTGAGCATGTCCTCGGGGCCGATCATGGCGTTTTTGGCCGAGCTAATCTTGCTGCGGATCATGTTGATGGGGAACTGCTTTTGCTCGATGCCGAGCGCCTGCATAATGTCGCGCACCATGCGCTTTGAGTCATCGTCATCGTAGATGGTGAACTGACCGGTGTAGCCCAACAGGTCGGCGTCCTCGCGCAGCATGCGCACGCACATGGCATGGAAGGTGCACACCCACATGCCACGGGTGCCGCTGGGAATGAGTGCCGCCAGACGCTCGCGCATCTCTGCCGCGGCCTTGTTGGTAAACGTGATGGCAAGAACCTGCCAAGGTTTAACACCCAGGTCGCCGAGCATATGTGCGATGCGGAAGGTCAAGACGCGGGTCTTGCCCGAGCCGGCGCCGGCGAGCACCAGCAACGGGCCCTCGGTGGACAGGACAGCCTCGCGCTGGGCGGGATTAAGGCTGTCAATGTCGACGAGCGGCTTGGCGGGCTTGGGCGCCGGCGCGGGAGCGTCGTAAATGTCGAGCGGGACGAGCTCGGGCTCCGGCGCAGCAGGAGCGGTGTATGCATCGAGCGGCACGGGTTCCGGCGCGGGCGGCACGGATACCGCGGCGTTCTTTTCCCAGGGCAAGGGCTGGGTCATGGGTGACTCCTCATCTGACGGACGGCGCGCCTGCGGGCGGCGCCATAGTTTGAGCCGTACCAGTATACCGAGCCGCGCGGACACCGACGCAAATCACACCACGACTCCGTGCGCCACCGTCAGGCCCACCCCAGCGGATTAGGCGCAATGGGGTCAGGTTAGTCTGCACCAATCAATTGACAATCACGAAACCGCCGATGTCATGGCAGCAGCAGCGAGCGGTGGCCGGGGCGAACAAATTGGCATGAAAAGGGGCGGCATAGACCTTCTGGTCATGCCGCCCCCTTTGAATGACAAGTTGTCGCCCCGGCCGCCGCGCAGCGTCGACTAAGTTACAGGCCGAGCATCGGCTCCAGGACAAAGAAGTACGCAAGCACCACGATGCCCAGGATGATGCGGTAGACGCCGAAGCACTTGAAGTCGTGACGGCGGACGAAGCCCATAAGCCACTTGATGGCGATAAGCGACACCACAAAGGCGACGACGCAGCCCACGCCCAGGATGGCGATCTCGTTGGTGCCGAAGGTGCCGCCCTTAACGAAGTACTTGACCAGCTTGAGCGCGCTCGCGCCAAACATGACAGGAATGGCCAGGAAGAACGTGAACTTAGACGCCACCGAACGCGTGCAGCCCAGCAGCAGGCCACCGATGATGGTAGAACCGGAGCGCGACGTGCCCGGCACCAGCGAGAGCACCTGGAAGCATCCGATACCAAGCGCGGTCTTCCAGCTCAGATCCTCGAGCGTAGTGATGGAGCCAAAGTCCAGATTATCGTCATCGTCTGCAGCGGCAGTCGCAGCGGGCGCGGCAAAATGCGCACCAGCGGGTCGTCCGCCCGCCACCACGGCACGCGAACCAAACGAACCGGCAAGAGCGGCCTGGTCGCGCTTGTTCGCGCGCCAGTTCTCGATCACGATAAACAGCACGCCGTACACAATGAGCGCCAGCGCCACGACGGGAGCATTATAGAAATGCTCCTCCATCCAGTCGTTAAGCGGCAGACCGATCGCCGCGGCGGGAATGCAACCGAGCACAATCTTGCCCCACAGCACCCAGGTGTCGCGACGGCCCTCCTTGCCCTTGCTGGGAGAAAACGGGTTGAGATCGTAGAAGAACAGGGCGCAGACGGCCAAAATGGCGCCAAGCTGAATCACGACCAGGAACATATTCCAGAACGTCTCGCTCACGTTCATCTTGACGAACTCGTCCACCAAGATCATGTGACCGGTCGACGAAACAGGCAGCCATTCGGTAATGCCCTCGACCAGGCCCATGAAGGCAGATTTTAGAAGCTCGATGATATCCAAAGGGACCCCCTCGTTAGACACCCGCCGATAGTTGTTCTGCGGACGGTTGCGGGCGATGTCCCATTATCAACCGTTGGAGGCGCGCCCGCGCCTACCCTTACCAAAAAACTCGCCCGTTCACAGAATTGCGAGCGGTCAAACCCAAATCCTTGGGTATAACTGCAACAAGATAAAGTGTCCGGCGGCCACGCATCCGCGTCCGCCCGATGCACGAGCCCCACGCCCGTGCGATAGACCAAGGAGGAAACCATGAACGAGGGCTACACCAAGGTATTTGTTTCACTCGACGGTACTGAGCAGCAGGATTTTGTGCTCGCACGCGCCATCAAGGTCGCCGCGAACAACGGCGCCAAGCTGATTATCGGCCACGTTATCGATTCCACGGCACTCGAGAGCGCCGGTTCCTATCCGGTCGATCTGGTCAACGGCCTAGAGGAGGCATTTAAGAACTCCATCGCCAAGCAGCTCGAAGAGGCCAAGGCCAATCCCGACATTCCCGAGGTCGAGGTCATGATTCGCGCCGGCCGCATTCGCGAGACGCTCAAAGACGAGATGCTCGACGTGGTCAAGCCCGACCTGGTGCTCTGCGGCGCTCGTGGCCTGTCCTCGATCAAGTATGCACTCCTGGGTTCAATTTCGACGTTCCTGCTGCGCAACACCGACTGCGACATCTTGGTCGTGAAATAGGTTCCTTCCCGCCGGCGCAAGGCCTGCGGGGTTATCACGCCGACGTCCTCGCCGCTTCGCGGCTGCGGGATGTCGGCTTAGATAACCCCTCCCGGCCTTGCGCCTTCGTCACCGTACTTCAGCGAGTTATCTGATAGAAAAATGGCGTGCCGCCCCGTTTGGGGCGGCACGTTTTGTTTGGGCGGCACGTTTTTGTTATAAGGCGATCCTGCTTAAACGAGCTTGCACTTCTGGAATGATCTTCTCGAACATTACCTCCGCCTCGGGAAAACCCTCTTCTTTGAGACCGCGCGCCGCGTCTCTTAGCGCGTCTGGAACCTCATTGCAGGTATCAGCAATCATTCCGGCGACAATTCCCCCGGGCAAACCCGCCTCAATCATTTGGCTCATCACCGACCCACGCGTTACGTCGTCAATCTTGCGGCTCCCACCAAACGAGACGCCCATCTCACGAACGAGACTGGGGTAAACCGTTGTGGACAGCACGTCATAGAGCGGCGCCAACCTCACCTGCTTCCAACTTTCGTCCCATACGAGCGACCAGTTCTTTAGATGGTTATCACAGTTACCTACGGCATAGTCGAACAGCTGGTTATAGCCGACAAGGAACCTGTCCTCCATTTGATTCGTCGACGCCCTTCGCACCGCATCGACGATAAGCCCCAGGTAATTGACGCCCGTCGGCTCATATTTAAGCTCACGCGAGATGCCCTTGGCCTGACAAACATCTTCCTGGTGCAAACGGTATGGAATTGGCAATCCGTCAACCGAGCGTCCGGTATCAGGCGTTACTCGGTCAAATCGTTTCACGGCGATAATTGGCTCGGCATCCTCAACTCGGATAAGAAAGCACTCTTCGGCCGATAGGTCCATCAGAGAGGCGGCTCTCACGCACATCGCTTCGCACACTGTCTCGCCCGGGAACGTTTTCGACCCTGCCTTGAGAATGTGTGTGGATGGGGCCGCTCCATGAGGCAGGTACCATCCACCACATGGGTCATCACCCGTATGGTAGAGACCGACCTTCGCCTGAGCACCTGCAAGGGAGATTCGACTCTCTAGCGTTAAATCAAAAGCAATCTCCGCCGGTGCGTATGCCAGTCCGCTTAGCTGTTCCGCATCTATCTCTTCATAGCCCATTTCGAGACCGTCGGCCGAAGGCTCTCGCGTCAAAACCAGAGCGCCGACAGGTTCGTCGCGGACCAAATCGAGCACCTTAAAGTAATCTCCGCGTTCCGCTCGCGCCCTTTTCTCAAGGTCCCTGTTGAGCTGCCCCTCCGGAATGATGCCGGAGAAAAAGGAACCCGTTGCGTCCGGACTAAATGTCTCGGCCGACAACGGCAGCGAGATCGAAATCGGCGCCGCATCACCGCTCTCGAGATACTTGGGGCTATAGGTGAATATCGGAAACCCCGCATTTTCCTCCAATATGCCAACCGGCTGGTAAGACCCATTAAACTCACGGTGAACGAACAGCGTGCCATCCATTACTTCCCCCTCACCTTCAGAATAAAATCAACATCCACGATGGAGGCGTAATCGAAAATGACACCAATTTCGACCGTTGTCCGCCCCCGTTCGATATCACCAATCACACGAAGGCTGCGACCCGTCATAGTCGCGACGTCACGTTGAGTCAAGCCGAGTTCACGCCTTCTGAGCCTAAGGGCCTTCCCCATCTCGGCGGGATCGAAAACCGTGCGCTCCGAGAAAGCGACTTCCGACGGTTTGAGCTTGATGCGCCCATCCAGCTTTTTAATCGTTGTCACCGTTCTCATGACGCCTCCAGCTATATTCCTGTCCGTGAACTTAGTATAAAACTGTAGCACTATGTTCATGTACGGGAATATAGTGTTGACTACATTAGCAATGTTCCCGTTCAGGAATATAGCTGCTGAAAAGCCTGATTTCTTCTTACATGGGAAGATCCTGAACGGCTACGCCATACGGGCTGACTACTCAAAGTATTGGAACTTGTTGGTTGAGAAGGCAAACGTGATGACGAAGCCTTCGCCGGGCTCGGATGCCGCGGTGACGTCAATGCCCATCTTGGAGCACAGGCGCGCCACCAGGTAGAGGCCGATGCCCGTTGCGCGCTTGGTGGTGCGGCCGTTGTCGCCGGTAAAGCCCTTCTCGAACACGCGCGGCAGGTCGGCCGCGCTCACGCCGCAGCCGTTATCGGCAACAGTGAGCTCAATGCGCTCACTTGCCAGGCCCTCGTCCAGCAACGCGCCCGAAAACACGATCTTCGCGCCGTCCTCGCGCGCGTATTTAATGCTGTTCTGGATGAGCTGCCCCAAGATAAACTCGAGCCACTTCTCGTCGGTAAAGACCTCGAAGTCGAGGTTCTCGCACACTGGGGCCACGTGCGCCGCGATGAGCTCGCGCGCGTTGGCCTTAATCGCGCCCGTCACCAAGGTCTTGAGATTCCAGCGGCGAATCAGGTAGTCCCGCTCCACGACTTCCGAGCGCGCGTAGTACAGTGCCTGGTCGATATAGCGCTCCACACGAGCCAGCTCACGGCCCAGGTCATCCACACGCGACAGATCGTCTTCGCTGCCGTCCAGGTTTTCCAAAATTAGATGGGCCGCCGCCAGGGGCAGCTTGGCCTCGTGAACCCAGCTTTCGATATAGTCGCGATAGTCATCGGTCTGACGCCGGCCTTCGGCAACCTCGTCGCAGGCAGCTTTGCCCACCCGGCGCAAGACCTCGTACTCGAGCTCGCCCTCGGCATAGGTCGGACATTGCACCATCTCCTGCACCCATGCGGGACTCTCGAGCTCCTCTGCCGCACGCTCCAGCTGGCGCAGAAAACGACGACGGCGCGCGTACTCGATCACGATGCCGAGCATACCAAAGATAAAGGACACGCCGACCGCCACGACCACGATAGAAACGGGTGCGCCGGCGACCGTCAGCACAAAGCAGCTCAGCAGCACACCGCACGTCCACACGGCGACGGGAAGCAGCGCATCTTTAAAGAACTTGCCAAACGACATAGCCGGCCCCTAGACCGAATAGCCTTGGCCGCGATGCGTGGTCAAATACCCCTTGATGCCGATTTTTTCGAGCGTGGTGCGCAGGCGGTTGATGTTGACGGTGAGCGTATTGTCGTCCACGAAGGCGTCGGAGTCCCACAGGTCCTGCATGATGGCCGAGCGCGAAACGATCTTGCCCGCGCGGCTCAGAAGCAGCGAGAGGATACGCAGCTCGTTTTTGGTGAGCTCGGTGCTGGTGCCCGTTTGCGTGTTGGTGACCATGGAGCGGGCGAGGTCGAGCTCCAGCCCCTTGTGGACAAGTGTGCTGCGCTCGCCTGCCGCCGTGGTGCGGCGCAGCAGTGCGTTGATGCGCGCCACGAGCACACGGGCGCTGTAGGGCTTGGGAACAAAGTCGTCCGCGCCGAGCGTCATGGCCATGACCTCGTCAATCTCGGTCGTGCGCGACGTGAGGACGATGATGGGAACCTCGGATTCGCGGCGAACCTCATGGCAGATGTGCTGGCCGTCTTTGACAGGGAGTGTGAGGTCGAGCAGCACCAGGTCGGGAGCGGCGGCGAGAATATCGCGCGAGACGTGCTCGAACGATCCGCAGGCCTCAACCCCAAAACCGGCACGGGCGAGGATGTCGGCGAGCTCGCGACGGATGGGCTCGTCGTCCTCAACGATATAGATCAGCGGCATGGGTTCCGCTCCCCTCTTGGTTGTCTTGCCACCATTATGGCTGCGAAACTGCAGGTGTGCACCGCGCGCGGCGCCAAGGTGACAGAACTGTTCGCGAACGAAAGCGTTTGGTTCGCCCCTCGCTCGCAACGGGAGCGAGGATCAAATGATTATTAAATCCCCGTCCCAGAAAAATCATTTAGCGGCGGGCACGAAGCTTTTCGTAGCCGTCGGCAAAGAAGGCGACCGTGGCGGCATCGGAGTCGGCAGCGTCACCGTCGGTGGCAGGAACCACGCCGTGCTCGTCGCTCACTAGGAACAGCGCGCCCTTAAGCTGCGCGGGAATGTCTACGCGCGTGACCGGGATGCCCTTGGTCTGGGCCAACTGCTCGATGAGCGTCGCCGTGCCACACAGGAACTCGTCCGCCGGCGCCACAAAGGCGAGCTCGCCGTTGTTGACGGCGGCGAGCAGCTCGGGCGCCACGCCGGTCTCGTCGGCCTCGGAGCGGGCCTCGGCGGAGCGGGCGCGCAGCGCCTTGGCCGACGTATCGGCGAGCGGCTCGTACTCCCCCACCGTCATGGCGGCGTTGCCGTTGATGTCGATCACCAGCATGAGCACGCCGTCGCGTGCGGTGTAATCACCCTCGGCAAGCGACCACTCAACGTGCTGTTTGGCCCAGCTGAGCATGTTATGGGTAAGCGGCTCGCCCTGCACCAGGCGCTCGGACAGTGCGCGAATGTGGCGGTTGAGCATGGGCACCTTTTTGTTGGACATGCGCCAACGGCAGACAAGCGCGGGCTTGTCGAGCGTGAACTTCTCGACCGCCTCCTGATTGGCGCAAAAGTCCTCGTACGCACGCTGATCCTCGGCATTGCCAAACAGCTCGGCATCATCAATCTGGGGCATGGTCATACCTTTCGTGTTAGTCATTCCGTCCTCTTATACCAAAAAGACGGCCCTCCAAACGGAGCGACCGTCTTTTGCAGAGATTATTTTGTCCCGAGGCGAAACTTAGTGCCTAAAGTGGCGAGCGCCTGTAAAGACCATAGCAATATTGTGCTCGTTGCAGGCCTGGATGCTCTCGTCGTCGCGCTTGGAGCCGCCGGGCTGGATGATGCAGGTCACACCATGCTCGGCAAGCACGTCGACGTTGTCGCGGAACGGGAAGAACGCGTCGCTTGCGCAGGCAAAGCCGCCCTTCTCCACGCCCTCGCGCTCGCAGAAGTCCTCGGCGCGCTCGCAGGCAAGCAGCGCAGAGTCAACGCGGTTAGGCTGACCCGGGCCCATGCCAATGCCGGCCTTGCCCTTGGAGACCAGGATGGCGTTGGACTTGACGCCCTTGCAGACCTTCCAGGCAAACTCGAGCTCGGCCATCTCGGCGTCAGTGGGCTTGCGGTCGGTGGGAAACGTGAAGGTCGCGGGATCCTCGGTCACGTGGTCGACTTCCTGCACCAGCATGCCGCCGTCGACGGAGCGCAGCTCCACCTGGGCGCCGTGGTCCACGCCGCCGGTAGCCAGCACGCGCAGGTTGGGGCGCTTGGTCATGCGCTCGAGCGCCTCGGCAGTGTAGCTCGGGGCGATGATAACCTCGACGAACTGCTTGTTCTGATCGGCGAAGTGCTCGACCAGCTCATAGGGAACCTCGCGGTTGCAGGCGATGATGCCGCCAAAGGCGCTCTTGGGATCGCAGGCAAACGCGCGGTCGTAGGCGGCCGTGATGTCCTCGGCCGCGGCGGAGCCGCAGGGGTTCTGATGCTTGAGGATCACGCAGGCAGGCTCGTCGAACTCGCGGACCAGGTTCCAAGCGGCGTCGGCATCCAGATAGTTGTTGTAGCTGAGCGGCTTGCCCTGGATCTGCTCGGAGCCCACGAGCGGGAACTGCGAGCTCGCGGTGTTCTCGCAGCCCTCGGCAAAGCGGTAGACCGTAGCCTTCTGCTGAGGATTCTCGCCATAGCGCAGGTCGTCGACCTTCTCCAGCGAGATCTCGAGCTTGGCAGAGGAGTCCGCCACGTCGCTTGCCCGAGCGGCGAGCCAGCGGGAGATGGCCGTGTCGTAGGCAGCGGTGGTCTGGTAGACCTTCACCTGCAGGCGACGACGGGTGGAAAGCGTGGTGCAGCCACCGGTCTCGCGCATCTCGGCCAGGACGGCATCATAGTCGGCCGGGTCGGAGATGACGGTAACGCTCGCGGCGTTCTTGGCGGCAGAGCGCAGCATGGAGGGGCCACCGATGTCGATGTGCTCGATGGCATCCGCGAAGGTGACCTCGGGGTTGGCGACGGTCTTCTCGAACTCGTACAGGTTGACGACGACCAGGTCGATCAGCTTAATGCCGTGCTGAGCGGCCTCCTGCATGTGCTGCTCGGAATCGCGGCGGGCCAGCAGCGCGCCGTGAACCTTGGGGTGCAGGGTCTTAACGCGGCCGTCCATCATCTCGGGATAGCCCGTGAACTCCTCGATGGGGGTTACGGGAACGCCCGCGTCCTCAATGGCACGAGCCGTGCCGCCCGTAGAGATGATCTCGACGCCAAAGTCATCGACCAGCGTCCGTGCGAAATCGACGACGCCCGTCTTATCGGTAACCGAGATCAACGCGCGTGCGATCTTCACATCAGATCCCATGCAGTCCTCCTGTCTGGTACGCCGCCGTGCTCTGTGAGTCGGTGATACGTCGATCTGCAGCGCTCGCGCAGCGGCATTGAAAATACTGATTCAATGTAGCGCATCGAGCGCATCGATGCACCCCGCAACGGGCGCATGTGCAGAAAAAGTTTGTGAGCGGAGGGGATGGGCACGGCACTGGGCACGGTGAGTTCATGGAACACAGGGGCACCATAATTTGATGCCAATGGCGTGGTAGAACTGTGCTCGATATGCATCCGCAAAAGAAAGAGGCACCATGGTCTCGCGGGTTCTCTACCGACCGTTTGATACCGAAGACTTCGACGCCATCGCGCTGATTCTGCAACAGCTTTGGCATAACAATTCGGATAACGATGAGTACAACCGCCTTGAGGCCGCGTGCGACCTCGCCTATTGCCTTTCGTCATCGACGTTTTCGCAGGTTGCGGTGATTGACGGCGAGGCGCGCGGCATTGCACTTGCACGCGCAGGACAGAACTCCGGCGTCACTATCAACGAGCATTGGATGGATACCGAACGCGCGTTGCTGTCGCAGATGCGTGAGCTGGAGCCTGATGCCTGCGCCGAATATCTCTCGTTTGTGCGCGCAACCATCCGAACCAACAACCGCCTGCTCGAGAGCAGCCCGTTGCCGCACGACAACGAGGTCACGCTGCTTGCCGTGGATCGCGATGTCCATGGCCTGGGCGTTGGCACGGTTCTGCTCGATGCCGCGGTCTCGCACCTGTCCTCGCTTGGAGCGACGAGGGCGCACCTGTACACCGACTCCAACTGCTCGTGGAAGTTCTACGAGCTGCACGGCTTTAAGCGCACGGCCACGCACCGCGCCAACCGCGAAGAGCGCCGTCACGACATGCCGCGCGAAAGCTTCCTCTACGAACTCGACCTAACAGCCTAGGCCCAGCAGCCATACCTAGTCATTTAGGAACGTCCCCAGTGACTAGTCGTTGGGGACAGTCTTCGTAGGTAGCGCATAAAAAAGGGAATGGGCTTCCCCCGACGGCTGTCGAGAAAAGCCCATCTCGTAATTTAGGACCGTTAGAACGTTCCGCCGCCGCCTCCGCCGACGCCGCCGCCTCCGCCGCCCGAGAAGCCGCCGCCACCGCCGCCGCTCGAGCTATCGGAACTCGAAGCCAGCTCACGGATGCTCTCGTGATACACATCGTTAAACGAATCGAGCGGCGACTCGGTACCGTAATGATGGTAGTACCACCAGTAGCAGGGGTAATTGTCGTAGAAACCGTCGGCCTCGCGCACCTCGGGAGGAACGGCCTCGGCAAGCTGACGCAGGACTTCCTTCGAAACGCCCAGCGCCGCACCCATCACCAGAAGTTTATTCCACAGGACCAGATCGCCGGGGACGGCTTCCTTTAGGCGCGTGAAGTCCTCGAGCCAATGCTTAAGCGCCTTGCAGCGAGCCGCCACCTCGGCGCCCTCCGGCGTAAAGCGGCGGAACGTAAAGCCCACGCCAATACCCACCAGCACAATCGGCACCGAGATAACCGCAGCGATAATGTTCGCCTGTGCACCGTCGGTAAAGATGATGGATCCCGCGGGAACAAAGGCGATCAGAATACCAAGAACCAGGCAAAACACCATTGCGACAATGCCGTCCGAGGCAACATACTCGCTATCGGCCAGCTTGCCCTTAACGGTGTTCTGATAGTCCTCGAGCTTGTCGCCCACGGGTGTAGCGTGCTGCTTGACGTAGTGCTGTAGCTCGTCAAACGTGCGCGAGCGGTCGCCGTTCTCGTCGGGCTTAGCACCGGCAAAGAAGACCTTGAGCACCATGTGGTCAATGCCCTTGGCCGACTTCCAGCCCGCATCACTCACCGTCACGCGATACGTCTGCTCTTCTTTTTCACGCCCCAACAGACCCTTCTTGGCCTTGGTCACGGTCGCCTGCTCCAGCTTAATCACACGGTCGTCAGTGAGCTTCATGAGCGTGGCGATATATGCCTGATCGGGCACCTCGTTCCAGCTCATGAGGGCCGAAAGCACGGCGGGATGGTCGGCCGAAGGCACATCGCGGAAATATTCGTCCTGAAAAAGCGGCTTGGGCTTGCGCTTACGCAGCTTGAGCACAACGATTGTGCCGGTAAAGGCCACCGCCGCGACAACACTTAGCACGGCAAGTGCATTGGCAATCATGCGAGCGTGAGCGCGGCGGGCGTTAGCTTCGTCGGCCCATTCCTTCTCTTCGCTCAGGATCGTTGACATGCGCTCTTCGCTCGAAGCGGAAAGCCAAGGCACCCAGTCTCTGGGGAAGGCGATGCGCGCCTCGGCGAATTCGCCCTGATGCACACAGGGAATGGCATAGGTGACCATGGGCTCGTCCGCATCGAGCGATACGTCGCCCGTCAGCGGGCCGTGGCCCCATGCACGGAAGTTATCGCCCTTGACGGCCGCCGTCCCGGCAGCGGCATTTGCGAAGTACACTTCCATCTCGACATCTTCGGAATCCGCGGACCAGCCGTCGCCCACAAACTTCCAGTAGAGCTCAGCGGTATCGGACCAGTTCATAACCGCACCGGTCATGGTGTAGCTCACGTAATAGATCGCGCTGTCGCCGCTCTCGTGGGGGCTGAACACCTTAATCCTTACGCCGTCACCGGTCTGCTCGACCGTGTAGACGCCAGAGTCGCCCTTGTTCGCGCTATCGACTTTGTTAAACGCGGCATCGTCTTCCTCAACGCTCAGCACATCGACGCCCGCCGTGCCGCCCTGCTGGTTGGTGCCCGCATTGATCTCCCAAAACACGCCGTTAATGTCGTCATCGAAATCAAACTGGCGTCCCTCGACAACGGTCAGCGAGCCGTCGGCCTCAACCGTGGCGCCGATATAGGTTTGGGTCATGGAGTAGCCGTCGGCACGTGCAACGGCGGGCAACAGCAGCAGTGCGCACGCGACGAGCGCGCAAATGGAAGCAAATCGCGCAAACGGGCGGCGCTGCTTGCTGACTTTGGCGGCGAGGGTGTTCATAGGCACATCCTTTGTCTGTAAAACCAACAGCGCCATTGTCCCACGTTTGCGGGTACACATGACGAACATCTGGGCCAACGGAACGTCAAATGGGACAAAAGTCCCACCCGAGCCTGGCACTTAGGGACGTTCCTTATCTGCCGACAGTTTGGGACACTCTTTGGTACGACCTGCGCCAGCAATAGATACCATTTCACAGCTCTGTCACAGGTGTAGCGGCTTTGTGTGGGCGCGGCACGCGCTGATTGAGCCGCCAGCCGAGGGGCATAAAGCAGTTGAGCGAAAACGGTTTGCCCCTTTGCCGTTCGCTCGAGGATCATGTCCCCCTTTTCCGCGGAAACCCCGGCAGTTGCGAAGAGCTGCCGGGGTTTCTGTCGTTTGTGAGGCTAAGTCGGTGCGCAGCAATCGAGACCTTGAGCCGCAAACCAGCCGCGTGCAATGCGCAGCGCGGCCAACTTGCGGACCACAGTGACGCCTCCCCATCGCGCCCCGCGCTATACTCGTCCGCATGGATATCAAAGCACGCAACATAGCAATGCCCGCCGCGAACGCGCCAACGACGCCGCCCACCTCCGTTCCCGCGCCTGTCGTGGGACGCTTTGCCCCGTCGCCATCGGGCCGCATGCACCTGGGCAACGTGTTCAGTTGCCTGTGCGCGTGGCTTTCGGCCCGCAGCCAAGGCGGCAGCATCGTGTTGCGCATCGAGGACCTGGACGATCGCTGCAAGCGCCCGGAACTTGCCGCTCAGCTGATTGACGACCTGGCCTGGCTGGGACTCGAGTGGGACGAAGGCCCCTACTACCAGCACGATCGCCTCGACCTGTACGAGAGCGCCTTGCACCAGCTGCAAGACGCCAGCCTCACCTACCCCTGCTTTTGCACGCGTGCCGAGCTCCACGCCGCGAGCGCGCCACACGCCAGCGACGGCACGCCCATCTACCGCGGCGCCTGCCGAGACCTTTCTGCCGAGGAGGTTACCCGCCGCAGTGCCCTGCGCGCTCCGGCCACGCGCCTGCGCGTGCCCGCCGTCGACGACCTCGCGGGCGACGTGATCGAATTCGTGGATCGCACGTATGGTGCCCAATGCGAAGCACTCGCCACCGAGTGCGGCGACTTTTTGGTGCGCCGCAGCGACGGCGTGTTTGCTTACCAGCTGGCCGTGGTGGTCGACGACGCCGCCATGGGCGTCACCGAGGTCGTGCGCGGATGCGATCTGCTGGGCTCCACGCCCCGCCAAATCTACCTGCAGCGTCTGCTGGGACTGCCCACACCGCACTACTCACATATTCCGCTGCTCATGTCACCGGACGGCCGCCGCCTTTCCAAACGCGATCGCGATCTGGACCTGGGCGAGCTCCGCACCCGCTTTGGCACACCCGAGGCACTGCTAGGCTGGCTCGCCGGGCAAACAGGCATCGCGCCGGACACCACGCCGCGCTCTGCCGAGCAGCTGGTCGAGCACTTTAGCTGGGACGTCATCCGCGCGCACAGGGAGAACATCACCGTAACGGCCGAGTAGCCAAACGCCCCGCCCCTACGCAATGTCCCAGGGTTGGAGTTCGTCACCCAGGTGGATGATGCAGTCGTAGAGTACGGTGTGGCGCTCGGCCGGATTGGCATCGCGATGAAAATGCCCGTAGTACCAGCGCTTGTAGTCCAAGCGATCTTCCAACTCGTCAAAAAAAGCCGTGAGCCGATCGACATCGGGTCGGGTCCAGCCGGGCGCCGGATAGAGCGTGGGCGAAAGCAAGCGCGTGGAGCAGGTATGGGTGATCACGTAGTCGACCTTCCAGTCCACACTATCGAGCTTTGCCCGCGCCTCCTCAAAGTTGCGCTCGTCCGGCAGCTCCTGCGGCCACCAGCTGGAATACGGAATGCGGTATTCCTTATCCACGCTCGTGGCACCGCCCATGGTAAAGATTGTTGAATCGTCAAGCTCAAAAACCTCGCCACGCGTCAGGCGCCGTATGGGCGAGGTGTCCGACAGGCGCTGCGTCAGACCACCATGCCACAGCTCCATAGGGCGCTCCGCCCAATGGTCGAAGCGTTCGTGGTTGCCGTCGACGAACAACACGGTATAGGGACGCGATTCCAGCCAGGCGATATCGGCGCACTCCTCGGCAGAGAAATCCCAGGGAAAGCCAAAGTCGCCCGCAACAATCAGATAGTCGTCACTCGTCAGACTATCCCCAAGATCCCAGTCGCGCAGCTTTTGCATGTCGACGCCACCGTGAATGTCGCCCGTCACATAGACCGTCATCGGATCACCACTTCCCTCTTATAGGTTTCGAGATCGTGCTCGATCTGCTCGTTGCCCGTGGCGTTGACCCACCACGGCCACTTGACGCAGCTCACCGGCTCGTCTACCTGCACAAACCACGACTTGAGCTCCTCCAGGCTCACCGGGGCGTAGCTGTTAGCGCCCGCGCCCACGTCATAGCGCAGCAGCCCCTGTCTGAGGTTGAACTTGTTGTACGCGTCGCCGCAGCTGTGGATATGCCCGTGCAGATGCCAGCTACCGTGCGACATGCCCTGCCAGTCGACCATGGGATAGTGGCTCAGCACGATTTTTTGGCGGTCAATCTTGAGCACGCAAATGGGCGGCTCGACGATAAAAGCATCCGCTACGGCAGGCTGCGTCCAGTCTTTGTCGTGGTTGCCGGGCAGTAGGTGGACGCGCTTGCAGACAATGCTTTTACGCAGCTCGTAGGCGTCTTGGACCGTCATCTTAAAGCTGAAGTCGCCCAAGATGTAGAGCTCGTCATCCGCAGCGACCTTGCTGTTAATGTTAGCGACCATGGCGTCGTTCATCTGCGCGACAGTCGACCACGGCCTGCCGCAGAGCCGCAGCATGTTCTCGTGCCCAAAATGTGTATCACTGGTAAACCAGATCATGGGGAACTCCTAACGCTGCGGGGCATCTATCCCTTATGGCTTACCCCTCGTTCTTCCATCCAAACGGGTCAAGCACCCAAAAAATCAGATCGAGCACGCCGCCAGTTATCATGGCGCCGACAAGGGCCATGCAAACGTGCAGAGAGCTGACACTTCGGAGCACGTCGAACGGTCCCAGAACAGCCAGCAGCGCGACCGCTGCGCCGGCAAGGCACAACGCGAGGCACGGTCCCGCGTCCTTGACGCACTTCTTTGCGAGATGCTTGGTGTTGTCACTCATCAATATTGAACTCCTTAGAGAGTCGTTGTTCAGATGCATGCCGCCGCGGCAGAGCAGGGCGACAGGGTAAGTGTCACATGCCGTGCGGACACGTGTGCAAGCTCATGCCAAACTGCCAACCCCAATCGTCATACATCTAAAACACGAACGATCGATCTGCTATCCTGGCGCCAACATAGTCTTTCGAAAGGTTTGGCCGGGATGACTACGCAGCGACAGATTGATATTGAATTCGACTCGCTTACACGCGAGAACGATTCACCCAAGCTCATCGCCAACTCGAAGGCGACAGGCGGAACACTACTATCCGTTATCAAGGAGCAGCTCTCAGCCTGCGGCTCTTTTGACTTCTGCGTAGCGTTTGTTGCAGACGGCGGCCTTCAAATCCTAGTCGAGACGTTCCAGGAGCTCAAGCAGCGTGGCATTAAGGGCAGGCTGCTCACGTCCACCTATCTCAACTTCAACTCACCCGATGTCTTTCGCAAGCTCCTGGAATACGACAACATGGAAGTTCGCGTATTCCAGGGTAATTTGCATGCCAAGGGATACATTTTTGATAAGGGCGAAACCAGCACGGTCATCGTCGGTAGCTCCAACATGACGCAGACCGCCCTCACCTGTAATAAAGAATGGAACGTGCTGTACCAGACTGTCGAGAACAGCCGCCTACTCGGCGAACTGAGGAGCGAGTTCAATTCGTTGTGGAACGACACCTCAACCGTTTTGCTTTCCCAAGACTGGATTGAGAACTATGCCGCATATCGATCGGCACGTCCGTCAAAGCCCAAATCGAAACCACCGTTCCAGGCGGCTGTTTGCCCAACCACGAACGACCTCGAAGAAATCAAGCCCAATAAAATGCAGCAGCGCGCCCTTGAGGCGCTCGGTGTAATCCACCGCAAGGGCGAGACCCGCGCCCTGTTGGTCTCGGCAACCGGCACCGGCAAGACCTTCCTTTCGGCGTTCGACGTGCTCGCAACTAAACCCCGGCGCGTCCTCTTTCTTGCGCACCGCCGGCGCATTATCGACGCCTCCCGTGCAAGCTACGAACGCCTCTTAGGTAGTACCTATACGTTCGACACCTATCAAACTGGCAAGAATATAAGCAATGCTACCTGCGTGTTTGCCATGTGTTCTTCGGTCGCCAAACATCTGAGCGATTTCCGTCCCGATGAGTTCGACTACATCGTCATCGACGAGGCCCACCGCACGGGATCCCAGGGTTACCAATCCATCATGTCGCACTTTACGCCTCGGTTTTATCTGGGCATGACCGCTACACCCAATCGCACCGACGGCTATGACGTCTTTGCCCTTTTCAATCACGTCATCGCGTTCCAGATCACGCTGCAGGACGCTTTGGCCGAGGAGATGCTAGCCCCCTTCCATTATTTTGGCATTCACGATCTGGAGATTGACGATGAGACAATCGAAGATACCGCCCTGTTCGGGCGCTTGACGTCCGATGAGCGCGTGCGTCACATCACCGAGAAAATCGAAGAGTATAGCGTCACCAAAAGCAACCGCAGGGGCTTAATTTTCTGCAATCGAAACGCCGAGGCCGAAGAACTGTCGCGCAAATTCAACGCTCTCGGATATCGAACGGCTGCGATTAGCGGTCAAGATTCCGATGAGGTCCGCGATGCCGCGATCAGCCGACTTGAAGCCGGCGAGCTCGAGTACATTTTCTCGGTCGACATCATGAACGAGGGCGTCGATATCCCCTCACTCAACCAGATCATCATGCTTCGCCGCACCGATTCGGCGATTATCTTTATTCAGCAACTCGGACGCGGTTTGCGTCTGAATGATGGCAAAGAATACGCGCTAGTTCTCGATTTTATTGGCAACTATCAGAGCAACTTCTTGGTGCCCATCGCGCTTTCGGGTGACAAGACATATAACAAAGACCGCCTGCGCTGTCTTGTCCAAGAGGGCGATTCGGCGATCCCCGGATGTTCGACCGTGAGCTTCGATCGTATTTCCGAGGCACGCATTTACAAGGCCATCGACGGCGGCGATTTCACCTCCGTCAGGTTTTTGAAAAACGAATATCTCGACTTGCGCCAAAAACTCGGCAAGATTCCCTCGCTGCTCGAATTTGATCGTAACGGCTCCATCGATCCGCTGCTTATCTTCAAGAATAGCGGCCTGGGGTCCTACCACGCATTTCTTTCCAAATACGAGCCGGACTACACAGTCCATTTTTCCTCTGATCAAACCAAAATTCTCAAATATATTTCTCAAAAACTTGCCGCGGGCAAGCGATTCGAAGACCTCTATTTGCTTCAAACGCTCGTCGAAGCCGGACACGAGGGCTACCGGCATATGCGCGAGGCTGCGCTTAGGAACTACCGTGCACAGCTTAAGGACAGCGCCGTTAGGTCGGCAATCGCAGTCCTTAAGGGCGACTTTGCCACTCCTAAGGATTTCGTTTCCCTGCTTATTGACGATGGATGCGGACCTCGTCTGACCGAAGTGTTTGCGACCGCCCTGCGCAACGCGGAGTTCAAGCGTCAGATTCTCGAGGTGCTGGATTTTGGTATTGAGCGCAACCGACTCGACTATGCCGAGACGTACGAAAACACAAATTTCGTTCTCAACGCCAAGTACACGTACGAGGAGGTTTGCCGTCTGATGAACTGGCAAAAGAACATCAACGGCCAAAACCTTGGCGGATACTTCTACGATGAAAAGACCAATACATTCCCCGTGTTTATTAACTATGACAAGGCGCCCGACATTAGCGAGTCCATTCAGTATGAAGACCGCTTTGTTTCGCCGAGCAAGCTTATCGCAATCTCCAAGGGCAACCGTACGCTCAACTCTCCCGAAATTCTGCGACTGCAGGCATGGCCGGAAAACGGCCTGAAGACGTATTTGTTTATGCGAAAAAACAAGGACGATAAGGGTGGCAAGGAGTTCTATTTCTTAGGCGAAATGCATCCGACCGGCGAGTTCGAGGCTATTAAAACTAAGAGCAACGACAACGCCGTCGAAATCGAATATGAGCTCAATACGCCCGTGCGTCAGGATATTTACGAGTTTATGCTCAGCGATTTGAGCGAGGCTGAGTAAAAAAGAGCGGGCCGCCATGTGGCGCCCGCCCCTTTCTTACATAAGTCCGAGTTTCTTTTCGAGCTCCTTAACGACTTTAACGTCTGCCGGAAGCCAATCGACCTCCCACAGGTTATTGGTATCAAGCCATTTCATATCCTCGTGAGCGTGCTCTTTGAACTCCCCCGAAAGGATGTTAGCTAGATAGCACTGCATCGACAGGTGAAACGTCGCGTAATCGTGTTCGACCGTGCAAAGATAGTCGAGGTTACCGATCGTGACCTCGAGCTCTTCCTGAATCTCGCGCACGATTGCCTGCTCGCCGGTCTCGCCCGGCTCGAGCTTGCCGCCCGGAAACTCCCAGCCGTCTTTAAACTCGCCATAGCCTCGCTGGCAGCTCAGGATCTTCCCGTCTTTCTGAATAATCGCTGCTGCAACATTGATTGATTTCATAACTAGCCATCACCTCTCCAATTGAGCCCAACCAGTATAGGTGATCGACCGCCCGCCATGTCCCAGTCGTCTGAAAACTGTCTGCTCGACCCATTTCTGCCACCACTTTGTCATCGGCACCCCATCTCCCGCTATCGAGGTCTAATACTTTTCCCACCGCCACCCAAAAACTCATCCAACATTAATCTTGGCTCAAGAATCGCTTAATCTATAACCTGCACTATAGAGTTCGACCAAGGGCGGGGAGGCACCGCGCAACGCAGGCCGCCGAACGCAACGCTCGCGCCCGGGCAGATCGCCCGGCGTCGCGCCCATCGAACGAAAGGACAGGTCATGGACGACCTCGAAAAAGTTGAAACCATCCGCACCAAGTGCAACGTGAGCTACACCGATGCCAAGGCGGCGCTCGACGCTGCCGACGGCAACGTACTGGATGCCATCATTTGGCTCGAGTCGCAGGGCAAGACGCAGACCACGTCGGCGCACGCCGCCACCGAGTCCGCGCCGGTCGATGAGCCCTCGGCCGAGATGGTCGCCGCGCAGGCCGCTTACGAGAAGTCGAGCAAAAAGACCGACTTCTCCAAGAAGATGGACAGCGTGTGGGAGTACCTCAAAAAGCTCTTCCGCCTGAGCCTGGACACCAAGTTTATCGCCACGCGCCGCGATGCGATCATCCTCAACATTCCCATCTTGATCCCAATCGTCGCCCTGTTTGCCTGGGGCGCCACGATATGGCTGATGCTGATTGGCCTGTTCTTTGGCATGCGCTACCGCATCGACAGCGACGGCGACGTGCCCGGCAGCATCAACAACCTCATGAATCACGCCGCCGACGCCGCGGACGACATCAAGCAAAATCTCAACGACGACAAGTAATCGCAGACGGGGGCACGCATGGCACGGATCCTGATCGTAGAGGACGAGGAGAAAATCGCCCGCTTTGTGACGCTCGAACTGGAGCACGAGGGCTACCAGGTGGAGCACGCCGCCGACGGCCGCACCGCCGTGGATCTGGCTCTGGAGCGCGACTACGATTTGATTCTGCTCGATGTGCTGTTGCCACAGCTCAACGGCATGGAGGTCTTGCGGCGTGTCCGCAAGCACAAGGATGTGCCGGTGATTATGGTTACCGCGCGCGATGCCGTGATGGACAAGGTTGCCGGGCTCGATGCCGGCGCCGACGACTACTTGACCAAGCCGTTTGCGATCGAGGAGCTGTTCGCACGGATCCGCGTGGCGCTGAAGCGCTCGGAAGCCGTGCGGGCGGCTTCGGGCGTTGGCGACGCCAGCGCCGGGGCTGGCGCAGCGAGCGGCACGGCCGCCGGTATCGCCACAATGCCCCCGGCAACCGACACGACCCAGACCGCTGCCACGCCCTCCCCCGCCGCGCTTACCGTGGGCTCGGTCGCGCTCGACCCCAACCGCCGCGAAGTCACGGTCGGCGATTCGCCCATCGCGCTCACGGCCCGCGAGTTCGATGTCCTCGCCCTGCTTATGGCGCATGCCGAGACCGTGCTCACACGCGAGCGCATCGCGCACGAGGCGCTGGGCTATGAATACGTGGGCGACACCAACAACGTCGACGTACACATCGCGCACCTGCGCGCCAAGATCGAGGACGCCGGCGGCGCCCGCATCATCCAGACCGTGCGCGGGGTGGGCTATGTCTGCCGTGCGTAACGCCGAGGCCAAGCGCGTCACCTCCATCGCCCGCGCCATCAACTGGGGCTATATGTGGCGCCGCCTAATGAACTACGTCTGGCTCGATCTGCTGCTGATGGTGATTGCGGTGGCGATCCTCGTCTATGGATACAACCAGACGCTGCCCGACAGCGCGTTTACCGCAGGCTGGATTCCCGGCGCCACCGTTCACGGCATGTCGCTGACGCCCGCGCGCGGCTGGGACCTGACAACGCTCACCTATGCCGTCGAGCTTGCGCGTACCACCAAGACCTTCCCCCTTGCGCAGGACCTCGTCGCGCTATGGCCTCTCTACCTTGTCGTTGTGGGTTGGCAGGTCATCAGCGTGCTCAACATGCTCGGCGGCGCCCGCCGCGTACGCCGCACCATGGCACCGCTCAACGACTTGGCACTGCGCGTGGACGAGCTCGGCCGCATGCAGCTCGCCGGCGGCAAGATGGAAACGCTGGAGCAGGCCATCGCGCGCGCAAGCGTCGACTCGCCGAGCGTCACCACCGGCGACGCCGACCTGGCAAGCATCGAGGTCGCACTCAACCGCCTGCTGCGCCAGATGCAAGAGGCCAAGCTGCAGCAGATGCGCTTTGTCAACGATGCAAGCCACGAGCTGCGCACGCCCATCGCGGTGATTCAGGGCTACGTGAACATGCTCGACCGCTGGGGCAAAGACGACCCGGACGTGCTGGCAGAATCCATCGCGTCCCTCAAAGCTGAAAGCGAGCACATGCAAGAGCTCGTGGAGCAGCTACTGTTTTTGGCACGCGGCGATGCCGGGCGCACGGTCCTGCGGCGCGCGCATACCAACCTGGCCGCGCTGGTCGGCGAGGTATGCGAGGAATCGCAGATGATCGATACCGAGCACACGTATCGGCTGGCCTTTGACGCTGCGCTTGTCAGCGACCCGCGCTGCGACGCGCCCGTCGACGTGGCGCTCGTGAAGCAGGCTCTGCGCGCGATCGTGCAAAACGCCGCCAAGTACTCGGATGCGGGAACGACCGTCACATTTGGCATAACGCCCGATGCGGGCATGGGCACGATCGACATAAGTGTTGAGGACGAGGGCATCGGCATGAACCAGGAATCCGCAGCTCACGCGTTCGAGCGGTTCTACCGTGCCGACAACGCGCGCGATGCCGGCGCGCAGGGCTCGGGTCTGGGACTCGCCATTGCCAAGTGGATCGTCGATAGCCATGGCGGTGTCATTGGCGTGACCTCAGTCGAGGGCGTCGGCAGCCGCTTTACGATTCGCCTGCCACGGTAGGGATGCCCCTCGGCATAAATAAAGGGATAGGGCCACGCGGCTCTATCCCTTTTTGCTAGCTGTAGCAGCTTGTGCGCTACTCGCGGCACAGGTGCACGGCGAAGCCGGCGAACTCGCGCTTAAAGTACACGAGCTTGGTGCCGCCGTCGGGCAGCAGCACGCGCGACTCCTCGTTGACCTCGAGCCCGCGCTCGGCAAACCACTTCTCGGCCGCATCGATGTCGTTGACGGCAAAGCCAATGTGGCCCTTGGCGCCACGACCGTTCTGCTTCATGACCTCGACCAGCGAATCGTTGAAGTACGAAACCGGGGTCTCGATGACGGGCAGGCCCATCATCGTCGAGAACAGCTCCGCGATCTCCGGGGCGTCTGCCAGGTCGGTGGCGTTAATGCCCACATGGGCAACGCGCATGCCAAAGAGCTCGACCGGGTTGGCGTTCTGCTCACTCATACAGGCAGCGCCTACTGAGCCATAACGTCGAGGACGGCCTTCTCGGCAGCGACGCGGTTCATGCCGGTCATGAAGGGCACGCCGCTCACGTACGGGCAGGTGAGGCCCTCGGGGGCAACGGTGGTGGCGATCAGCAGGTCAGCGCCCTCGTCGCAGTAATCCTTGGCCTCGGAGATGGCGCACTGCACGATCTCATACTTGCCGGCATAACCGTTGGCGTCGAGCAGGGTGGCGACCTTCTGGGCAACGAGCGTGGAAGTAGCAGCGCCAGCACCGCAAGCCAAAACGATCTTCTTCATAGGTAATGTCTCCCTTCATGGTTTACTTTAGGTAAGTGTACCGCAGCGAGCGATGGCACTCAGCCTCGATGAGCTTTTATGCCAGTTTGCTTGCGCGCTGCGTATAATACATCTAGTACGTGTTGTCATACCACTCGCTTTATGAGCGACTAAGGACCCTAATATGCCCGATTCCCGCACACTCTGGACCGCCGTCGTTATCATCTGCATCGCCGTGTCGGTGTTCTTTAGCGTCAAAAAACGCACCACGTTTAAACGCCTGCAGCAGCTTATGGCCGCCAAGCAGTGGGACGAATTCGATCGTTTGCTCGACGGCAAACTCACCAGCATGCTGTACCCGCGCTACAACCGCGACTACCTGCGCCTGAACTCCTATCTGCTGCGCGAGGACCATGAGCACGCCAGCGAGATGTTCGACCTGCTGCTGGGACTCAACCTGCCCAAGATGCAACGCGTCGACCTGGTCATTAAGGCCTTTAACTACTACGTTGGCCAGGAGGACCGCAAAAAGTCCAAAGAGCTGCTGCACGAGATCAAGGGCTTTGAGGGCGGTCAGGCCGAGGCAGTTGCGCACGAGTGCCAGCTGATGTACGACACGATGATCCTCAAGCGCCACAACGACATTCCCGAGCTGGAGCGCATGCTCGAGGAGGCCGGCGACGATAAGGTTAAGAGTTGCCGCTTGGAGTACCTGCTGGCCCTGCAGTACCAGAACAAGGGCGACGAAGCCAAGTTCCAGGAGTTCCTTGAGAAGTCGGGCCAACACTCGATGGCTGTCAACGCGTAACGGGCGGCTTGTGCTAGACTTCTAGTCTCACGGGGGCGTGGCGGAATTGGCATACGCAGGAGACTTAAAATCTCTCGCCGCAAGGATTGTGGGTTCGAGTCCCACCGCCCCTACCATGTGATCGCTTGCGAGCCCGTGTTCCCCAGGGATGCGGGCTCGCTTCTTTTAGATGCCGGTGGGACTCGAACCCGCGAGGGGGCGAGCGTTAATCGGACGCGCAGCGTCCGTAGCGAGCCGGCGAGGGCGCCGACAGGCGGCCGAAGCCGGTGCGTACTTGCGCAGCAAATGCGCGGACGTCCCACCGCCCCTACCATTTGGTTTTTACGAGCCCGTGTCCCCCAGGGATGCGGGCTCGTTTCTTTTACACGCCGGCGGGGCTCTAAGTTGCGGTGGAATAGATCCTGTTTATACCGTTTACCAGCTTATTTAGGAACTATTTCACCGCAACTCAGAGGAAGACGGTTAAAGGGCGCTCAGGCTCGGGGTCCAGCCGATGGTGGGGGTGACGCCGTCGAGAACCTCGTTGATGGTGGCAGCCATGCCGGCGAGCAGGCTGTTCTCGCTTACGGTGAGCGTGTCGTAGCCGCCGGATTGCATGAGCTCTCGAATCACCACGGCGCCTGCCAAGATCACGCCCGCGCGCTTGGGTTGCACGCCCGGCAACGCGGCGATACCCTCAACATCCAGCGCGGACATGCGCTCGATAGCGGCCGAAACCTGCTCCAGCGAAAGCTCGCGCAGGTGCACAAAGCTCGAATCATACGGCTCCAGCTCGTGCACCAGCGCCACGAGCGTGGTGACGGTGCCGCCCACCGCAACGAGGCGCTCGGCGCGCTCAAAATTGCTCGGCAGGCCCTCAAAGTAAGCCCCGAACTGTTCGCCCGCCCATGCGCCAGCGGCGGCAAGCTCACAGTCCGCCGGCGGCAACGCCGAGAAAAACCGCTCGGTCACGCGGCGGCAACCGATGTCCAGCGAGCGCGTTCCCTCCAGCGCAAAGACGCCGCGTTCCGGCGCATAGACGCCCGTCGCGAGCTCCGTGGATCCGCCGCCCGAATCGGCAACAATGATGCGCTCGCCAGCAAAGTCGTGCGCCACGCCAAAAAACGTCAGGCGCGCCTCGACCTCGCCCGGAATCACCTGCGGCTCGAGCCCCAGCTCGCGCAGGCCGTCCAGTAGCAGCGCGGCATTGGACGCATCACGCGCGGCGCTCGTGCACGTGGTGCAGATGCACACGGCCCCAAAGGCACGGGCCTCGTCCACAAACATACGGCATGCAGCGAGCACGCGCTCAACGGCCGCCTCGCAAAAGCGCCCCGTCGCATCCACGCCCTCGCCCAAGTCGGTAATCTCGGTATGCTTGGACGATTCCACGATCGCCCCGCCCTCGACCTGGGCCAGCACCAGTCGCGACGACACCGTTCCCAGGTCAATCGCCGCCACCTTATATCGTTTGCAATTCGTCATTGCGGGCTCCCCTCCGGGCGCTATTTGCCGTTGGACACGACTGTCTGGCCCTCGACGCCGTTAAACCCAAAAAGCATATCGAGCGTTTGGATGTACCACGGTACGTCCTTGCCGACCTCTTCGATCTCTTTGGCAACTTCGCTGGCCTTCTTGGCGTTCGAGGACTTTTTGCTCGAAGACGAATCCGAATCGTCGTCCAGGCCCTGCACTTCAATCCTCTTCTCGCCGGGCATCACCAGGCCCAGGTCCTCGGATGCCGCGTCTTTAATGCCCTTCTCCGAGAGCAGTTTGTCGACGCTTTTCTGCAGCTCGTCGTTGTACTGCTGGCGAATCTCGACCTGCTTGGCCAAGATATCGTTCGAGCGCTTGGCAACGTAGAGGTCGCGCACGGGAAAGTACAGGCTCACGAGCACCAGGACGACAACAATGCCAATAAACAGCCCGCGCTGGGGTCCATGGGTAGAGTCGTAGATTGCCTTGACCACCGCGTTGTCGTTGGCGTAGTGCATGAAGTCCGAGCCCGAAAGACGGCTCGAGGGCCTGGTCGACTTTTCGTGTGTTTGAGCCGAGGGGCGCTGAGCATGCGTCGGGCGCGCCGAACGTGGCGAACGGTCCGTCGGCATATTCATTTGAGCACGGGGGTGCGAGGCACTTGCCGGACGCTGTGCGCGGCGATCGACGCCGGCGTAGTCGGACCCGCCGAGCTGCACGGTACCCGCGCGGCGAGGCGACGGCTCGCGCGAACCGGCGGAATAATACCTGTTGTCGTAAATCTGATCCATGTGCGCCTTGTGCGGTTGAGGTTTGTTTGCGCTAAGCCTTTTAGTTATAGCACGAGCGCCCGCACCGCCTTCGCCAGCCTTTGCTCGACATAAAAAAGGCGCCGAGCCGTATGGCCCGGCGCCCAATGGTGCTCAACAGTGCCTGGCGGAAGCGAGGCGAATCCGAGTCAACCCCGCCCCCGCACACGCCGCTGCCTAGCGAATGTTGTAGAACGCAGACTTACCGGCGTAGCGCGCGCTGCCCTCGAGCTCGTCCTCGATGCGGATGAGCTGGTTGTACTTGGCGATACGGTCGCTGCGGCACGGGGCGCCCGACTTGATCTGGCCGGCGTTGACGCCCACGACCAGGTCGGCGATTGTGGAGTCCTCGGTCTCGCCGGAACGGTGGCTCACAATGCAAGCGTAGCCGGCCTCCTTGGCGGTTTCGATGGCCTCGAGCGACTCGGTGAGCGTGCCGATCTGGTTGACCTTGACCAGGATCGCGTTGGCGGCGCCCAGCTCGATGCCCTTCTTGAGGCGCTCGGTGTTGGTGACGAACAGGTCGTCGCCCACCAGCTGCACCTTGTTGCCAATGCGGCGGGTGAGCTCAACCCAGCCGTCCCAGTCCTCCTCTGCCATGCCGTCCTCGATGGAGATGATGGGATAGGTGTCGACAAGCTTCTCCCAGTAATCGACCATCTGAGCGCTCGTATACTCAACGCCCTCGCCCTTGAGCTCGTACATGCCGGTCTCGGCGTTGTAGAACTCGGTGGACGCCGGATCCATGGCGTACATGAAGTCAACGCCGGGCTTAAAGCCAGCCTTCTCGACGGCCTTGGTGATGTACTCGAACGGCTCGGCATTGGTCTTGAGGTTGGGCGCAAAGCCGCCCTCGTCGCCCACGCCGCCGCCCAGGCCGGCCTCGTGCAGCACACCCTTGAGGGTGTGGTAGACCTCGGCGCACCAACGCAGGCCCTCGGCAAAGCTCGGGGCGCCCACCGGCATGATCATGAACTCCTGGAAGTCGACGTTATTATCGGCATGCACGCCGCCGTTGAGAATGTTCATCATAGGTGTGGGCAGCAGGTGGGCGTTGACGCCACCCAGGTACTGGTACAGCGACAGGCCCGCCGACTCTGCCGCAGCGCGCGCGGTGGCCAGCGACACGCCCAGGATGGCGTTGGCACCGAGCTTGGTTTTGTTGGGGGTACCGTCCGCGGCAATCAGCGCGGCATCGACGGCACGCTGGTCGAAGGCGTCGAGGCCCACGACGGCGTTAGCGCACTCGTTGTTGACGTGCTCGACGGCCTGCGAAACGCCCTTGCCCAGGTAGCGGCCCTTGTCGCCATCGCGCAGCTCGCAGGCCTCAAAGGCGCCGGTCGAAGCACCCGAAGGCACCATTGCGCGGCCAAAGCTGCCGTCCTCGAGCACGACCTCGACCTCGACGGTGGGGTTGCCGCGGCTGTCGAGCACCTCGCGACCGTAGACGTCCAAAATATCGCTCATGTTGTCTCCCTCTCACTTGGAAACGTAGTGGATGCAAGCGACCGGCTGACCGTGCACCATCGGTGCGTCTCCGTAAGTTAGCCATGTCGCACTTTTTGCATTATGCCCTAAGTTAGCCAAGGGATACAATTGTTTTTCGAAAAATTTAGCGGGAACGATGAGGCATGTCAGCCCGTCGTTCCCGCGGTCTTACTCCTCTGCCTTGGCGGCATCCCACAGGTCGTTGAGACCGTGGGTCGAAAGCTCAGCCAGATCCACGTGGGCGTCGGCCGCCATCTGCTCCATCGCGGCCCAGCGACGGCGGAACTTGGCCGTGCTGGCACGCAGGGCGCTCTCGGCGTCGATTCCCTCTTTGCGCGCAACGTTGACTAGAGCAAAGAGCAGGTCGCCAAACTCCATTTCGCGCTCGGGCGAGCCGGGCTCCTCGGCCTCAAACTCGGCACGCTCCTCGGCGACCTCGTCCCACACATCCTGGACCGTCTCCCACTCAAAGCCCACGGCAGCCGCCTTGCGCGACACCTTCTGAGCCTGCATCAGCGCCGGCAGATGCGTGGGCACACCGTCGAGCAGCCCCTCAGGAGCAGCCTCGCCCGCCGCCACGGCCTTGTCCTTGGCGGCCTTCTCGGCAAGCTTGACCTCATCCCAAATCTTGAGCACCTCGTCGGAGCTCTCGGCGTCCGCATCGCCAAACACGTGTGGGTGGCGGCGGATGAGCTTGGCGTCGATATCGTGCGCCACGTCGGCCAGCGTAAACTCGCCGGCGTCCGCCGCGATCTGCGCATGCAGTACTACCTGCATGAGCACGTCGCCGAGTTCCTCGCGCAGATGCGTGGCATCATCGGCCTCGATGCAATCGAGCGCCTCGTAGGCTTCCTCGATCATGTTCTTGCCGATGCTCTGATGCGTCTGCTCGCGATCCCACGGGCAGCCATCGGGCTGACGCAGACGCCAGATAGTCTGCACCAGATGCTGCAGCTCGGCCGACGCGTCGACCAGCGTGGACAGGTCGCGCGAACCCTCGGCATTTTGCTGAGCCATGTGCTGCGCCATGGTTATTCCTCCTCTAGGACCACGTGACGGAACGTGCCGCCCTCGTAGATGCCGTAGCTGTGCGTACCGTCCTTGGGAATGCTCACGCTGCCGGGATTGAAGAGCCACAGGCCCGGGTGCGCGGCGCTTGCCTCGTTAACCTTGATGTGCGTATGGCCGTAGACGAGCGCGGAGCCCTCGGGCAGCGCGGGCGCGTGGTCGACGCTGTTGTGCATGCCAGCGCCAAAGACGTGGCCGTGCGTCAGGAACAGCTCGCGGCCGGTCTCGTCAAACAGCGTGGCGTAGTCGGCCATGACGGGAAAGTCGAGCACCATCTGGTCGACCTCGGCGTCGCAGTTGCCACGCACCGCGATGATGCGGTCGGCCAGGGCGTTGAGCAGCGGAATCACGCGCTTGGGAGCATAGTCGCGCGGCAGGTCGTTGCGCGGACCGTGATAGAGCAGGTCGCCCAGCAGGACGATGCGGTCGGGCTGCTCGGACTCGATGGCGGCGCAGAGGCGCTCGGCCCAGTATGCCGAGCCGTGGATGTCGGAAGCGATGAGGTATTTCATGGTGGTCCTTTCGGGTGGGGTTGATGGAGCTGGGCGTGGCGTGCCGCCGGCCGCGTTACTCAAATCGCAGTGCCGCGCTCTGGGCCGCCTGCATCACGCGTTGGAGCGGCACATTGTGCTCGCGGGCAAGGCGGGCGCAGTCCTCGTACTCGGGCGCTGCACGCTCGCTGCCGTCGGGCAGGGTTGCCACTTTAACGGACACCTCGCCCCATGGCGTCGTTACGCGCTCAAAGCGGCGTGGTAGGCAAACGCGCTCCATAACCTGGCGGCGAATGCCATTGGTCGTGGTCTCCAAAAAGACAATCGTCTGCAGGCGCTCGATATCCTCGTGGGTACAGATTACCTGCAGCTGCCAGCCGGGACGGCCCTTCTTGCAATAGAGGGGCAGCCAATGCACCTCGCGCGCACCGGCCTCGCGCAGGCGGTCGGCGGCGTAGGCGAGCACCTCGGGCGATGCGTCGTCGATATCGCATTCCAGCTTGACGATGGTCTCGGGCGCATCGGTCTCGCGGGACAGCGGAGATTTGCTATCGCATGGCATACGGTCCGGCTCCTTTCCGCACGGGCTCGTTTTGTTCACCCAAACGCTAACACATCGCGGGCGGCGTGGATGTGGCGGAGCGCGATGAGCGCGATTTCCTGTCCGCAAGAAACCGACACTCCACCGCCTCAGCCAAACATGTACGTCAGCCTCCAAACATGTCATTTTTTGCAGCTTTTGGAGGCTGATGTACATGATTCGGAGCAAGACCGATGCCGCGTGGTGACCCCCGCGCGCAACCCACCTTTCCAGTCGATTTCGGTCCCCAGCGCGCTCGTCGCATCGAGGGCCGCACCGCGCAAGGGCTTGGACGACTACTATCCCGCGACCGGGCTGCTGCGTTGCTTTGCCCATGCCGAGGTGCCGATTACCTTTGGTTCGGATGCGCACCGAGCCTGCGATATTTGCTGGAGCATCCGCGAGGCCCAGGCCCACGTCTACGACTGCGGCTATCGAACCTTCGACATCCCTCACGCCACCGGCGAATGGGAACTCACGCCCCTAGCCTAGCCATCCCTTCATAAGTTGCGGTGAAATAGGGATTGTTTGAGGTGCAGTTAGTCATTCACACTTAAAACCGTTTGACCAAAAAAGAATACCGCTGACCGAAATGGAAAGATGGTAACAACGAAATAGATTAGTCGCACTTGTTTTTAAGAACCGTTTGTTCCAGCCCGCCCTGTTTGCAAACACCCCAACTATCATGAAATCCGTAAACAGAGGCGACATCAACACCTGACGCCGGCAAGTATGCGAGTGTCGTCTCTGCCTAAGGGGCAAGCCCCCGAGATTAGTTAGGAGAGGGGAAGAGATGGATAAAGTCAAAACGGCCTTCCAGAACTTTGGCCGCGTTATCGTCGACCCTATTTTGTACCTTTCGGTAACGGGCATCATTTTGGCCATCGCCACGGTATGCTCGCTCGGCAGCGGAGTTGTCGCAGATCTGGGCACGCTGCTCTCCGCGGCAACCAACTCCGCGGTGATCGGCAACCTGCCGGTGATTTTCGCAGTCGGCCTAACGGCAGGCTTCGCAAAGAAGCAAAAATCCAACGCGGCAGTGTTTGGACTTATTAGTTACCTCATGTTCCTGTATGTCAACAACGCCTACCTGACGCTCACCGATCAGCTGGCAAAAGCTGGCGCGATGGGTCTGTATGGCACTGGCCAGGCAACGGTACTGGGTCTTCAAGTTACCGATGTCAACGTCTTCGGCGGCGTACTCATCGGATGCTTCTGCGGTTGGCTCTATAACAAACTGATCGACGTTAAGGTATCGGAGTATATCCGGATTTACGGCGGACCCCGCCTGGCCCTTCTGGCGATGGTTCCGCTGAGCATTGTCTTCGGCATCGGAGCGACTATCGTGTGGCCCCCTATCGCCAACGCCATCAGCAACGCTTCTTCATTCATCGCAGCCTCGGGTGGTCTGGGCGTTTTCATTTACGGCTTCCTGAACCGCGTCCTCGTACCTCTCGGCATGCACCACTTTATGTGGATGCCGTTTGACTACTCCGCGATTGGCGGCACGGCGGTCGTCGCCGGCCAGAGTGTTTCCGGCGCAGCAAACATCTTCTATGCCGAGCTTCCCCATATCGCCGACGGATCCCTCACCACAGTCGACCCCTCTGTCCGCTTTGCCATGTTCGGCTTTGGCAAGGAATTCGTAACCCTCGGCACCGTGCTCGCAATGATTGCAACTTCCCGTCCGGAGAATCGAAAAGCCGTCGCAGCCATGCTGGTGCCCATTTACATCACCGCCATGCTCTCCGGCATCACTGAGCCGCTCGACTTCATGATCCTGTTCGCGTCTCCGATTCTCTGGGTTGCCTACAGCCTGTTCTACGGACTGGGCGAGATGCTCCTGTTTGTCCTGGGAGTCCGCTTGCTTAACATGTACGGTGGCATCGAGCTGCTCACGCTCGGCCTGCCTTTGCCAATGGGCGTCACCAAGTTCCCGATTTACATCGTCTTGGGCATCGTGTTTGCCGCCGTTTCGTTCATCGTTCTGGCGATGGTGATCAAGAAACTCAACCTCATGACGCCCGGCCGTTCCGCAGAGTGGTCTGCAGAGGTCTCCGGAGACAACAATGCTCTCGAGTCCTCCGGAACTCCGGAAGTCGACGCAAAACAGCAGGAGATGGTGCAGAACATCATCAACGGCCTTGGCGGCAAGGACAATATCAACACCATGGGCTGCTGCATGACTCGTCTCCGTGTCGAAGTCAAAGATCCCAACAAGGTCAACGAAGAGACCATCAAGAAGGCTATCGACAAGGGCCTGTTTAAGAACGGCACCAATGTCCAAATTGTCGTGGGAACCAACGTGCACTCCGTCTTCGACCTGCTGCGTCCCATCCTTAATCTGGAAGATTAACAGTCGCTTCAGCGATAAGCGATAAGCGAGGAGCGAGGAGACCTCATGCTGACCAAAACGTTTCATTCAATCCAAGGCATGTTCGAACGCCTGCTCAACATGTACAAAGAAAAGTCGACAAGGGGTCTTCTCGTACTTATTGCTGCATTCGCATGCGGTTTTATCTGGCCGCTCCTGGGTCTACTCGCTGCGGTTTGGACCCGGCGTTCAGGAAGGCACGCGGACGCAGGCAGCATTGCAGGCATGGCGGCGGTCATCAACATTGCTACCTACTTCGTGCAGATAGTAACCAAGATTGTCTGCAGCTCAATTTGATTTGAAAGGCATTTGATTTGAAAGGCATGAACAACATGAACGGATACAAGATTGTCATCTGCGGCGGCGGCAGCACCTATACCGCCGGTATCGTCAAAGACCTGCTTGATCAAAAGGACGAACTGGGGATTCGTGAGCTTTGGCTCTATGACATCGACAAGGAACGCCAGGACACGGTCGCTGTGGTGGTTAAGGCAGTTATCGATGACCTTGCCCCCGAGATCCCCTTGCATGTAACCGTCGACCCCAAAGAGGCGTTTACAGATGCGAACTTTGTTATGGCGCAGATGCGCGTGGGCGGGCTCAAGATGCGTATCCAGGATGAGCAGATCAGCCTGCGCCATGGCGTAGTCGGCCAAGAAACCTGCGGAGCAGGTGGCATGGCCTATGGCATGAGGACCATCTTCCCCATGTGCGAGCTTGTCGATTTCTGCGAGGAGTACGCCTGCAAGGACTACTGGATCGTCAACTACTCTAACCCCGCTGCCATCGTAGCCAAGGCGATGCACAAGCTGCGTCCAAACGCTCGCATTCTCGACATCTGCGATATGCCGGTAGAGATTGAAGCCCGCATGGCGGAGATTTTGGGCTGCGAACTCGACGACATTGAAGTCGACTACTTTGGCCTCAATCACTTTGGGTGGTATACCAGCGTACGCTGCAAGGGCGTCGACGTTACGGACAAGCTCAAAGAGCACGTGCGTAAGTACGGTTACATTTCCGAGGCAAGCCTCAATGACGCATTGGTAAAGGACCCAGACTGGGCCCACACCTTCAAGAATGCGGCAACGATTTCTACGCTATTCCAGGATTACCTCCCCAACACCTATTACCAGTATTACCTGTTGCCCGATGCCTGCGTGGAGTACATGGACATCAATAACACGCGTGGCATGCAGGTCGTAAACGGCCGCGAAAAGCGTATCTTCGACGCATCTGCGGCGCTTAAGCGCGGTGAAAAGGTCGATCTCACGCAGTTCTATGTAGGCGTCCACGGCAGGTTCATTGTCGATGTCGTCAAGTCCCTGGCGAAAGACCTGCGCCATCGCCAGCTGGTGATTGTGCCCAATAATGGTGCAATCGAGAATCTCTCGGACGACGCAACGGTCGAAATTCCGGCGTACATCACCGATCGAGGAGCCGAACCGATCCGCGTCGGGAAGATTCCCCGCTTCTACAAGGGCCTTATCGAACAGCAGGATGCCTGCGAGGGCCTTGTGGTCGAGGCCGTTATCGAAGGCTCCTACCAGAAGGCACTCGAGGCCTTCACCCTCAATCGCACGATTCCCTCAGCCCGCGTGGCCAAGGAAGTCTTGGACGACATGATCGAGGCGAACAAGGGCTATTGGCCTGAGCTGAAGTAGAGAAGCCATCCAAATAGCAAAAGCACAAAAGGTGGCCTCAAGGCAAAAATGCTTTGGGGTCACCTTTTTTATGACTAAATCTCCGCAAAACTCGTAAAGATGAACGAATCGGCCTCGTGTTTTACACGATAGTTCTCTTGATAATCCTGATTGAATATAAGCGAATAAATAACCTGAAGCGTATACGTGAGCGAGATCATGGAAGAGTAATTGGCAACCTTTCCAATCACGCGCTCTGATTTTGGAATGAGCAAGACAGTGTCGCATTGCCTGGCGAGCGCCGAATCAGAAAACGCCGTGATTAAACACGGCTTGATTCCACGCTCGGAAAGAGCGGTGGCGTATTTGGAATAATCATAGTGAATGCCGCTGTAGCTTAGGAATAAAAACAGGTCGCCGGGCCTACCGTTCTTAACGTGCAGCGTCTGCAGGCCCCCGTCGTCTGCCATGGTGACATGACGATCGAGCTTGAGAAGATTGTTGCGAAAGATACTTCCCGCCAGATAGCTTTCCCCTTTAGCAAAGATGTAAATTCGCGGGGCGCTAAGAACTGCCTTGGCGATTATGCTCAATTTGGCGCTATCGAGCTCGATTTTCGTTTGATCTATGACGCCCTTCAGGAGATTTGCAAGGTTGCCCTCGATGGCCTCAATTGAATCGGTACTGCCAAAAGGACGATTGTGATCGACAGTGGCAGCCAGAAGATAGTCTCCGCTTATCTCCTGGATGAGCTGCATAATCAACTCTCGATAGCCGCTTAGGCCCAATTTCTTACAAAAGCGGATGATAGTCGCGTTCGAAGTGTAAGTCTCCTGTGCGAGCTTTGCCATAGTGAGGGTCTTAAGGTCGCCGGTATGATTGAGCAGATAGGTAGCAATGGCTCGGTCGGTTTCATTAAAAGACGCGCTGTTACGCAGGCTGTCAAGAATCATGGTCGCTCCGATCGCTTCAGTTTGCCACTTAATTATGTCATTATCAAAACGACGGGCAGCTCTTCATGCGCTGACTTACGCCCCGCAATCTCTCTTCTGATATTCCGCATACTTCGGTGACATTATTTGTGCGGAGCGCATCGCTCAAGTCTCAGTGAACAGATACGAAGAAGTTCGATTGCCAGAATCCACTGCCCGCCTTGAGACGCAGAGACGGCCTCCGACCAAGCTACATGCGGACTTGAGACAGCATAGCGCTCGCCCGTCGGCATCTTACAACCCGTATCCCCCACTCCCCTGTTTCCGTGTTGAGAGCAATAGACGGGGTTCCAAGGGGACTCGTCCCTTTGGCGCGCAGGGTCCGGGGGTGGCGCGGTCCATCCCCGGGAAACGGCACGGGCGGGCGCTCAAGGTCGTCGCGAGGAAGCGGCTCAGGGCGATATACGCCGTGATGCGCGACCGGATGCCCTACCGGGAGTGGCCCCGACGGTTGACAAAACTATAGGAACACATTGCATAAAAAAGAATCAGCCCCCGCATATCGAAACGGTCGAGAGGGCCTGCTCCGGGCGGGGTGCCCTGCTCCGGGAAGTTCGCGAAGCCCACTTCCCGGAGCAGGGCACCCC